>CAYNNX010000611.1:0-3690 GCA_964398515.1 uncultured Streptantibioticus sp. | reverse complement strand
GCCGAGCCGACCTCGCCCTGGCAGCCGACCTCCGCACCGGAGATCGAGGCGTTCTCCTTGAAGAGCATGCCGATGGCCCCGGCCGCCAGCAGGAAGCGGATCACGCCCTCTTCCTTCTCCTGGTCGCAGGCGCCGCCCGCCGCGAAGTTGACGTAGTAGTGCAGGACCGCCGGGATGATCCCGGCCGCGCCGTTGGTGGGAGCGGTGACCACGCGCCCGCCCGCCGCGTTCTCCTCGTTGACCGCCATCGCGTAGAGCGTCACCCACTCCATCGCCCGCGCCGCCGCGTCGCCCTCGGCGCGCAGCTGGCGGGCGGAGTGGGCGGCCCGGCGGCGCACCTTCAGGCCGCCCGGCAGGATGCCCTCACGGCTCATGCCGCGCTCGACGCAGCCGCGCATGACGGCCCAGATCTCCAGCAGCCCGGCCCGGATCTCCTCCTCGGTGCGCCAGGCCTTCTCGTTCTCCAGCATCAGCGCCGAGATCGACAGGCCCGTCTCGCGCGAGAGCCGCAGCAGCTCGTCCCCGGTGCGGAACGGGTGGCGCAGCACGGTGTCGTCGAGCTTGATGCGGTCCTCGCCCACCGCGTCCTCGTCCACCACGAAGCCGCCGCCGACCGAGTAGTACGTCTTCTCCAGCAGCGGTGCGCCGTCGGCGTCATAGGCGAAGAGCGTCATGCCGTTGGCGTGGTACGGCAGGGCGCGGCGCCGGTGCAGGATCAGGTCGCGGTCGGCGTCGAAGGCGATCTCCTGCGCGCCGAGCAGGTTGATCCGGCCGCTGGTGCGGATGCGGGCGACCTGGTCGTCGGCGGTCTCCACGTCGACCGTGCGGGGTGAGTTGCCCTCCAGGCCGAGCAGGACCGCCTTGGGGGTGCCGTGGCCGTGGCCGGTCGCGCCCAGTGAACCGAAGAGCTCGGCGCGGACCGCGTGCGTGTGGGCGAGGAGCCCTTCGTTCTTCAGCCGACGCGCGAACATGCCGGCCGCACGCATCGGGCCCACGGTGTGCGAGCTGGACGGTCCTATGCCGATGGAGAACAGGTCGAAGACCGAGATGGCCACGGGTGGACTTCCTTGTCTGCTCGCGGTCAGGTATTGCCAGGAGGGAACGGGGGCGGCGGGCCTGGCGGACCGCCGCCCCCAAAGTGTTACAGATTCGGGTACAGCGGGTACTTCGCGGCGAGCGCCGCGACCCGGGCACCCAGTGCCTGCGCGTCGTAGGACGGCTTGAGCGCCTCGGCGATGACGTCCGCGACCTCGCGGAAGTCGTCGGCGCCGAAGCCGCGGGTGGCCAGCGCCGGGGTGCCGATGCGCAGGCCCGAGGTGACCATCGGCGGGCGCGGGTCGTTGGGGATCGCGTTGCGGTTGACCGTGATCCCGATCTCGTGCAGCCGGTCCTCGGCCTGCTTGCCGTCGAGCTCGCTGTCGCGCAGGTCGACCAGGACCAGGTGGACGTCGGTGCCCCCGGAGAGCACCGCGACCCCGGCCTGGCGCGCGTCGGCCTGGGACAGGCGCTCGGCGAGGACCTTGGCGCCCTCCAGCGTGCGGCGCTGCCGGTCCTTGAACTCCTCGCTCGCCGCGACCTTGAACGCCACCGCCTTGGCCGCGATCACGTGCTCCAGCGGACCGCCCTGCTGGCCGGGGAAGACCGCGGAGTTGATCTTCTTGGCCAGCTCGGCGGTGGACAGGATCACGCCGCCGCGCGGACCGCCCAGCGTCTTGTGCGTGGTGGTCGTCACCACGTGGGCGTGCGGCACCGGGTTGGGGTGGAGCCCGGCGGCCACCAGGCCCGCGAAGTGCGCCATGTCCACCATCAGGTAGGCGCCCACCTCGTCCGCGATCCGGCGGAACGCGGCGAAGTCCAGCTGGCGCGGGTACGCCGACCAGCCGGCGACGATCAGCTGCGGGCGGTTCTCCTTGGCGAGCCGCTCGACCTCGGCCATGTCGACCAGGCCGGTGGTGTCGTCCACGTGGTAGGGGACGACCTTGTACAGCTTGCCGGAGAAGTTGATCTTCATGCCGTGGGTCAGGTGCCCGCCGTGCGCGAGGTCCAGGCCCAGGATGGTGTCGCCCGGCTTGAGCAGCGCGAACATCGCGGCCGCGTTGGCCTGCGCGCCCGAGTGCGGCTGGACGTTGGCGGCCTCGGCGCCGAACAGCTCCTTCACCCGGTCGATGGCGATCTGCTCGGCGACGTCCACGTGCTCGCAGCCGCCGTAGTAGCGGCGGCCCGGGTAGCCCTCGGCGTACTTGTTGGTCAGGACGGACCCCTGGGCCTCCATGACCGCCACCGGAGCGAAGTTCTCCGAGGCGATCATCTCCAGGGTGGACTGCTGGCGGTGCAGCTCGGCGTCGACGGCGGCCGCGACCTCGGGGTCGAGCTCGTGCAGGGAGCTGTTGAGAAGCGACATGGTGGCAGATCTCCTGGTCACTCGCCGGCGAAGGCGGCGTACTCGGCGGCGGAGAGCAGCTCGGCGGGCTCTTCGGAGACCCGCACCTTGAACAGCCAGCCGTTCTCGAAGGGGGATTCGTTGACCAGCGACGGGTCGTTGACCACGTCCTCGTTGACCTCGGTGACCGTGCCGCTGACCGGCGAGTACAGATCGCTCACCGACTTGGTGGACTCCAGCTCACCGCAGGTCTCGCCGGCGGCGACCTCGGTGCCGGCCTGCGGGAGGTCGACGTAGACCACGTCGCCGAGCTGGTGGGCGGCGAACTGGGTGATGCCCACGGTGGCGACGCCGTCCTCGACGGCCGAGAGCCACTCGTGCTCCTTGCTGTAGCGCAGCTGCTCAGGGTTGCTCATGGGGGAATTCTCCTGGATACGGGTGGGTGCTCGCTAAACGGGGCCCGCTGGACGGGTGCGCGGTGCTGACGCTCGCCTCGCGGCGGGGCGCTCAGCGCTCGCGCTTGTAGAAGGGGAGCGCGACGACCTCGTAGGGCTCGTGACCGCCCCGGATGTCGACGTGGACGCCGGAGGTGCCCGGCTCGGCGTAGGCCGCGTCCACGTAGGCCATCGCGATCGGCTTGCCCAGCGTGGGGGAGGGGGCGCCGGAGGTGACCTCGCCGATCACCGCGCCCTCGGCGGAGACCACGGCGTACCCGGCCCGCGGGACCCGGCGGCCCGCCGCCACCAGGCCCACCAGCTTGCGCGGCGCCTCGCTGCGCGCCTTGTCGGCGGCGGCCTGGAGCGCCTCGCGGCCGACGAAGTCGCCCGGCTTGTCGAACTTCACCACCCGGCCCAGCCCCGCGTCGAACGGGGTGAGCGCCAGGCTCAGCTCGTGCCCGTACAGCGGCATCCCCGCCTCCAGGCGCAGCGTGTCGCGGCAGGACAGCCCGCACGGCACGAGCCCGTAGGGGGCGCCCGCCTCCGTCAGCGCCTGCCACAGCTTCTCGGCGTCGGCCGGGTCGACGAACAGCTCGAAGCCGTCCTCGCCGGTGTAGCCGGTGCGGGCGATGAGGGCGCGGACCCCGGCGACCGTGCCGGGCAGCCCCGCGTAGTACTTCAGCCCGTCCAGGTCCGCGTCGGTCAGCGAGGCCAGGATCGCCGGGGAGTGCGGGCCCTGCACCGCCAGCAGCGCGTAGGCGTCCCGCTCGTCGCGCACGGCGGCGTCGAAGCCCGCGGCGCGCTCGGTGACCGCGTCCAGCACCACCTGGGCGTTGGAGGCGTTGGCGACGATCAGGTACTCGTGCTCGGCGA
>CAYNNX010000610.1:0-3694 GCA_964398515.1 uncultured Streptantibioticus sp. | reverse complement strand
GCCCCGCCCGATTCGCTGAACGAGCGTAAGGCCCCCTGACCATGCCCGACCCCAGCCCGGGCAGGCCACCGGCCAAAGCCGCTCCGGCCGGCCGCGTGCCCACAGCGCGCCACTCAGGCACTGCACACCGGGCAACATCATGCCGCCGGTCGCCGGGCATCACGGCCGTCCCTCACGGCACGGACCACCTCGGCCAGAGCCCGCACGGTGGCTGCCGGTACGCGCAGTCGCACCACGCCCGAACCGTCTGCCGCCGCTTGACCCACCGCAGTTACACCCTGCATCTCCAAGCCAGCCGCCCACATAGCTGACAGCAGCTCCCCACACGCATCCTTCGCGTCCCGCCAGCCGCCCACGTAATCGACCCCCGGCGTCCACAGCATCTCGTCCGCCTCGAACTCGTCCGGGCCACACATCCGCACACGTCCTTCCCCGTAACCGGCTCAACTCCCGTTTTTGGCCAGGTGCTTTGGACCATGAGCACGACGAGCACCCCGGTACCATCGGCACCGGGGTCCGCTCGCGGAGCTCCGCCGGACCACCCCGCAAGCTGTCCAGGCCGATCGGGGTGGTCCGGTAACGTTCTTCGGTTAGGAACTGACGACCCAGCCCGTCCGCAGGCTCTGACGGGGGCGCCAAGAGAGGGGCACTCGGGCCCGGGGTTGGCCACCACGTCTCCGCCGTCAGTTGGTCCCCTGGTGCTCGGGAGGTTGGCGCCACCAGGCTGACCGATCAAGGAAAGCCAGCCCAGCGGTCCCGCGCACCAGGGAGTCAACGGTCACCAGGCCACTTCAGGTGGGCCGGGGCCTATGCGCTCACGCTCTTCGCACGCCGCCTCGTCAGCACACCGGACCATCGCCCACCAGCCATCCTCATCGCGCACACGCACGATAGACAGCTCATCGACCGTCGCTGGAGCGTGGCACAGGTGGCACATCACCAGCGCTGCCCCCTCCTCCGGCTCCCGGCCGATGGGCACGGCAGCTCCCACCCGGACCCAGTGATCCGGCTCAGCAGACCGCGCGTAGCAAGCCGCCGCATCGGCGCAGACAATCTGTGTGAAGTGCTCCAGGGCCCCTACTCGATCGGGCACGTAGTACTCTCGAGCGCGCAGCGTCGAGGCCACGACCAGGCACCCGCACAGCTCGCACTTGCACAGCAAGCACCCGCTATCCACGGCCACTCCCGCAGTCGTGGTTCGGATCTGTGACCGGGCAGGCGTACCGCCTCGCGCACTCGGGTACTCCCCGATCATCCCGTCCAGCAAGAGGCAGGAAGACCACCGGCCGGACCGTCCACTCAACCGAGGTCCCACCGCGCCTAACCATGAACGCGCACGGCTGCCCGCGCCGCAGCCCGGCCACAGCACCGATGCAGCCCCCGCCGTCCAACCAGGCCAACGCCGCATCGCGCTCGGCATCGTCCAGCAGGGACACCAGCGTCCGAGCCGCGATCCGCACCCATCGCACCGCCTGAACAGGCGTCATCGCGTCAAGCGATGCCACAAGACACACCCCCTCCTCAGCGGTGCGTGTCACGCACTCGGCCCAGAAGCCCGCGCGAGGTCCGGCCATCGCCGTCCGGCCATCGCTCACCGCGCTACCTCATTCGCCCGGCATCGCGAGCACCGGCAGGGAGGCCACGCCGACGATTGGGGAGGCACCTGTTCACGCTTCGCCGGAGCCGACCACCTACCAAGATCGCGGCGCTCTCCGGTCGCGGGGTTGACCCGGTAGACATGAATGGTCATCGCAGCAGTCATCGATCTCGCCTCACCAGCACAGTTAGGACGGTTCCAACTGTCGTGTGAGAGCGCGGCGTTGCCTTCCCGACCATGGGGGTACCCATCATGGGTACGCTGGCGGTCAGGACCACGCCACACACCGTCACCAGCAGGCGCACCGGGGCATGAGATGACGACATACCACCCGCCGACGGCGCTACCGCGTGACGTCTTGAACCGCGCCGACATGCAAGCCGCGATCGCGGCTCACGACTTCGGCACCGTCTTTTCACTCGCCCGCAAGTGGGGCGGCATCAGCTACTCCAAGATCGCCACTGAATGCGGCATCAAGCCGGAACGAGTGGGAACACTGGCTCGCGGCCACGGCTCTATCACCTCGTTTGACAAGATCGCGACGATCGCCGACGCTCTACGCATCCCCGGACACATGCTCGGTTTGGCTCCCCGCGACTGGGAGACCGCAAGACCGGCAAGTCACGCTCCCGCCGCGCCAGCACGCAGCCACGCCCCAAACGGAGAGGGAGACGAGACAGTGCGGCGGCGAGAGTTTTTCAGGGCCACAGCCGGGACCGGCCTGGTCCTAGGTCTGCCCGACATCACCAAACCCACGTTGGGCCGTCACATCAGCCGAGATGTGCCTGACCAGTTGCGAGAGCGCACCGCACGCCTACGCCGCCTTGACGACATCCTCGGCGGAGGCGACACCTTCCGCGTCTACCTCGGCGAGCACCAGGCCACCATGGCCATCCTGAAGAACGGCAGCTACACCGAGGAGACCGGCCGCGCCCTGCTGTCCGTGCTGTCCGAGCAGGCCCAGCAAGCCGGATGGGCCGCATTCGACGCGGGCAAGCATGCCGATGCCCGCGGCCTCTACAAGGCCAGCCACCAGGCTGCCACCGAAGCCGGAGACGTCGCCCTGGCCGGGAACGCTCTCGCATTCCTCGCCTATCAGAAGATCAACGGAGATCGCCAAGCCGGTATAGGGATCGCGATCGAGTCCTGCCGCACCGCAGGCCCTGACGCGCCGCCCAGAGTGCGCGCCCTCCTCCACGAGCGCCTTGCATGGGCCTACGCACTCGCCGGGAATGCCAGTGAGACAGAGCGCGCACTCAACATCGCGGAGGCAGCCCTTAGCGAGGACGACCAAACGGCCGCGCCCGACTGGGCCGCGTGGGTTGATCGCAACGAGCTCCAGATCATGACCGGCCGCTGCTGGGCCGAACTCCGCCGCCCCCTTCGTGCGGTCCCCGTCCTGGAAGACGTGCTCGCCCGCTACGACGACGCCCACGCCCGCGACAAGGCCCTCTACCTGTCCTGGCTGGCCGATTCGTACCTAGCCGCCGGAGAAGTCGAACAAGCGGCAGCCGTCACCGGCCGCGCACTGGAGTTGTCGGAGGGAGTCGCGTCGGTTCGACCGCGTCAACGCCTCTCGCCCGTACTCCAACGTCTCAGCGCTCACAAAGAAGTGCCTTTGGTCGCCGAGACCTTGGAGAAGGCCGCGATGTGAGATCAGACCGCCGCATCCGGCCCTGTGGTCCGCTCGATCCACCGCAGGTATGTATCTGACCCCGCGACAATCGGCACGGCCGAGACCTCTGGGTTCTGCCACGGGTGGTGCTGCAACAGGTGTGCTTCAAGATCGGCATACCTGTCAGCCCGAGTCTTGAACAGGAGTTGCCACTCCTCACCCGTGCCGAACTCGCCTTGATGCCAGAACGCGGAGATCACCGGCCCAACGATCTGAGCCCCTGCCGCCAACCGGGCCGAGACCACTGAGCGGGCAAGCTTCTCTGCTTCTTGGCGACTCTCGGTCGCGGTTGCCACCTGGACAAACTCGGTCATGCGCACGAGCGTAGCGCCTGGAGACAAGGCCCGTACTTTTGCAAGTAGCTTGCGAGCTGGCCACCAACTCCGTACGGCACTCGACGGGCCCGGCGGCCGTACGGCTCA
>CAYNNX010000609.1:0-3702 GCA_964398515.1 uncultured Streptantibioticus sp. | reverse complement strand
CCTCGCAGCCTGACCACCACACCGAGGGTGTCTGCCAAAGCGGAGCAAGCTCAGAAGATCGCTGAGCGTCAATCCGATGCCCACTTCAACATCGAAGGGGCAGGAGCGGCAATCGCGTGGCGCGACCAGGTCCTGAACCTGCACGATCGGGGACTGACTACTAATCAGATTCGGCGGATCATGCTGTTGGAGGATGGCGGTGCCGGTTACGAGGCCAGCAACGGCCAGATCGAAGACATCCTTCGGGACGTGCCGCGTCGCGGGTCGTCGCAGAAGCCCTGACCGAGAGATTCTGTAGCGGTTGCTGCTTTGCCGTGCTGTACTGCAACGGCTCCGGAGGCCCCTGCACTGTTGAAGATTCCCGCAGGTCACGGCTCCATGGGCCACGTTCGGGTGGTTTCCCGTCCACGGATAGTCCACGGGGCGGGAGCCGGGCGACAGCGACGGCGGGTGCTGCTCGTGGCTGCCCGCTCGGACCTCAGTCGGGGACAGTCAGCCACGACGGCGGGAGCGCCGACGGACCAGGCGCGCGTATGTCTCGTGGCACCGGCCACCGGCCGCAGCCACTCTGCCGGGGATTACGTCCTTGGGAGCGATTCGAGGGTGGCCGCGGCTGCGGCGTGATCTGCTTGTAGCAGGTGGTACGAAATCGTATAGTCCGAAATCGTGAAGTGCGAAACCGTTCCATCCGAGTGGTCGGCTCTGCTGGCGCTCCAGCGGGCCACCCACGCCACCCTGCAGGTACTCGCCGCAGAGCTCGTCGACCTGGACCTGACCGCCTCAGAGATCAATGCGCTGGCCAACCTCGCGGACGGCCGCGGACGAACCGTGTCCGAACTGGGCGCGGCCATGGGCACCCGCCCCACCACACTGACCGGCGTGCTGGACCGTTTGGAACGACACGGCCACATCACTCGGGGCGCCCGCCCGGGAGACCGCCGGGCGGTGCTCATCGAGCTCACCTCTTCCGGACGCCTGGCCGCCACGACGATCCGACAGGTCGTCACCGACCTGGAGCGCCGCGCGCTCGCCAACCTGCCCGCCGAGGCTGTCGCTGCCCTGCGCACCGCCCTACAAGCCCTGACGGAGGTGTCCTCATGACCCCACACCAGCCCGGAATGCAGGTCGGCTGCGCGCCCACCTTCGAGGAGCTGATGGCCGAAGTGATGGCGACCACCGAGCGGTTCGGCCACCGGGAGCACGTCCACCTGACATGGCTGGCCGTGCGACGGTGCGGCGTGCCCGCAGCGGTCGGCCTGGTCAGCGATGGCATCCAGCGCACTGCCCGCTACGCCGGCTCGCCTCAGAAATACCACGCGACCGTCAGCCGCGCCTGGGTGGAACTGGTGGGGCACCACGCGGCCGAACGCGGTGAACGCGACTTCACCGCGTTCGCCGACCACCATCCCGCGCTGCTCGACAAGCGCCTGCTGACCCGCTTCTACCGTCCGGCAACACTGGCCAGCCCGCAGGCGAAGAACGGCTGGGTCGAGCCCGACCTCGCCCCGTTCCCTTGGCAGGACACCGACCAGTAGCACCACAGGGAGGAACACACGCAGTGGCCGTAACGCTCGCAAGGTCGATAGCGTCGACCACGCAAGCCCACGACGGCAGCACCGGTGTATCGGCTCCCGGGGCCTTTCTGATCCGTAGCTCTACAGAGATCGGTCAACGGTGGTCATAGAGGCCAGGGATGGGCTGCTGACGGGTGCTTCGGGTTACCTGCGTTCGGGGAGGTTGCTGTACTTCGCTGCTGTACAGCAACGGCTGCCGCCCGGGACTGACGTCAGTCACGCCTGGGGCGGCGCGTCTGCCGCTCGATGGCGGCCACGGTCAAGGCCAGGCCCCACGCAGTTCCGGCGAATCGGAGCAGCGAATCGACGTACGTCTCGTGCCCGGTCAGTTGGATATGTAGCGCGAGCACGAAGGGCACCCCCCAGCGCGGCAAGGGCTAAGGCAACGGGCCCGGAAGCACGGTTCTCGGACATGTGGACCTCCTTGGTATCCAAACAACTATAGCGACGGGCACCGAGCTGTTGATGGTCGCTTTTTAGTTCGATCCGGTGGCCGCTGCTGCCCTGCCCGCCGGTGCTCGGCTGGCGTCGGCGGTTCTGCGCTGAGCCGTCAGGATGCGCCGGGGTCCCCCTCGTTGGTGTCATCCGTGGATGTCAGCCCCCGACCTCCGCGCGTAGGAGCTGCGTCTCGTCGTGACCGGCGGCATGGGGGCCGTCAGCAACCCCGGGGCCCAGTAAGCGGGGGCGGGGTCCGGAGGAGCCCCCGATTCGTCTCCGCGCGGCGCGAAGCGCCAAACCGCGGCGTCACAGCGCGGGTACGGCGGTGCACTGAAAGACGGCGGTATCACGGCGCGGGTGCTGGCCAGGCGCGGCAACTGCCGGTATCGGCCCGAAGGGTCGATGCACCCCCATCGGGGCTTCCTTGATCGGACCAACTCTTGGACGGACGCACCTCATCCGTACCTATTAGCGCTTTTTACGTATTTTGCGCCTCTTCTCCTTGGCTTCCTTCTCCTTGCGCTGAGCCACGCCGTACGCCGACCAGGGCCCTTGATGGACCGGACACCGGGAGGTACCGGCCACCACCTTCCTCTGACACCGACCGCCTGCCTTTGTGGGCGCGCCGCACTTCGCCATGCCGTCTCCTTCCGACTTGATGGTGAGCTCGCGGTTCTAGGCACACTGGCGCGGGTCATGCCGCCTGTGAAGGGGCGCACCGCTTCACGTCGGAGCACGACGGGCGTGCGGCAACGAATATCAGCTTGGGAATCACCCGGCTGAACGGGCACATTGGGGCCTTGACCTGCCGTGGTTAACGCGTCGGTGACCTCGGTTCAGAGATCACCGCTTTACAAGTTCGATCCGGAGGCTGCGTCCGGCCAGGAGATCGGGGCCCGCCTGGCTGCCGGTGCCTGTACGGGTCTGCCGCTGTACGCGGTCGTTGATGTCAGCGATGGATGTCAGATTGCGTGGTCCCCCTTGGCCGCACCGGCGCATCTGCATCGCAGTACGGGGGCCTCGGCCGGGTGACGGCGGTGGCTGTTCGGGGCTTCTCCTATCGGCCTCAGCCGACGACAGTCGGCGGTTCGAATCCGTCTGTGCCCACCAGCGGAAAAGCCCCGAAGCGATCAGGCTTCGGGGCTTCTGACATCCGCGTTTGACATCAACGGCGGTGGATACGGATGGCCGTCACGGCTGGGGCGGCGACTCAGCATCCGGTCCATGGGGGCGACGGCCTCCCGCTTCAGCGCGTTGGGCACGTGCGTGTAGATGTCCATGGTGACGCTGATCTTGCTGTGCCCGAGGATCTCCATCGCGACGCGGGGGTGCACGTTCCCGGCGGCCAGGAGGGTGGCGGCGCCATGCCGGGCGTCGTGCACGCGGATGCCGGGAAGTCCCGCTTCGGCGGTGAGGCGGTGGTCCGGCCGTCGAGGTCGAACGTGGTGCGGAGGCGGGACCAGCCGCCGGAGGTGTGCCCGGGGACGGCCAGGCCGGGTCGTTCGGAAGCGATGGCGCAGGCGGCGCCCACGGCTTCGGGGGCCATGTCGCCGAGCGCCGTCCTGGCGGACGCTTCGTCGTTGACGCGGTGGCAGACCCGGCCGGTGAGCTGGGCCCGGAGCATGGTCGCGCCCTTGCCGAGCTCGGCGCCGAAGCGCCGGCCGCAGACCTCCAGGCAGATGCCGGCCGC
>CAYNNX010000608.1:0-3714 GCA_964398515.1 uncultured Streptantibioticus sp. | reverse complement strand
GTGGCCGTTGCGGCGGGCGTCGGACAGCCGCTCCAGCAGGAGCACGCCGACACCCTCGGACATCGCCGTGCCGTCGGCGGAAGCGGAGAAGGCGCGGCAGCGGCCGTCCGGGGACAGGCCGCGCTGGGCGCTGAACGCGATGAAGGTGTTCGGCGTGGCCATCACGGTCACCCCGCCGGCCAGCGCCAGCGAGCACTCGCCGCGGCGCAGTGCCTCGGCGGCCAGGTGCAGGGCCACCAGCGAGGACGAGCAGGCCGTGTCCACGGTGACGGCCGGGCCTTCGAGGCCGAAGACGTAGGAGATCCGGCCGGAGACCACGGCGGCGGTGTTCGCGGTGACGAGGTGGGCCTCGATGTCCGCGTCGCCCCGCTGCTGTAGGTAGGCGTGGTCCTGGCCGTTGGTGCCGACGAACACGCCGGTGCGGGTGCCGCGCGCGACGGCCGGGTCGATGCCCGCGCGCTCGAAAGCCTCCCACGAGGTCTCCAGCAGCAGCCGCTGCTGCGGGTCCATGACCAGGGCCTCGCGGGGAGAGATCCCGAAGAACGCGGGGTCGAACTCGGCGGCGTCGTGGAGGAATCCGCCGTCGCGCACGTATGTCTTGCCCGTGCGTCCGGGTTCGGGGTCGTGGATGGCGGCCAGGTCCCAGCCGCGGTCGGCGGGGAACGCCGTTATGGCGTCGCGGCCTGAGGAGACCAGTTCCCACAGCTCCTCGGGCGAGCCGACCCCGCCCGGGTACCGGCAGGACATCCCGACGATGGCAATGGGCTCGGTGTCCTTCGCCTCCAGCTCTCCCAACTGCCGACGGGTGTGACGCAGGTCCACCATCACGCGCTTGAGGTAATCCCTGAGCTTGTCGTCGTTCGACATGTGTTTCACGTCCTCGCTAGCAGTGCGTGATGAAAAGTCAGAAAGAGCCGATTTCACGGTCGATGAGGTCGAACATCTCGTCGTCCGTGGCGGCATCGATGTGGTCGAGGTCGAGGTCCGGACCGTCGTGTGCGGCGGTCGCCGCCGTGTCCCGTTGCGTGTCGGTCCACTTCCACAGCAGTGACTTGAGCCGGGCGGTGACCTTGTCCCGTACCGCGTCCTCCACGACGAGCGCGCCGAGTTGTTCCTCCAACCGGTTCAGTTCCTCCAGTACCGGCGGGGTGTCGGCGGCCAGATCCAGGACCAGGTCCTTGTGCAGCAGCCGGGCAATGGCGAGCGGGGTGGGGTGGTCGAAGACCAGGGTGGGCTTGAGCCGAAGCCCCGTCGCGGCGTTGAGTCGGTTGCGCAGTTCCACGCTGGTCAGGGAGTCGAATCCGATGTCCCGGAAGGCGATGGTGGGTTCGATCCGGGCCGGGGTGGGGAGGCCCAGGGTGGCGGCGGCCTGGTTGCGCACCAGGTCCAGCAGCACCTTCTCCTGGTCGGCCTCCGGCACCCCGGCCAGTCCCCGGGCCAGGAAGGCGGGGGTGCGCCCGGCGGCCGCGGTCTCCACTGAGGTGCCGCCGGTGTCCGGCACGAGGCCCCGGAAGACCGCCGGCATTATGCCGGTACGGGCCATGGCGCGCAGTCCCGGGAAGTCCAGTCGGACCGGCACGATCACCGGCCGGTCGAGGCCGAGGGCGACGTCGAAGAGCGCCAGCCCTTCTGAGGAGGTGAACGGCACCACGCCGGCCCGGCTCATCCGCTTGCGGTCGACGTCGGTGATCCGGTCTCCCATGCCGCCGTTGTCGGTCCACAGGCCCCACGCCAGGGAGGTACCGGGCAGGCCCTCGGCACGGCGTTGTCGCGCCAGTCCGTCCAGAAAGGCGTTGGCGGCCGCGTAGCTGGCCGCTCCGGCGCTGCCCAGAACCCCGGCGAGGGAAGAGAAGAGGAGGAACGCGGAAAGGTCCAGGTCCTTGGTCAGCTCGTGCAGGTGCAGCGCCCCGTCGACCTTCGGCCGCAGCACGGTGTCCAGGCGTTCCGGGGTCAGCGCGGTGATCACGCCGTCATCGAGAGCCGCCGCCGCATGCACCACGGCCACCAGCGGGTGCCCGGCCGGGATCGATTCCAGCAGCGCCCGCAGGGCGTCGCGGTCCGCGATGTCGCAGGCGGCCACGTCGACATGCGCGCCCAACTCGGCCAGCTCGGAAGTGAATTCGGTGATGCCTTCGGCGGCGGAACCACGGCGGCTGGCCAGCAGCAGCCTGCGCGCTCCGCGTTCCCTGACGAGGTGGCGCGCGAGCGACAGACCGATTCCGCCGGATGCGCCGGTGACCAGCACCGTCCCTTCGGGATCCCAGGGGCCTGCGGCGGTCTCCTCGGGCAGGGCGATCCTCTCCAGGCGCGGAAGGAACAGTTTGTCGCCGCGCACCGCTCCCTGCGGTTCGTCGAGAGCGGCGAGTGCCGCGAGCGCGGGACCGACGCCGTCGGCGTCCGCGTCGACCAACAGCAACCGGTGCGGGTGTTCGGCCTGGGCCGACTTGACCATTCCGGACACCGCGACGTGCGCGAGGTCCAGTGCCTCCCCGTCCAGCGCGACGGCTCCTCGCGTCATCACCACGAGCCGCGTGTCGGCGAACCGCTGGTCGCCGACCCACTCCTGAAGGGCCGACAAGACGTGGGTTAGCAACTGCCTTGTCGCAGCGGCGACTTCGCCCTGCGTCTTGGCGCAGGGCAGGAGTACATAGAGGGGCGCCTGCGCGCCGTCGTCCAGCGCCTGGCGGAGCGCCTCGATGTGGTAGGGGCCGTCGCCGCCGAGGACCACCCACTCGGAGTCGGTGGAAGGAGTGGCCGGGACGGCGTGTTCCACCCAGTCGACCTCGAACATCCAGTCCTGGCCTGCCACGCGCCCCGCCAGTACGTGCTGCAGTGACACCGGCCGTGTCCGGACGGACGCCACGGAGGCGACCGGAGCGCCGTCGGGGTCGGCGAGCTCAACCGCCACCGCGCCGCCGACGGCGGGCCGGACCCGTACGCGCACGGTCGTGGCTCCCGGGGCGAGCACCGAGATGCCGCTCCACGTGTCGGGCACGAGCACCTTGCCGGGCTCTCCGGCACCGGCCGACTCCAGCAGTTCCAGGGCTGCTTCGAGCAGTACGGGGTGCAGGCTGTAGCGGTCCGCTCCTTCCCGCTCGGCGGGCGGCAGTGCGGCCTCGGCGTACAGCTCGTCCCCGGCGCGCCAGGCGGCACGCAGGCTCCCGTGGTCGGCCACTGCCACTGGCTCGGCGCCCGTCGGCGGCCAGCAGACCATGTCGAAGCCGGCCGCCGGAACATGGTCGGTGAGTTCTCCGGTGGCGTGGCAGATCCACGGCGCCTCGCCATCGGCGGCGGCCCGGCTGTAGATCCGCACCGACCGCCGGCCGGTGTCGGCACCGTCCTCGCCCGCCCCGATCTGCACCTGCACGCGGACCGCGCCCTGTTGCGCCAGTACGAGCGGGGCCGCCACGTCCAGCTGCTTCAGGTGCGGGAACCCCGCCTGCCGACCCGCGCACAGGGCGAGTTCCACGAACGCGGTCTCCGGAAGGACCGGCACCCCACCGACCGTACGCTCCACGATCCAGGGCTCGTCGGCCGGGGACAGCCGCCCGGTGAACAGGACGTCCTGTCCCCCGGCCGTCTCCACGACCGCGCCGAGCAGTGGGTGGTCGGAGGAGTCCAGACCCGCCGATGACACGTCGAGCGCGGACGATCTCGGCAGCCAGTAGCGTTCACGCTGGAAGGCGTAGGTGGGCAGGTCGACGGTCCGCGCGC
>CAYNNX010000607.1:0-3719 GCA_964398515.1 uncultured Streptantibioticus sp. | reverse complement strand
GGCGCCCACATCCTGCTGGACCTGGAGACCGCCGGCGCCCTCACCCTCACCGGCGGGCACGGCCCGGCCAGTGAGGTCCTGACCGCCCTGGCCCTGGAGCTGGCGACCAGCCCTTGGGCCGACCACATCATGGTCACCTGCGTCGCCTTCGGCGAAGATCTTCCCCAGGTAATCAGCACTGGCCGGCTGCGCTACACCGACACCGTCACCCTCGCCCTCGACGACCTGCAGGCACGTGCCCGCGATGTGCAAGCCGTACTCGCTGACGCCGGAGCGGCCTCGGTCCGCCACGCCCGCACCGCCCAGGTCGGCGACGACGCCTGGACACCCCAGATCATCTTGTCGGCCGTGCCGTTCACCCCCGACGAGGTCGACCGGCTCAGCCACCTCGTAAGCAGCGACGCCGGCGGCGGCCTGGCCGCCGTCCTCGCCGCCAGCGACCCCGACGCCGGGCCCGGCACCACCCTCCCCGGCCCATGGAAACTGGACGCCTCCCCCGGCCAACAACTGCACCTGGACCCGCTCGGCATCGATGTGACACTGCAGCGCGTCACCACCACCCAACTCCAGCAACTGGCCGCTGACCTGGAGATGGCAGCCGACCCCACCAGCATCCCGGCCTGGGCCAACGTGCCCGCCGAACCCCCCGCTGGCCCTGCCGCCTCCTTCCGCAGCACGGACCAGCAGACCGACGCCCGCATCCTGTCGGTCTTCCGCGGCGAATCCGACACCGAGGTGCGCGCCGCCGGCATCGCCCCGCCGCCGGTCACCGACCGCCCCGGCGAAGCGGCGAGCGCGCCTGAACCCGACCACGACGCTCTCGACACGGTGGAGGCCGAGGAAGTCGAACAGGACGAGGAGGTCGTACGGCTGGACCCCAACGCACCCGAGATCAGGGTCCTTGGGCGGGTTGAGGTCGCCGGAAGAGATATCTCCCAGATCGACCCCCGCCGGCGCAACCAGCTTCCCGAGCTCGCCGCCTACCTGCACCTCAACCCGCGCCGATCAGCCGAAGAGGTCAGCCGCGCACTCGGCGGGCCGCGGGGACCCTGGTCACCCAAAACACGAGCCGCCAACATGTCCAGGCTCAGGTCATGGCTCGGCCGCGACGCCGTCGGCAACCTCTACGTGCCCACCCAAGGCCAAGGCCAGCTCTACACCCTTGTCGGAGTCCGCTGCGACTGGGACCGCTTCCAAGCCATCGCCCAGCGTGGCCTGGCCCGCATCGGCAGCGACACCATGCGCGGCATCGCCGACCTGCGCACCGCCCTCGACCTGGTCCGCGGACAGCCGTTCGCCAGCGCCGGACCCGCCTCCTACATCTGGGCCGAGCACCTCAAACAAGAGATGATCTCAGCGATCGTCGACGTGGTGCACGCCCTGGCCACCACGCTGATCGAGACCGGCGACCCCGCCGGCGCCCGTTCGATCATCGCCAAAGGCCTCGACATCGAACCCGGCTCAGAGCTGCTGTACCGAGACCTGTTCCGCGCCGAACACCGCGCCGGCAACATCGCCGGCATCGACGCCGCCGCCGAGCGGCTCCTGCGCGTCCTGTACGAACTGGACATGGATCTCGAACCAGAAACCGCGGAACTTCTGGAACGACTCAGGCCGCACCGACGGCGCTCCAGCTGAATCCCTAACGAACGATCGGCCTCAACTCAGCGCGTTAACGCCGTCGCCGCCCCAGACCGGGCAGGCCCGCCAGCACCGCTCGCACACTGGTGGAAGGGCGCTCTGCAGAAGTCGGCCGAGGCGCGGACGGCTTCTGTTCAACGGGTGGGCGAAGAGGAGGGGGACGCAGCGGCTCACCGCCCTCGGCGGGGATGACGAGCGCACCCGACTCCGGACAGGTGTCGGTCGTACCCGGAACCTGGTGGGAGTAGAGACGTCCGCTTACCCTGCTGGCGCTCGTCTGCTTTCCACACTCCGGACATTGGCGAGCAATCGCATCCGGGCTTCTCAAAGCACCCACCTCCGTGACCAATCCGACGGTACGAGATCCGTCCCGGTTACGAAAGGGGGCCGCCGTCGCAGGTCCAGCGAGTGGTGGGGCGCTCAGCGTTATCGCTGGGGCGGGCGGCATCGCCACGGCGCGAGGCTGGCCGGCCTCCGCTGCCCTTGCCTTGGTTGGCTGGGCGTGAGTCTGCCCAGCGTCGCCATGCTGCACGTGTCTCTGGGGTGTCCGCCCACCGACGCAGACGACCTTCCCGAATCAGAGCAGGAGGCAGGCACGCGCCGATGCCTGGGCCGGTCTAAGTGACGCGGAGCAGTGGCGCCTCGGCATGCCTGGCTGCGGTCACAGCCCGACCTGCAGCCGCACGACTGGGCGGAGGTCCGGTTCGCCAGCGGCCTCTCGCTGTTCGACCTGTACGCCGCCGACGCCGAAGCCCCGCCTCGACGCGCGTTGAGCCTCAGCCGGTGAACGACCTCCCGACTGTGCGGGGGTAGTTCTCGTGGCATTTAGCTCGATTGTTCGTGGGCCCGGCGGAGGCGTTCCGCTACCGCTATGAGGAGATCTCGGTGCTCACCAAGACCACCTACGCGGTCGGCGGACGCCAGGTGTGTGGCCAGAGCGCCGGCTTCGGCGGGGGTGAAGCGGATGGTGAGTGTGGGGGCGGTTTCGGACGCGCGCTCGACGTCGCAGCGGTGCGAAGCCTCGACCGCCGCGATGGTGGTGCCCAGCATTTGCGCAAGCTGCTGAGCAAGCCGGTGGGGGAAGTCAACGATGCGTCCGGTTTCGAGCATGGCGTACCAGCTGCGGGGCCGGCCGAGCTGTTGCGCGGCCTGGTTTTGTGTCACGCCGGCCAGTGCCCGGAGGTCAGCCAGGCCGGGAACCGGGGTGTCGGCTCCCGAGCTGGTGAGATCCAGCAGCTCGGCGGGACGGATGCCGAGCACGGCGGCGATCTTGGTGAGCGTGGTGCGACTAGGGCCGGCCCCGGACGCGTTCTCCAACCGGGTGATCATCTGGCGGGGAACGCCTGCCGCCTCGGCCAGCTGAGCCTGGGTCAGGCCGCGCTGGATACGGTGCTCGCGCAACCTGGCAGCTGAGAAGTCCGGCACATTTCTGCTGGGCATGTCGGCTGCTCTCCCCGGTCGCGTGGTCGAAGGGAATCTACCGGCTGGCGGCGGTCGACCACGCGCTGGTGGCGGTGCGTACGGCCAGGTCGGTCAGGTCTGCGGCGCGCATGTTCGGCCAGCCGTGCACGATCTGGTGCCAGTGGGGCGGGACGGCGGATGCGCCCCAGTACGCGCCGAGCAGTGCGCCCGCGATCGCGGCGACGGTGTCGGTGTCGTCGCCCGTGCGCACGGCGTTCTCCAGCGCTTGAGCCAGGTGCTGGGGCGGGGCCTCGGCTGGGATAGGGGTGTTCCTGATGGCTGACCATGCTGCCTGCAGTGCCGCCACGACGAACCCGTTAGGGGTGAACGACGAGGCTGGCAGGGCGGTGGCCTGATCAATCCAACGCCGCCACTGGTCACGGCGTTCTGGCGGAAGGTGGTCCAGTCCGTAGTCGAGGCCGAACCAGGTGCCGTCCAAGACGGCGGTGCGGATGGCGTGGCACCACAGGACGCACGCGTCCCCAGCCAGATCGTCATAGTGGGTCAGGGTGCTAACGCAGCGGGCGGCCTCGGTCAGGCCGTCTGCGTCGCGCAGATAGGCAAGGGCGATGATGCCTGTGCGCATGAGGGATCCGTTTCCGGCCGAGCGGCCAGCG
>CAYNNX010000606.1:0-3724 GCA_964398515.1 uncultured Streptantibioticus sp. | reverse complement strand
CACGAGGACGCGCTCGCCATCGGCAAGGGCGGCCACGACGTCTTCAAGCGCCTCGCCTCGCTCGCCGTGCCGACGTTCGCCTACTACAACGGCGCGGCCATGGGCGGCGGCGTCGAGGTCGGGCTGCACTGCTCGTACCGCACGGTCTCGGCCGCGGTGCCCGCGTTCTCGCTGCCCGAGGTCTTCCTGGGCCTGGTGCCGGGCTGGGGCGGCTGCGCGCTGCTGCCGAACCTGATCGGCGCGGACCGCGCGGTGAGCGTGATCATCGAGAACTCGCTCAACCAGAACAAGCAGCTGAAGGGCGCCCAGGTCTTCGAGCTCGGCATCGCCGACGCGATCTTCGAGGGCGCGGACTTCCTGGAGCAGTCGCTGGCGTGGACCGCCTCCGTCCTCAAGGGCGAGATCGAGGTCGTGCGCGCCGAGGTCGACCGCGGCGAGGCGTGGGACCAGGCGGTCCAGCGCGGCAAAGCGATCGCCGACGGGAAGGTGCACGGCGCGGCCCCGGCCGCCTACCGGGCCCTGGACATCATCGCCGCCGCCAAGAACGGCGACCTGCGGCAGGGCTTCGACGCCGAGGACCAGGCCCTCGCGGACCTGATCATGGGCGGCGAGCTGCGCGCCGGCATCTACGCGTTCAACCTGGTGCAAAAGCGCGGCAAGCGCCCGGCCGGCGCGCCCGACAAGCAGCTGGCCCGCCCGGTCAACAAGGTCGGCGTCGTCGGCGCCGGTCTGATGGCCTCTCAGCTGGCGCTGCTGTTCGCCCGCCGCCTGGAGGTGCCGGTCGTGCTGACCGACATCGACCAGGAGCGGATCGACAAGGGCGTCGCCTACGTCCACGGCGAGGTCGACAAGCTGCTGGGCAAGGGCCGGATCAACGGCGACAAGGCCAACCGCCTCAAGGCGCTGGTGACCGGCTCGCTCGACAAGGCCGCCGCCTTCGGCGACGCGGACTTCGTCATCGAGGCCGTCTTCGAGGAGATGGGCGTCAAGCAGAAGGTGTTCGCCGAGGTCGAGGCGGTCGTATCGCCCGAGGCCGTCCTGGCGACCAACACCTCCTCGCTGTCGGTCAGCGAGATGGCCTCGAAGCTGCAGCACCCCGAGCGGGTCGTCGGCTTCCACTTCTTCAACCCGGTCGCGGTCCTTCCGCTGCTGGAGATCGTGCGCGGCGAGAGGACCGACGACGCGTCGCTGGCCACCGCGTTCGCGGTCGCCAAGAAGCTGAAGAAGACCGCGGTGCTGGTCAAGGACGCTCCGGCGTTCGTGGTCAACCGCATCCTGACCCGGTTCATGGGCGAGATCCAGAACGTCATCGACGAGGGCACCCCGGTCGCGGTGGCCGAGAAGGCGGTCGAGCCGCTGGGCCTGCCGATGTCCCCGCTGGTGCTGCTGGAGCTGGTCGGCCCGGCGATCGGCCTGCACGTCTCGGAGACCCTGCACGGCGCCTTCCCGGAGCGCTTCAAGGTCTCGCCGAACCTGGCGGCGGTCGTCAAGGCCGGCAAGCGCGGCTTCTACGTCTACGACTCCGGCACGCCGGAGCTGGACCCCGAGGTCGTGGCGCTGCTGGAGCAGGGTGACACCGTCCTGACCGAGGAGCAGGTGCTCAGCCGGGTGCTGGAGGCCGTGGCGCAGGAGATCGGCCTGATGCTCGACGAGGGCGTCGTGGCCGAGGCCCAGGACATCGACCTGTGCCTGATCACGGGTGCGGGCTGGCCGTTCCACCTGGGCGGCATCACGCCGTACCTGGACCGCGCGGGCGTCTCCGAGCGGGTCAACGGCAAGCGGTTCCTCGCCCCGGGCGTCGCGAGCGTCCCGGCGTAAGCGGGCTCACCACGATCGCCGGACGGGCCGGCCCCCCATCGCAGGCCGCCCGTCCGGCGATCGTCGTTCGCGCGGGCGTTCACCGTCCGGTGCTGAACGCCACGGTCAAGTCGCGCACCAGCGCCTTGCGTTCGTAGTCGTCGAGGTCGGCGAGGCCGCGGTCGGTGAGGCGGCGTACGGTCTCGGCGACCGAGGCGACGACGTCGTCCAGGACGGCCTGGCGGTGCCGGGCGTCCAGCGCCGCCAGCCTGGTGCGCCGCATGGCCTCGGCGACCTCGGGCGCGTACTCGATCCGCACCGGGCGGGCCGAGAAGACCTCGATGCCCACCGGGCGCATCTCCTGGGCCAGTTCCCGGGTGAGCGCCTCGCCCACCCGGTCGGTCTCCCGCAGGGTGGGGCCGGTGCCCCGGAAGTCGTCCGCCGGGGAGCGGGAGAGCACCCGGGCGACCGCGCTCTCCACCTGCTCGCGCAGGTAGAGCACGTGGTCGTCGACCGTGAAGCAGGCCCGGGCGGTGTCCCGGACCCGCCAGACCAGCAGGACGGTCGCGTGGAGCCGGGTGCCCTCCGCGTCGACGGCCTCGATGGGGCGGCTGCGCCAGTGCCGCAGCCGTACGTCCACCCGGCGGCGGCTCAGCAGGGGGTTGATCCACAGCAGGCCGGTGCGCCGCACGGTGCCCTGGTAGGCGCCGCAGCGCGAGAGCAGCCACACCGTCCCGGGGCGCCCGCGGGCGAGGCCGCCGACGGCGACGGCGACCAGCGCGGCCAGCAGCATCACCGCCCCCCACAGGCCGAAGGGGGTCCCCCCGCGGGGCTGGGGGAGGCTGCCGCCGTCCGGCGGATCGGGCAGCAGGGCGTAGCCGACGACGCGGCGGGGCAGCACATCGAGCCGCCACAGCAGCCACAGCGCGGCGCCGGCGGCGGCCACGGCCGTCAGCACGGCCAGACCGCCGGGCAGGCTGCGGCCCTGGCGCTCGGTGAGCTCCTCGCGGTCGGGGAGCGGGTGGGCGGCGGTGTCGGCGGGGGCCGCGGCGAGCGCCGCCGCCACCCCCGCCGAGGCGGTGGTCGTCACGAGAACAATCGCCTCCAGGTCTCAGGTCCCGGATAGCCGTCCGCGTCACGCGCCGACCAGCCCTGGGCGCGCTGGAACGCCTCCACGTTGCGCCGGTCCGCCTCCGTCCACGTCCAGCCGGGGCCGGAGCGGTAGTGCTCGCCGTACCCCTTGTCGACGAGCCGCCGGCCCAGCCGCAGCACCTCCTCGCCCGAGCGGCCCGGCCGGAAGCGGCCCCGCCCGGGGTAGGGCGGCACCGCCCGGTCCCGGCCGGCCTTGTGGCCCGGGCCGGTGGTGTACCGGGCTCCGGCGTAACCGTCCGCGCGGCGCCAGGCCGTGGGCTCCGCGAGCCCGTCGCCGTCCCGGCCGGGCCGGCCGGTCAGGTACTTGTAGCGGTAGGCGACCCAGTGGCTGCGGTGGTTCCAGTACGGGTACGGCGTGACGCGCACGCGGGTGTGCGGGCGGGTCTGCTCGTAGGCCGTGTAGTGGGTGCGCGAGGCGTCCGTCCACCCGCCGAAGATGACGACGTGTGAACCGGCGTACGGGTCACCGGGGTTCTGGTAGAGCAGGATGTCCCCGGGCCGCAGCTCGTCGCGGTCGATCGGCACCGCGTACTCCGGAAGGCTCCCGGTCCACGCGTTGCCGCCCAGCCCCCACGCCATCGACACGTACCCCGAGCAGTCCTGCCGGTACCCGTCACGCCAGCGCGCCGACATGCTGTACGGGACGGGCGTGTGGGCCCACTCGCGGGCCCGGTCGAGGATGTCGTCCCGGGCGAGCTGCTCCGCCGCGGCCCCGGGGCGCTCGGCCGAGGACGCCGCGGCGGCCCCGGCCCCGGCGCACAGCGCGGTGCCCACG
>CAYNNX010000605.1:0-3748 GCA_964398515.1 uncultured Streptantibioticus sp. | reverse complement strand
GAGCACTCGGGTCAGGACGCTCCCTGCCACAGGTGCGCGCGAGTTGTCCGCGCCGCGGTCCACGAGTTCGACGCCGACACCGCCACCGAGAGCAAGCAGGACGCGGCATGAACGCGCCGGCCACGCCAGTCCGCTACGAGGACGAACACGGCAGCCGGTACTACATCCACCCGGTCACAGGGGAGCAGTACATCTCTGTCACCACAATCCTTGGCGCGACGGAAGGCAAGCCGTACCTGACTCCCTGGTCGGCGCGGCTCGCCGCCGAATACGCGATCGACCAGCGCGGCTTGGTCCGCAAGACACTGCGCCAGCGCGGACGCAAAGCAGCCATAGACCTGATCAAAGACGAGGCGAAGCGGCTACGTGAACGCAAAGCCGACGCCGGCACCTACGTCCACGACGTGCAGGAGGCCCTGATCCTGTGGGCCGCCTCGCCAGACCACGCCGACGACATCGCCCTACCGACCCTGCCGGAACACCTGGCGGGCGCGGACTACGACGGTGAACCACTGGATGAGGTCGTGGACTGGATGGTGACCGGATTCACCAACTTCGTCTCCGACTTCAGCCCGCGGTTCGAAGCCGCCGAGATGCCGGTCTACAGCCCGGCGATGAAGGTGGCGGGGACGCTGGACATGATCGTGGAGATCGGAGACGTCGCGCTCACTCCGGACGGCACCATCACCCACTCGCCGGGCTCGGCACTAATCCCGTGCATGGACACCAAGACCGGCAAGTACCTGTCCGCGACCGTGCGAGAGCAACTCGCCGCCTACCGGCGTATGCGGGAAGCACTGATGCCGCTCGGCGAGATCAGGCCTATGCCGCCCACGAACGCTTCAGCGGTGCTGCACCTGAGGCCCGAGCACGCCGACTGCTACCGGTTCATGCCGATCAGCGCCGCTGACGACGCTAAAGCATGGAACCTCTTCCGTCGCGCCACCGAGCTCTACCAGGGCCGCGCCGAAGCCGGCCCGAAGCCCGGCAAGGTCGTGCGCCCGCTCTGCCCGGACGGCACCACGCCGCCTGCGCTCTTGGCGGACCTGACCGGTAGCGGGTACGGGCGCGCACCGTCGCTGCTGCGGGGCGCTGGCCTGCGGGACGTGGAGGACGTCGCCGCGTTCACCGCCGAAGAACTCCACGGTATCGACGGTATCGGCGAGAAGACCGCAGACATGGCCCGGCGCATGCTCGCCGACCACGGCCTGACCCTCGCTGACGAAGCTCCCGCGGCCGGAAAGGTGGCCTGACCGATGCCTCTATTGGATGTCCAGCGCCGCGGCCAGCAGATCGGCCGCCTCCGCATCGGACAGTCCGTCCCGACCGGCAAAACCGACCGCAACGGCAAAGACATCATGCGGCCCGCCCGGTTGGACACCTTCCGCTTCACCACAGGCTCCCGCCACTCCGCCGACGCCATCGCCGATCTGTACGGCGGGACGGTACGTCCGTGGAAGGGCGAGTTCGAGGTCATCACCGACCGGTCCGAGATCGCGGTGACCGTACCGCCCCGCGACCAGGTCGTGTCTCAGTGGTATGAGTTGTGGTCCGGGGGCGGATGCCAGCGCCGTTGTGATTCTCGCGTCGAGCAGATCAGCGGCCGGGAATGCCTGTGTCCGCACGCCGCCGACCCTGATGACCTCGCCCAGGTCGAAGCTGCCGCGCTGGAGCGGGCGCGGCTGGCGAAACTGAACCCTCCGCAGGCGTGCAAGGCGGTCACCCGAATCTCGGTGATGATCCCCGACCTTCCCGGCCTTGGCGTGTTCCGGCTCGACACCAGCTCCTACTACGCGGCCGTGGAGATCGGCGACGCCGCGCACATCATGCAAGTTGCCCGCGACCGCGGTGTGATGCTCCCGGCGATCCTGCGGATCGACCACAGGGAACGCGTCGCGAACGGCAGGACCAAGAAGTACCCGGTGCCGGTCCTGGAAGTGCTGGCGACGTTCCGCGAGATCGCGTCCGGCGCGCTGGAGGCTGGCGGGTTCACCGCTCAGCTTCCGCCCGCGCCGGGGGAGCAGCGGCGAGCGTTGACGAGCGGTTCGGCCACGCCGCCCGCTCCGCAGCCCCCTTCCGCGGAGCCATTCCAGCTCACTGCGGACGAGATCGCTGAATTGGCCAGGACGAAAACCTCCCGCCAGGAGATCGAGGAACTCGTCCGGCTGGCCGCAGAAACCCGCTGCGAGGACGACCACGTCAACAACGGCAGCGACGTCTACGAGCCACTCAAGGACCACATGCGGGACCTGTGGCGGGCGCTCCCTGCCGGTGAGGAGGCGACCGATGGACCGGCCTGAGTTCGTCCCTATCGACGTTGACGCGCTGCTCACCCCGGCCGATGTGGACCGGTACCTGCGGCAGATCTACAACGAGCTGTACTACGCGCGGAAAGACCTGCGGAACGCGCGTAACGAGGAGATCGACGCTCTTGAGGTGTACTCCCGCGCACGCCTCCCTCTACTGGCGGATCCAGGGTGCCCCGACCCGAACCTGTCGAGCGTCACTGTCACCCAGCAGCGCAACTGGGTCAACGACCGGATCCCTGACCAATGGTGGCGGTATCAGAGGGCGAAGACCGCCCGGCTCACCGCGAGCGACAAGGTCGGGCAGCTTCACGAGCAGGTGAAGTGCCTCCAGTCGATCAACTCGATCGCCAAGCAGGCATTCGACCTCGGCGGGAGGGTGTGATGGCTCTCCAGCAGCGTGACGCCTCGTCGCTGCGGCCGAAGTGCGGCTGCATGTCGAGGGCGTACGCCTCCCAGGAGGCTGCCGAACGCGCTCTGGCTCGCATCAAGGATCGGCGTCTGCGCAGCGTCATGCCGAAGGGTGTCGTCGAGTGCTGGCAAGGCCAGTGGCATCTGGACGAGGGCCAGAAGGTCGACACCGGCCCGGACCGCAACACCCGCGCACTGATCGCCGAGAGGGACGTCTGGGCGTGCGCGGCATGTGGCCGGCCGATGGACATGGGCCCGTACAGCATCCAGCATCGCGATGCCCGCGGCATGGGTGGTACGCCCGACCCTGCGGCGAACTCACCCGCGAATCTGATCTTGCTGTGTGGGTCTGCGACCTCTCTCGGATGCCATCTTCAGGCCGAGCAGCGGGACGCGCTGATGAACCTGCGCGGCTTCTGGCTCAAGCCCGGTCAGAAGCCTGAAGACACTCCGGTCGATCACTTTGCGTACGGCTGGGTGTTCCTTGAGGTGGACGGCAGCGTTACCCAAGTTCCGGGTGGTGCGGCATGAGGCTCCTCCCCGAGGTCATGGACGCTCTCGTCGCCGCCAACCCCGGCGTCGCCGTCTCTGAGCACGGAGTCATCGCACAGGTCGTCGCTGTCGAGTGCCGTACCTGTCACCACCTACGCCCGGTGGACCACCAGTGCGCTCCTGACCGGCAGGAGGCGGCATGAAGGCGCGCCGATCGATCGCCCTTGACCGCGATGAAACGTCGGCAGCGCTGACCGTCACAGACTTCGCCGCCCAGCAGCATCCGTGCGAACTGTCGAAGGTTGCCGGGATCACCATCTGTGGCCACCCTGACCACGCTCGTGACGCCGCCTCCGCCGAAACGATGCTGACTGTCCTCGGCCTTGTCGATGATGACCTGCCGCACTACTTGGTGGGCCCGGTGCCGACGGCTCCCGAGTTGATCCAGAAGCCGAAACGGTGCCGCGTTTGCCAGGACCCGAAGCCGGTCGCGGAGTTCCCACTCGGTCGGCATGTCTGCAAACGCTGCCACGAGGCGC
>CAYNNX010000604.1:0-3770 GCA_964398515.1 uncultured Streptantibioticus sp. | reverse complement strand
GGCACACGAGATCGCGGGCGAGTGCGTGAAGGTCTGCGAGTCCGGCGGCATCGAGCTCGATGAGCTGACGGATGATCAGTTCGCCGCGATCTCCGAGCATCTGACGCCCGGGGTCCGTGAGGTGCTGAGCGTCAAGGGCGCCCTGGCGGCCCGCAGCGGCCGGGGCGGCACCGCGCCCACCGCGGTGGCGGTCCAGCTCGCCGAGGTGAAGAAGGACCTGGCGGCGCAGTTCGCCTGGGCGCGCGCCAAGCGATGAACTCGCCACGGCCCGGCGGAAGTTGGCGGACCCGGGAGCGTAGCCTGCTCCCGGGCCCTCGATGATGCCGCCGTACTGTGCACGCCGACCCGTTTCAAGGGCTGCGCCCGGTCGTCTGAGCCCCACCTGAGACTGCTCCTCTCTTTTTGAGACATTGATGTCTCATGTGGTCTATGCTGGTCTCATGAGCGTCGATCGTGAGCAGGTACTGAGGGACGCGGCAGCGCTTCTGACCCGGCGGGCCACGGCCTCCATGGACGAGATCGCCAAGGCCGCCGGGATCAGCCGGGCCACCTTGCACCGCTGCTTCCCCGGCCGTGACGCCCTCGTCCGGGCCCTCGGCGCGCTGGGCATCAAGCAGACCGAGGAGTGCCTGGACGCGGCCCGCATCGAGGAGGGCGACCCCGAGGAGGCGGTACGGCGGCTGATCGAGCAGGCCGTGCCGATCGCCGGCTTCCTCGCCTTCCTCTACGGCGAGAACCAGCTCTACGAGTCGGACGAGATCGCGGAGGGCTGGGAGCGCATCGACGCCCGCGTCGGCGCGCTCTTCCGCCGCGGCCAGGAGTCCGGCCGCTTCCGCTACGACCTCACCCCGGCCTGGCTGTGCGAGGCGCTCTACGCGCTGATCGCCGCCTCCGGCTGGTGCGTCCAGGACGGGAAGATCGCATCGCGCGACTCGGCCCGGATGGTGGGCGAGCTGCTTCTCGGCGGCATGCTGCGGGAGCGGTCGTGACCCAGTCCACGCTGACCGCGCGGTCCGCCTCGCCCGCACCCCGGCACCCGGCTCGCTGGTGGGCGCTGTGCGTGCTCACCCTGGCCCTGCTGACGGTGGCCGTCGACGCCACGGTGCTGGGGCTCGCCATGCCCTACCTCAGCCGGGACCTGCGGCCGTCCTCCACCCAGCTGCTGTGGATCGGCGACGTCTACTCCTTCGTCATCGCGGGGCTGCTGGTCTCCATGGGCGGCCTCGGCGACCGCATCGGCCGCAAGCGGCTGCTGCTCGGCGGCGCCACCGCGTTCGGCGTGCTCTCGGTGGCCGCCGCCTACGCCGCGACACCGGCGATGCTCATCGCGGCCCGGGCGCTGATGGGGGCCGCGGGCGCGACGCTCATGCCGTCCACGCTCGCGCTGATCCGCAACCTCTTCGGCGACGCGCGGGAACGTTCCCTCGCGATCGGCGTGTGGGGCTCGGCGTCGATGGCCGGGGCGGCGGGCGGGCCGGTCGTCGGCGGCTTCCTGCTGGAGCACTTCTGGTGGGGCTCGGTCTTCCTGATCAACGTCCCGGTCATGGCGCTGCTCGTCGTCCTCGGCGCCCGCCTGCTGCCGGAGTCCCGCAACCCGGCCCCCGGCCCGTGGGACGGCCCGAGCGTGCTGCTCTCGCTGGCCGGAATGGCCGGCGTGGTCTACGCGGTCAAGGAGACCGCGGCCCACGGCTTCGGGCTCGCCGCAGCGGCCGCCGGAACGCTGGGCCTGGCGGCCCTCGCCCTCTTCGTCCGGCGCCAACTGACCTCGGCGGCACCGCTGTTGGACATGCGGCTGTTCCGCAACCGCGGCTTCACCGCCTCCGTCCTGTCGGACCTGCTCACCGTCCTCGGCATGGCCGGCCTGATCTTCTTCCTCTCCCAGTTCCTCCAACTGGTCCAGGGCCGCTCGCCCCTGCAGGCCGGGCTCGCCGAGGCCCCGGCCGCCCTGGGTGCGGTCGTCACCGGCCTGGTCGCGGGCAGCGCCGCCCGCCGCTGGTCGGTGCGGGCCGTCGTGGCCGGCGGGCTCGCGGCCATAGCCCTGGCCCTGGCGGTCCTGCCCGCGGCCGGGCCGCACACCGGCTATCCGCTGCTGGGCACGGTGCTGCTGGTCGTCGGTGTCGGGGCGGGGTTCTCCTTCACCGTCACCGCGGACGTGATCCTCTCGTGCGTCCCCCAGGAACGGGCCGGCGCCGCCTCGGCCGTCTCGGAGACCGCGTACGAACTCGGCACCGCGCTGGGCATCGCGCTGCTCGGCTCGATCGTCACCGGCTTCTACTCGGGCCTGCGCGTCCCGCCCGGCGTTCCCGGTGAAGCCGCCGACCAGGCGCGGCAGTCGCTGTCCGGCGCGGTCGAGGCGGCCCGCACCCTGCCCCCCGACACCGCGCACACGCTGCTCGCCGCCGCCCGGGACGCCTTCACCGACGGGCTGCGGGCCGCCTCCGCGGTGGGCGCGGCCGTTCTGCTGCTGACCGCCGTGTGGGCCTGGCGGAGCCTGCGCGGCCAGCGGCTGGAGGGCCGTCGGCCCGAACACGGCTGACGACGTCGCCGGGCCCCGCACACGCCAGGTGCGCGGGGCCCGGTGCGGACGAGGAGGGGTCAGGCCGCCTTGTCGTGGTCGGCGGCGGCCTTGGCCTTCGTGGCGTACACGTCGACGTACTCCTGGCCCGACAGCCGCATGACATGGCTCATCACCTCGTCGGTGACGGCGCGCAGGACGTAGCGGTCGCGGTCCATGCCCTCGTAGCGGGAGAAGTCCAGGGGGGCGCCGAAGCGGATGGTGACCGGGTGGATGTGCGGGAGGCCCTTTCCGCTGGGCTGGACGCGGTCGGTGCCGATGATGGCGCACGGCACGACGGGGGCGCCGGTCATCAGGGACAGGCGGGCGACGCCGGTGCGGCCGCGGTACAGGCGGCCGTCGGGGGAGCGGGTGCCCTCCGGGTAGATGCCGAACGCCTTGCCCTCCTCCAGGACGCGCTTGCCGGTCATCAGCGCCGCGACCCCGCCGTTGGCGCCGTCCCGGTCCACCGGGATCATCCCCGAGGTGGTGAAGAACCACGCCATCAGCCGCCCCTTGAGGCCGCGGCCGCGCACGTACTCGTCCTTGCCGATGAAGTGGACCGGCCGCTTCACCACCAGGGACAGGAACATCGAGTCGATGAAGGTCAGATGGTTGCCGGCGACGATGACCCCGCCCGCCTCCGGGATGTTCTCCAAACCCTCCACCCGGGGGCGGAACAGGACGCGCATGAGCAGTCCGAGCAGCGCCTTGAGCAGGTAGCGGGTCAACGGGCCCTCCGTCGGTGGTCGGCTCAGTGGCAGGTACGGTCCGGGCACGCGGTGCCGAGGCGCCCGCGTCATCCCAGGTGGGGACGATACTCGTGGTTACCGAGGAGTTCCACGCCGGATTGACCCACCCGATACAAGGCCTTGACACACGGCACTGAAATCACCCTTCTTCCGTCCTTCCGCTTACGCTCCCGGAAACCCTGCCGTCACCCGGACGGACGAACGCGGCGCGATCGCGCAACCGGCGTGCGCGATGCCGCGTCCCGGCGGACATGACCCCCCTTCCCGAGGCGCTCGCCGCGCTCGCCCCGCTCCTTCGCGCCGAGGCCGCCGCCGAGGCGGGGCCCGCCGGGATGGCGGCCGAGGACCTCGAACAGGCCGCCTGGCTGCGGCTGTTGGAGCGCGGCGGTCCGCCGTGGCACGACGCCCCCGGCCGACTGCGCTCCGCCGTCCGCGGTGAGGCGCGTGCCGGCCGCCGCCGGGCC
>CAYNNX010000603.1:0-3794 GCA_964398515.1 uncultured Streptantibioticus sp. | reverse complement strand
GCCCGCGCCGCGCGCGATGTCCGCCAGCACCGCGAGGTCGGTGATGCCGAGCAGCGGATTGCTGGGCGTCTCGATCCAGATCGCCTTGGTGTTCGGCCGCAGCCCCGCCCGCACGGCGTCCGGGTCGGAGGTGTCGGCCACCGACCACTGCACGCCCCAGCGGTCGACGACCTTGGCGAAGAGCCGGAAGGTGCCGCCGTAGGCGTCGTTGGGGATCACCACGTGGTCGCCGGGGCTCAGGATCGTGCGCAGCAGGCAGTCCTCCGCGGCGAGACCCGAGGCGAACGCCAGGCCGCGCCGCCCGCCCTCCAGCGCGGCGAGGTTCTCCTCGAGTGCGGTACGGGTCGGGTTCGCCGACCGGCTGTACTCGTAGCCGCCGCGCAGGCCGCCGACGCCGTCCTGCTTGTAGGTGGAGACCTGGTAGATCGGTGTGACGACGGCTCCGGTCGCCGGGTCCGCCTCCTGCCCCGCGTGGATGGCGAGGGTCTCGAAGCTCTGATGCCGCTGGGTGTGCTGGTCGCTCATGTGCCCGAGCGTAGTGCGCCGCGCTGCGGGGGCCGCGCCGGAATCCCACGCGGCGACGATACGTTCTGATGAACGAGCCGCGAGGAGCCGCGCCGAGCTGCCGCCACGTGCCGAAGGAGACGCCGATGTTCCTGGACCGCTTCAAGCCGAAGCTGCCGACCGCCGAGGAGGCCCTGCCCGGCCGCGAGCGCCCCGCGTTCTCGGTCACCGACCGGCACACCGTCCTCGGCAACCCGCTGCTCGGCCCGTACCCGGAGAACCTGGAGATCGCCGACTTCGGCCTCGGCTGCTTCTGGGGCGCCGAACGCCGCTTCTGGCAGACACCGGGCGTCTGGACCACCCTCGTCGGCTACCAGGGCGGCCACACCCCCAACCCCACCTACGAGGAGGTCTGCAGCGGTCTGACCGGCCACACCGAAGCCGTCCGCGTCGTCTTCGACCCGGCAGTGGTCTCCTACGAGCAGTTGCTGAAGGTCTTCTGGGAGTCCCACGACCCGACGCAGGGCTTCCGCCAGGGCAACGACGTCGGCACGCAGTACCGCTCCGCGATCTACTTCCACTCCCCCGCCCAGCAAGCCGCCGCCCTCGCCTCGCGCGACGCCTACCAGCCCGTCCTCACCGCCGCCGGCCACCCCGCCATCACCACCGAGATCGCCCCGGCAGGCCCGTTCCACCCGGCGGAGGACTACCACCAGCAGTACCTCGACAAGAACCCGGCGGGGTACTGCGGGCTGGGCGGGACGGGCGTCTCCTGCCCGGTGGGCGTGGCGAAGGCCGAGGGCTGAGGCCTTCCGCTACACGCCTCGGCCGCGTCGAGCGCGCTGCTGACCGGTGCCGATCCGATGAGCAGCGCCTTGCTGGCGCACGACGGTCGACCTGACTGGGGAGCACAACGCTGGCGTCGAACGACGTGGGCCATCCAGTTCTACGGACTACCCGGCGGTACTGATCACCGATTGGTCGGAACCCAGTTCTGTGGACGCTTCCGCCGTTCGTCTCCACCATCCGTCCGGCCTGACGATCATCCGTACGGCCGGACGCTTGGGATGTGGTGCGCCGGTGGAGTCGGCCGCGACGCCGGAGCTGTCAGTGCCAGGCATGAGAATCAAGCCCATGGATGTCAGGTCCGACTATGCGCTGCAGTTGCAGCTGGAGCACGTTGCTGAACATGCCGTGGAGCCCAGGGTCAAGGACGCTCTCGAAGCGGTGTTCCAGCACATGACTGGCGGACAGAGACGTAACCGCCGAGGCGGCCGAACACTCGTTACACTGCTGGAGAAAGTGCGCTCAGAGGCAGCAGCGGTAGCTGAGTGGCAGATCGTGCGACTGGTGCAAGACTCTCTCGACTATGCCGAAGGGAGAATCTTCCGGCCTGACTTTGAGGAACGCTACCGGCTGTTCCAACGGTCGACACAGCCGTTGAGCTCTCACCAAGACTACGCGGCACGGATGATTTCCTCGAGCCTGCACTTCTTCGCAGAGGTGGGGAACGACTACCTCACCGACTACCCCGAAGCGACAGCGGGCGAGGTGCTGGCCCATATAGAGGCCCTCAGCCGGGACTCACGTTACATGCAACAGTCTCAAGAACGTCCCGGTCGGTACCGGATAATCCGCGGCAGCGCCGAAGTAGCCGCATGGTTCGAACAATTGTTTCGGGAGCGAGTCGACGTTGAGGATCCGGAGCAAGCGGCCCGCCGCATCGTTATGTCCCCGGGCTCCCTAGCGATCCTCGCAGCGGACAAGAAGGGACAGTTGCTGCTCCAAGCCGCAGAGGTGCAGCGACGTCGGCGTGGTCTGAGAGCACTCCGCGCCACGATAGAAGACCCCGAAGCGAGCGAGCATAACCTGCAACGTGCATTGGATGGGCAGCACTGGATCTTCGGCGGGCAGTTCGCGAGCCAGGCGGCGCAACGCCGACTGGTTCCGGGAGACGAGGTCGACATCCCACTGGTGCGTGGCGACGGAGTGCTGCACATCGTCGAGTTGAAGCGCTCCATGAGCCTCCATGGACCGCTCGTCAAGAGACATCGAGGCTGTTGGGTGCCGACAGCCGAGGTACACGATGCGGTAAGCCAGGCGGTCAACTACCTGGTCGGCTTGGACGAACACCGGATCCAGATCAGGGATGAACTCGGCATCGAGACTCGCAGAGCAAGCGCTGTCGTCCTGATCGGACACCCCGACCTACAACCAGAGGTCGCTGAGGATGAGATCAATGAAGCTCTGCGCACACTGAACACTCACCTCAACCGCGTCGAGGTGTTGACGTACAAGGAACTGGTCGACAACGCGGAGCGTGCGTTGGGAAGCTTGCAGAGACCTTGCAGGCCATCCAGAAATCCGGACGAAGAGTAGAACACGGGCGGCCGAGTAGTCCGCAGCCGGGGCTACCCGTCAGTGGCGTCGTCGTCTCCGGTTGCCCACGGGCTGACAAACACCGCCAGATAGCGGAATTCCCCGCCTGGTCCGCCCTGCTCCGAGTAGCGCTCCCAGCCAAGGGAATAGGTGCCTCGCAACCTGCAGGTATTCCGATCGTGTCTCCCCTGCGCCCACAGCAGCCTACCGGCGAGTACGCGCCCTTCATGGATCCTGAACTCGTCATCGCGAGTAGGCCGGCGGCCGGGGCTCGGAGGAGTCCACAGGGACGCGGCATTCGTCAGCATGAGTGCAAGGCCGTTCTGTTCCGTCCGGCGACAGAATCGCTCCAGCCTGGATATGTCGCGAACGAAATGCAGGCGAGCAAGGTCCGTGGCGGCATGGGCCTTCAAGGCGTAGTCCTCGGCTGGAGCGCCGACCGCGCCCGTCCAAGTCCGGGTGAAGTACTTGAACTCGATCGCGGTGCGAGCCGAGGGCCCGATGCAGAGGAGGTCCAGGTACTCGGCCTTCCTCGACAGTCGCTGCGGAACTTCCAGCCTGCACTCCACCACCGGCGTTAACTCCCAAAGCGCCCGTGCGAAACTGTGTTGAAGATCGGCTTCGGAGTGGAAAACCGGCCTGCGCTGGCGCAGATGCGTCATGACCTCGCTGAGTGAGGCCTCACCGGCTATGGTCTCTGAACCATGCTCTGCTGCCACAGTCACGGCGCCATTGAAGCCTCTCCTGATCGAGCGCTCAAGCCTTGGGTGTCATCTTCAACTCGTGAGGCTCCACGCGAAGGCCCGTAGGGGTACCGCCGCTCTCAGTCTGCGCCTCTAATGCGAGACCGGGCCGCACCACCAGCAGTACCTCGACAAGAACCCGGCGGGGTACTGCGGGCTGGGCGGGAC
>CAYNNX010000602.1:0-3810 GCA_964398515.1 uncultured Streptantibioticus sp. | reverse complement strand
GTCGTCGGCAGCGGCGAGGCGTTCGGCGGCTTCCTCGCCGTGGCGGACCGCCCGATCTCGGCGGGCACGCTCCCTGCCGACCAGACTGATCTCAGTTGCGAGATCGGCACTCCCGGACAGCACTTCTTCCAGGGCAGGTTGACCTTTCGCCATGTCCCGATTGCTCGCTCGGGATCTGAAGAGTGTGGATCCCGAGTCATGCCCATCGGACCTACGGCCGCCGACGTGTACGCCCTCCGAAGAGGGGCAGGCGCTTTCGTGCCAACCACGACCGTCGCCACGATGGGCACGATGAGGAGGAAGACATGGGTACCGACGACAAGGCCCGCAACGCCGGGGAACAGGTCCGGGGTAAGACGAAGGAGACGGTGGGCCGGTTGACGGGTGACGAGGAACTGGAGGCCCAGGGCAAGCTCGATCAGGCCAGGGGCGACCTCAAGCAGGCGGCGGAGAAGGTCAAGGACGCCTTCAAGCACTGACAACGCCCTTGCGCCGGAGGTCGGTTGAACGGACTTGCGCCGGTCAGGGACCGCGACTCGGATGCGTTGTGATCCCTGACCGGCGTCATACGCCCGGCCGGTGAGCCGGGTCGTGACGGCGGCCCGCGTGACCGCTCCGGGGGCGCTACTCCTCCGGCGTCACGACGAGCATGCGGCACACGGACCCGCCCAGCCGGGCCGGGTCCTCCACCGTCCGGTGTTCCACCAGGGCGGCCTCGGCCAGCCCGGCGCGGGACACGATCCACGTCCGCACCGCGGCCACCGAGACCGACGGCCCTCGCAGCAGCACCTCGACATCGCCGGGCCCGGCCGGCCGCGCCGCCTCCGGTTCGCCGTCCGAACCGTCCATGTAATCGTCACAGTCATCCACGCCCGACCAACGCCGCAGGTCACAGCGGCGACACGGGCAGGAACCATCGAAACCATTCACGACAGACTCCCCCGGGGGAAGCACGCGCGGAACGCACGCGCAGCAAGCCCGGCGAGCCGATCCGACGCCTGCCCTCGCGCGAGCCGCCCGCACGCGGCGATACGCGGATAGCGCGGACGGGGAGCGCGCCCGGACGATCCGGGGATACGCTGAAGCCGGTGTAGCGCCGAACCGGAGGACCCGATGCCCAGCGAGCCGTGGACCATCGACAGCATCGCCCACGCCCTCCCGCACCCTGTGACCAGGCAGAAGTTCCTCGCCGAGATCAACCTCGCGCCCGTCGACCAGCTGCCTGCGCTGCTTCAGAGGTGGATCCGCGTGGCCCAGGAGTGGGCCGATGCCGGTCCGCGCATCCAGGCCCTGCGCGACCACTACAAGCAGCACGGCACGCTGCCGGCCGACTACGAGGCCGCCCTGGTCGACGTCACCGACGAGCTGCAGAAGCAGGCCGGGCACGCCCGCGGCGCCGCCTGACCTTCCCCGACTCCCCCACACGCCCCGTTACCGGTCGGCTACGCTGACGCCGAGCCTGCGGAGGGGACCCAGCGCACCCTTGAGAGCGCTGCCAGGACAGAGGGACAGGCATGACGTACCAGCTCCGGCTCGACCCGACTTTGCACGGCAAGTACGCCAAGCTCCCCGACGACGCCCGCCGCGACCTCGGTGCCTGTCTCCTCGACACTCTCGCGGACCCCATCGCGCACTCCCTGCCCTACGGCGAGGACGACGGCGTGATGCGGACCGTCGCCCGCGGCTACGTCACCGCGGTCATCCTCATCGGCGAGAAGACCGTCACCGTCGTCCAGATCACATACGCGGGCTGACCGGGGGCCGGGTCTGCGCAGAAACATCGAGGCAGGCGAAAGCCCCCGGCACCGGCCTGGGCGCGGGGCCTCGGCATCTCACCCCTCCGCGGGGTCATCGATGTGCTTGAGCGCCGATCGCGCCTTCGCCACGTCCGGGCCGCTGAGCGTGGACCAGAACTCGTGCAGCATCAGCGGCCGGGCCAACTCCCGCCGCCGGTCCAGCAGCGCCTTCACCGCCGCATGATCCTCGTCCGTCCATCCCGGAGAGGCGTCGTGCCGCACCCCGCGGCCGTCGGTGTACGGCTCCGGCATCGGGATCGGCCGCTGCGGCAGCCGCCCGTACAGCTCTGACAGCTCGCGCTCCACCGCCGTGAGGTCGCGCTGGAGCCGGATCAGGTCGTCGGGGAAATCAAAACCAGCCACACCAGGATCGTACAAACAGTCGAATCGAGGCACAGCTTGGCGCCCCCACCTCCATCCATGTGGCCGTCACGCCGCGCTCGGCGTGCCAGGCGGTGGCTTGAATCCGCGGGTCGAAGCCAAGCATTCAAGCCGGTGGGTGGGCGGTGAGCAGGACCCGTCGGGTGGCCGCCAAGACAGGGCGACCACCTCCCAGTCCGTGTCCGAGGCGAGGTGTTCGGCCACCGCGCTACCGACGACACCGAGACCGCCCGCCACCAGCACCGTCACCGCACGTCCGGGCCGGCCCTCGGCCCTTCACGCTAGCTGTCGTGCCCGGGAGGCCTGTGCATGCTGTCCGCGTGAGATCTATGTGGACGGCGACGACCGCATCGTGCTCGGGGCGGTAGACCTCCCTCTGTCGTCCGTCGGCTGAGCGGCGCACGCGGTGAACGAGTTCGGTCTCGGCAGGGGAACAGGCTCGCCCCCGGCTGGTGCTCAGCCGGGGACAAGTTCGGACAGCGGCTCGGCGCGGTTATGAGACGGGTGCCTTCCATTCGGTCGCCGAGAACTGGAGTGAGGCAGAGGCGTCGGTACCGATCGAGACCACCTTCACCCGGACGACCGCGTGCGTCATGCTGAGGAATTCGCAGTATTCACTTCCAGGGTGCAGCGCACTGAGAGCGACCTCCAAGGTGTTCTGTCCCGACGCGGCTGCAGCGTCCTCGCAAGCTGACGCCCCGACATCACCGTTGACCGGCGCGGCCGGGCTCTCGAAGCGGATCTTCGCTTCGCCGGAGCCTCCCAGACAGGCCGGGAAGTAGACCATGTCCCCGCCTTCGCTGAATTTGACGAGCGGGCCGTCCGAGCCGTAGAGGGTGACGGCCGAGGGAGTGCAGTCACTTCTACCGGGCTGCTTGGCACTCAGCGCGAACGTCTGGTCGGCATATTCAGCGCCGTCGGGTGCCGTGGCCGTCGCCGTCGGCACTGCGACGGCCCACTCGGTGACCGACCAGGTGATCTGGACCGGCGTGTTCGAGGACACACTCGCGACCTGCATGAGGATCACGCGACCGCGTGTCCTGTCGTACTCGCAGAACTCGTCGCCGGCCGCCAGGGACGGAACGCTGTACCCCTGGAGAGCGGTGCCGTTCCTCAATGACTGCTCGGCGGCGGCCTGGCAGCTCGCCTGGGTCAGCGATCCGGAGACCTTGGCCACCGCTTGGCCGTCGAAGTCGATCTGCGGGGTGATGCCGGAACAGGGCGGACTCCACTTGAGTCCGGGCCAGGCGTGTCCGTTGGGGTCGCTGCCCGACGTGTTGGGGTCCCTCAGCCGGGCTCCGCTGTCGGTGAAGTCGATGTTGACGTTGATGGGGCACCCGTGCTCAACGGCCCAGGTGGCACTGAAGGTCGCGGACTTGCCCGAGTAGAGCAGGCCCGTCGGTGCAGCAGCCGATGGCGCGTCGGTGGCGGTGGCGGGCGGCTGTGACGCCGAAGTGGTCGGCCGTGGGGGCGGTTTCGGGCCGCCGTTGCTGCAGCCCGCTGTGGTTGCGAGGAGGAGCATGACGACACCGCACATCAAAGCCGTGCCCGAGCGCTGGCGTATGCCAATCATTCGTCCCCCAACTCTGCCCAGCTTCGGTTCAGTTGTCGACCGCCCGCAAGCTACCACGCT
>CAYNNX010000601.1:0-3811 GCA_964398515.1 uncultured Streptantibioticus sp. | reverse complement strand
GGCCCCGCGCGCCGCCGAGCCCGCCGCCGAGCCCGAACAGCCCCGTCCGGCCACCGAGCCCTCCCCGCGCAGCGCCGACCGCCGGGCCCTGGTCGAGCAGACCGACCACGCCGAATGGGTCGACCAGCAGCACGACCAGAGCACCCCCGACGACGGCTGGGAGCCGGTCCCGGTGCCGCTGCCCACCTACGTCACCGCACCCGTGGCGCCGCGCACCCCCGGCAGCGTCGACCTCGGCGCCCCCGACACCTGGAGCTCCGCCCGCTCCGGCACCTCCGCCGAACCCCCGGAACCCCCCCGCCCCACGGCCCGCCGCCGCGGCCGCACCCCGCTGTTCGACCAGTACGCCCCCCTGTCACCCGCCACCCCGGCCGACCAGGACCGCCCCCGGGCCGCCAACGAATGATCATGGGGCGGTCACGAGCACTGCCGGGAAGATGCTAGAGTTTTTCTCGTTGCAAGGGCCTGTAGCGCAGTCCGGTAGCGCACCTCGTTCGCATCGAGGGGGTCAGGGGTTCAAATCCCCTCAGGTCCACCGCAGATCGAAGCCCCTGTCGGAGTTCCGGCAGGGGCTTTGCCGTGTTGCGGGCGCATTGCGCGGGGTTTCGGCCAACTTACCCATCCGGCCCGCCGGTTGGGGCGGGCCGGGGACGGTCATGCGGCGCTCAGGGCCTGCTTGTACCAGGGGGCGTGCGCGGGGAAGCGGGCGGCGAAGCCCGGGCCGGGGGCGAGGTCCAGGTCGCGCCAGAGGGGGACGCTGTCGAACCAGCGGTCGACGGCCACGATGTCCAGCACGTACAACGGGCGGCTCAGCCCTTCCAGGCGCCGGCGGGCCTCCTCGTAGCCGATGTCGGTCTGCGGCCACGGCAGGCCGCACGCGTCGGCGAGGGCCCGCAGAACCGAGCTCACGGTCTCCGGCTCGGGGTGGTTGGCGTAGTAGAGGCGTGCCGAGAGCCGCTCGGCGGGAGCGAGCGCGGCGGCGAGCAGGGCGCGGGCGAGGTCGTCGGCGTCGATGAGGGACATGCGGGCGCGCCAGCCGTCGACGGTCGCCTTCAGCAGCCCCATCAGCTGTACCAGCCCGGGCGCCACCCATTGGTCGCCGGCGCCGTAGACGACGTCCGGGCGCAGCACGATGCCGCCGGCGTCGAGCACCGCCTCCTCGGCGGCGGCCCGGCTGCGCGAGGTCGCCGACTGGGGCGCGAGCGGCAGCTCCTCGGGGCGGGCGGCGTGGAAGGGGCCGCGCCCGTGGACGGCCGCCGTGCTCAGGTAGACCACGCGTGGCACGCCCGACCGGCGGGCCTCCGCCAGGAGCGCCTCCGTCCCGTGGGCGTTCACCGTCCGGCACATGTCCTCGGCGCCGCCGATGTGCGAGGCGCAGTGGATCAGGATCTCCGCGCCGTCGCAGATGCCGCGCAGCGATCCCGGATCCGCCAGGTCCCCGGGCACGGTCTCGACCCGCGCGGCGGGCGACGGCGGCAGGTGCAGCGGACTGCGGTGCGCCATCAGACGCAGGGCGCGGCCGGGCAGGGATCTGGCCGCGTGGTCGGCGACCCGGCTTCCTATGAAGCCGCTCGCGCCGGTGATGACGATCGTGCCGGGCATGGTTCCCCCGATCTTCTTGGGCGTTTTCTCGGGCCCGGTAGGGCGTGCGCGGATGGGACGAGGCGGGCGGCGCGGTGCCCTCCGCCTCGGTGCGAGGACCGCGCGAGCGGCCTGCGGGATGTGGTGGACGGGGCTCAGGTCAGCGGGTGGGCCGCCACCGTCGCCGTGAAGAGCTCCTTGCCGCCCTGGGTGCCGGTGACGTGGACCGGGGTGGCGCCCTCCGCGTCGCGGGTGCCGGGTCGAGCCTCGATCCAGCAGGGGGCGTCCAGCTCCGCGTAGTGGGCGAAGGAGCTGCTCAGCCCGACCGCCAGGACCGGCTCGGGGTGCAGCACGGCCTGGGCGGCCTGCCGGGCGGCCTCAAGCAGCACCATCCCGGGCACGTGGTCCAGCGGGTGGTCGAAGAGGGTGGGGTGCGTGGTGTCGGCCCGCAGCAGCCAGCGGTGGACACCGGAGTCGGCCCCCGCCTCGTCCCGGCCCGCCGCGCCGGGGTCGCCCAGGACCACGTGCTCGGCGTCCCGGCGGCCGACGGTCGCGGGGTCCACCGGATCCGGCAGGGGCGGCAGGGAGGCGTGGACGCTGAGCGGGCGGTCGCCGCGGACGCGCCGGTAGACCGCGGGGGACAGGCAGTTGTAGCCGGCCGCGGCGGTGGCGATCCGGGTGGCGCCGTCCCAGAGCGAGGCCCGGTACCGCATGGCGGACAGCTGCTTGCCGCGGCGGGCGATCTCGCAGACGACCTGCAGCGTCAGGTCGGTGGGCGCGGGGCCGGCGGCGAGGGCGCCGGGGGCGGCCTGGTAGGACATGTCCCACATGAGGAACTGGTGCCCGAGCGGTACGCCGTACTCGGTGTGGCCGAGGAGCGCGCCGATCTGACGAACCGTTTCGGCTATCAGCGTCGGGTCCTGGTGGCCGAAACGAGGTGCGAACAGGGCGTGGCTCCTTGGCCACTGAGCGCAAACCGTGAAACGGTCAGGCCCATCGGTTTCCCAACTGGTAAGAAGAACCTCGTTGATCGCTGCTCGATGCACGTACTGGCGAGGCACGGTGGTGGTGAGTTGCGGAAGCCCCGGGGCGACGCGCCGTGGGGGGTTGGGGTGTGAACTGGCGGTGCCCGGGGAGGAGATGCGCGGTGCTGTGACGCTTGACGACTGCATGCGAGATACCTGTCTCTGCGACGGCAGGGCTACCAGCACGGTCGTTGATCCCGAAGGCTCTCAAGAAGATCAGCGAACCCGCTTGTGGTTAAGGTACAGACAAGCCGGTTTGGTTTTCAAAGGGTCTGGGGAGTAAGGGTTTTTTCACAGAGCCCACGGGCTCAGGTTCAGGAGAGGCAATGACGCGACAGGCTCGGGCGCTCAGGACCCGTCGCTTGATCGTCGAGGCGGCGGCAGCGGTATTCGACGAACTCGGCTACGAGGGAGCGAGCACCACCGAGATCCTTGCCAGAAGCGGAGTCACCCGCGGGGCGCTCTACTTCCACTTCCCGTCCAAGGAAGCCATCGCCGACGCGGTCGTGGCCGCCCAGGCGGACACCCTGATGCCCCCCACGCACAAGGTGAAGCTCCAGGCCACCATCGATCTGACCATGGACTTCGCCCATCGGCTGCGGCACGACCGGCTGCTGAGGGCCTCGGTGCGGCTCAGCGTCGAACAGGCCTCCTACCAGCGTCCCGACACCGCGCCCTACCAAGGGCCGGCGCAGATCATCCAGGGTCTGCTCCTCCAGGCGCAGGAGAAAGGCGAGTTGCTGGCCAGTGCGGACCCCGCGGAGGTCACCGAGCTCATCGTCGGCGCCTTCACCGGAATCCAGTTGCTCTCCCAGGTCTACGGCAAAAGGCGCGATCTTCCCTACCGGGTGGCCGCGTTGTGGAAGTACCTGTTGCCGGCGCTGGCGATTCCCGGTCTGCTGCCGCACCTTGTGGCCGACCCCGAGCGCGGTGCGGCCGCCTACTCCGGGAGGCTGTCCGACCCCGACGAGCTCCCCGATGCCGAGGAGTGCGCCGACGGCCTGGTCGTTCGCGTCACCGGGTCCCCTCTCCACGGCGGCCTGGAGGGCAACCCGTCGCCGCAGCCGTGCGTGCCCTGAGCCGGCACCTGTCATCCGCCACCGGGTCCGTGCGTGTGTGCGGCCGCGTGGGCGGCGGCGGCGGGGGCGGCGGCGGCGGCCCCCCCCCCCCCCCCCCCCCCCCCCCCCCCCCCCCCCCCCCCCCCC
>CAYNNX010000600.1:0-3812 GCA_964398515.1 uncultured Streptantibioticus sp. | reverse complement strand
AACGGATCTCCTCGATGTCGTCGCCCCAGAACTCGACGCGCAGGGGGTGCTCCTCGGTCGGCGGGAAGACGTCGAGGATGCCGCCGCGCACGGCGAACTCCCCGCGCTTTTCGACCAGCTCCACCCGCGAGTACGCGGCGGCGGCGAGCCCGTCGACGACCTCCTCCAGATCGGCGGTCTGCCCGGTGCGCAGGCTCACCGGCTCCAGATCGCCGAGCCCCTTGACCTGCGGCTGCAGCACGGAGCGCACGGGTGCGACGACGGCCTTGACCGGCCCGGCGGCGGGGTCGTCCGCGCTGGGGTGCGCGAGCCTGCGCAGCACGGCCAGGCGGCGGCCGACGGTGTCGGAGCGCGGGGAGAGCCGCTCGTGCGGGAGCGTCTCCCACGCCGGGTACTCCACGACGCTGTCGGGCGGCAGCAGCGAGCGCAGCGCCGCCGCCAGGTCCTCGGCCTCCCGCCCGGTGGCGGTCACGGCCAGCAGCGGGCGTCCGCTGTGCGCGGCGAGGGCGGCGAGGGCGAACGGCTGGGCGCCGGGCGGGCCGACCAGATCCAGTCGGCCGCGGTTGCCGCTCTCTGCGGCTTTGACCGCCTCGGCCAGCGCCGGATCGTTGATGACGACGTCGAGCAGGCCGGACAGGCTCATGCGGATTACCGTCCCAGGGCTTGGTGAACGACTTGGGTGGACAACGCGAACCGCCCGACACGTCGAACGGGCCGGGGGTGTCCCAGCGTACTTCGCCCGGCGGACATCGACCGCCGAGCCGGGCCTGGCCGCGCTGCGGCTGGCCTCGGCCCCCGGCGCGGGCGGGCGCCGGGGGCCGAGGGCAGGGCCGCCGAGGGCGGGGAGGCAGCCGGCGGCCTCGCGCGGGGTCACTCCGTGGCGATCGCGCCCAGGACGTTCATGCGCGAGGCGCGCAGGGCCGGGGCGAGGGCGGCCAGGAGGCCGACGACCGCCGAGCCGAGGAAGACGCCGCCGATCGTGGACCACGGGATGGCCAGGGTGCCCAGGCCCTGCAGGGCGAGGAGCTTCTGGGCCGCGGTGCCCCAGGCCATGCCCAGGCCCAGGCCGATCACCGCGCCGAACAGGGCGATCACCACGGACTCCAGGCGGATCATGCGGCGCAGCTGCCGGCGCGACAGCCCGATCGCCCGCATCAGGCCGATCTCCCGGGTGCGCTCGACCACCGACAGGGCGAGGGTGTTCACCACGCCCAGGACCGCCACGATGATCGCCAGCGCCAGCAGACCGTAGACGAGGTTGAGCAGCTGGCCCATCTGGTCCTGCAGCAGCTTCTTGTAGTCGGCCTGGTCGCGCACCTTGACCTGCGGGAAGGGGTGGACGGCGGTCTTGAGCGCCGCGTAGGCCGTCTCCGGGTGCTTCTTGTCGGCGGCCGTGGCGAACACCATCACGTCCTGCGGCATCAGGTCGTGCGGCACGTACTTCGCCGCCGTGTCCAGGCCCACGTACATCGCGCCCTGGTCGAAGGCGGTGTCCTTCGAGGTGACGGCGGCGATGCGCAGTCGGGCGTCGCGGCCGCCGGGGAAGGCCACGCCGACGGTGTCGCCGAGCCGCAGGCCGTGGTCCTTGGCGAAGCTCTCGCCGACCGTGATCCCACCGGCGGCGTACGCGTCCTCGACCTTCCCCGAGACCACGGGGATGCGCAGGTCCTGGGCGTAGGTGGGGTCGGTGGCGGTGAGGGACTCCTTCGCCTTGGTCCCGTCCGGCAGTGTCAGCGCCACCGGCAGCTGCTTGTACTCGGTGACGTGGCCCAGGCCGGGCGTGGACTTGACGGCCTTGACCACGTCTGGCGTGAAGGCGCCGGTGTCGTTGGAGAGGATGAAGTCCGCGCCGACCGACTTGTCGATCTGCGTGCTGGCCGAGGCGACCATCGAGGAGCCGACCACCGACAGCCCGCAGACCAGCGCCAGGCCGATCATGAGGGCGGCTGCGGTGGCCCCGGTGCGCCGCGGGTTGCGCAGGGCGTTGCGCTGCGCCATGCGCCCGACCGGGCCGAACGGGCGCAGGGTCACGGCGCCCAGGACGCGTACCACGCCGGCCGCGAGCAGCGGGCCGATGACGATGAAGCCGACGAGGGTCAGCAGGACGCCGACGGCCAGGAGGCCGCTGCCGCTGCGGGCGACCTTGGCGGCGGCCGCGGCGACCAGGGCGGCGGCACCGGCGCCGGTGACCAGCAGCCCGAGCACCGACCGCAGCACCGTCGAGGCGGCGGCGCTCTGGCCGCCGGAGGCGTCCCGCAGCGCGGCCATGGGGGGGACCTTGGCGGCGCGGCGGGCGGGCAGGTAGGCGGAGACGACGGTGACGAGGACGCCGATGACCGCGCCGATCACCGGGGTGGTCCACTTGACGGTGAGCATGCTGGTGTCGAGGTGCATGCCCGTGCTGTTCATCAGCTGCATCAGGCCGACCGCGATGCCGATGCCGCCCGCGATGCCCAGCGCCGAGCCCAGCAGGCCCAGCAGCACGGCCTCGACGAGCACCGAGCGGTTGACCTGCTTGCGGCTGGCGCCGATCGCCCGCATCAGGCCGATCTCGCGGGTGCGCTGGGCGACCAGCATCGAGAAGGTGTTGACGATCAGGAAGATGCCGACGAGGACGGCGATCCCGGCGAAGCCGAGCATGGCGTACTTCATGACGTTCAGGAAGCTGCCGATGCTCGACTTGTTCTCCGCGGTCGCCTCCGCCTTCGTCTGCACCTGGTAGCCGCCGCCGAGGGCCGCGGCGGTCTGCGCCTTCAACCGGTCGTTGGTGCGCGTGCCGTCGCCGTAGGCCTCGACGGAGGTGAACACCCCGCTCCTGCCGAGGAGTTCACGCTGCGCGGTGGCGGTGTCCAGGAAGACCATCGCCGCACCGGGGTTGGTGGTACGGAAGGTGGCGATGCCGCTGATCCGGTGCGTGAAGCTGCCGTAGGCGGACATGATCTTCACGTTGTCGCCGATGCCGAGATGGGCCTTGGCGGCGGTGTCGGCGTCGAGCAGTGCCTGGCCGGGACCGTGCGGGGCCGTGCCCGAGGTCAGGTCGAGCGCGGGGCGCGGGGTGACGGCCCAGTTGGTGGCGATGGTGGGGGCGCCCGAGGTCGGGCTGAGGCTCTTGTCGCCCCTGGGGTCGACCAGCGTCACCGCGGTCGAGGAGGCGGTGCCGACCACCTGCCGGACGCCGGGTTCGGCGGCGATCCGCCCGGTGACGGACGCGGGCACGGTGGGCACCGGCGAGCCGTCGCGCTGGTCGTTGCCGCCGGTGTCCTTCGGCTTGACGGTCACGTCGGCCGAGGTGGTCGCGAAGAGCTTGTCGAACGTGGCGTTGACGGTGTCGGTGAAGACGAGCGTGCCGCACACGAACGCCACCGACAGCAGGACGGCGATCGCGGAGAGCGCCATTCTGCCCTTGTGCGCGAGGAAGTTGCGCAGGGAGGTCTTCAGGACGGTCACGAGGTCCTCCCGCGCGCCTCGAAGTTGCGCATGCGCTCGAAGACGGAGTCGGCGGTGGGGTTCGCCATGTCGTCGACGATCCGGCCGTCGGCGAGATAGAGGACGCGGTCGGCGTAGGAGGCGGCGACGGGGTCGTGGGTGACCATGACGATGGTCTGGCCGAGATCGTCGACCGAACGGCGCAGGAAGCCCAGGACTTCGGCGCCGGCGCGCGAGTCGAGGTTACCGGTGGGCTCGTCGCCGAAGATGATCTCGGGGCGGGAGGCGAGCGCGCGCGCCACCGCGACGCGCTGCTGCTGGCCGCCGGAGAGCTGGGCCGGCCGGTGCTTGAGCCTGCCGCCCAGCCCCACGGTCTCCACCACCGC
>CAYNNX010000599.1:0-3814 GCA_964398515.1 uncultured Streptantibioticus sp. | reverse complement strand
GCAGCGGCGGGTCACCGTCGTGGTCGATCCACTCCTGTTCGGCCAGGCGCGGGCTGACGGCGTAGACGGGCGCCGGGACCTCGTCGATGACGTCGCGCATCGTGTCGATCCACTTGGCCGACAGCAGCATCGAGCGCATGCGGTAACCGGCGTGGCGGGCGCGCCGGATGACCTTCTCTCCCTCGGCGATGAACAGGCCCTCGGCCGGCTCGCGTCGGCGGCGCAGTTCCACATCGGTGAGGGCGGTGTAGTCGTGCAGCCGCGGATCGTCCGGGTCCTCGATCGTGATGAGCTCAGCCACAGGGTGATACTGCCTTCTCGGGTGCCGTGCCGGTAGCGTGCCGCCGGCACGGCCGGTTCGGGTTATGCGTTGCGTCCCACGGCCACGACCTCGCCGACGACGATGACGGCCGGGGGCCGTACGCCTTCGGCGGCGGCGACGTCGGCGACCGTGCCGAGGGTGGCGTCGACCCGGCGCTGCGCGGCCGTGGTGCCCTCCTGCACGATCGCGACGGGCGTGTCCGCGGCGCGGCCGTGCCGCACAAGGGTCTCGGCGATGGCGCCGATCCGCTCGACCGCCATCAGCAGCACCAGCGTGCCGTGCAGCCGTGCCAGCGCCTCCCAGTCCACCAGCGATCGCGGGTCGTCGGGGGCCACGTGCCCGCTGACCACGGTGAACTCATGGGCGACGCCGCGGTGCGTCACCGGGATCCCGGCGGCCCCGGGCACGCTGATCGAGCTGGAGACCCCGGGCACCACGGTGTACGCGATCCCCGCCTCGGCCAGCGCCTGTGCCTCCTCCATCCCCCGCCCGAACACGAACGGGTCGCCGCCCTTGAGCCGGACCACCGCCTTGCCCGCCTTGGCGTGCTCGATCAGCGCGTTGTTGATCGCCTCCTGGGCCATGTAGCGGCCGTACGGGATCTTCGCCGCGTCGATCACCTCGACGTGCGGCGGCAGTTCGTCCAGCAGGTCGCGGGGGCCGAGCCGGTCGGCGATCACCACGTCGGCCTCGGCGAGCAGCCGCCGTCCGCGCACCGTGATCAGGTCGGGGTCGCCGGGGCCGCCGCCGACCAGGGCCACGCCCGGGGTGCGGGCGCGGTGCCGGGGCGCCGCGAGGGTGCCGTCCCGCAGCCCCTCGACGACGGCGTCGCGCACGGCGGCGGAGCGGCGCGGATCGCCCCCGGTGAGGACGGCCACGGTCACCCCTTCGCTGCGTCCGGTCGCCGGGGTCCAGGCGGTCGCGGCGTCGGCGTCGTCGCTGCGCACGCACCACACCCGGTGCTCCTCGGCCTCCGCGGAGGCGGCCGCGTTGGCGCGCGGGTCGTCGGTGGCGACCACGGCGTACCAGGCGTCGGCGAGGTCGCCGCGGGCGTACTCCCGGCGTTCCCAGCGCAGTTCACCGGCGTCGGCCATGGCCTCCACCGACGGGGTGGCCGTCGGGGAGATCAGCACGATGTCGGCGCCCGCCGCGACCAGCGAGGGCAGCCGCCGCTGGGCGACCTGCCCGCCGCCGAGCACGACGACACGCCGTCCGGCCAGCCGCAGTCCGACCGGGTAGGCGGGGGCGTCGTTACGGTCCATGGCGGTACGGCTCCTCGGGCGATGGCGATGGGACTCGGCGATCCGCTGCGTCATCGAAGCGGCGTCGGGGCGGGAAGGCTGACGGCGCGCCGTCCTCAACCTTACGGCCGGCCGGGCCCGCGGCGCGGTGACCGGATTCAGGCGCGGCCCGGGTCGCGCGGGGGTGCGTACGCGGGCGCGGGCCTGCCCGGGCGTGAGCCGGGTACCGGCCGTGCGCGGCGGGCCTGCGCATGCGCCGGCCGGTCCGCCCGCCGGTCCGTCGGGAACGGGGGCGTCCGCCGCCGGGTGGCCGGCCCCGGCGGCGGTTCGGCGGGGTCACCCCTTCTCGGTGACCCCCGCTGAGTCGAACGTGGCGACCTCGTGCATCACACGTGCCGCGCTCTGCACCAGCGGAAGGGCCAGCAGGGCGCCGGTGCCCTCGCCGAGGCGCAGGTCGAGGTCGACCAGGGGGCGCAGGCCCAGCTTGGTGAGGGCCGCGACATGGCCGGGCTCGGCGCTGCGGTGTCCGGCGATGCAGGCGGCGAGCGCCTCGGGGGCGATCGCCCGGGCCACCAGCGCCGCGGCGCCGGCGCTGACCCCGTCGAGGATCACCGGCGTACGCAACGAGGCGCCGCCGAGCAGCAGTCCGACCATCGCCGCGTGCTCCAGGCCGCCGATCGCGGCGAGGACGCCGATGGGGTCGGTCGGGTCGGGCTGGTGGAGTTCGAGCGCGCGGCGGATGACGTCGACCTTGCGGGCGTGCATCTCGTCGTTGATGCCGGTGCCGCGGCCGGTCACCTCGGCCGGGTCGGCGCCGGTGTAGACGGCGATCAGGGCGGCCGAGGCGGTGGTGTTGGCGATCCCCATCTCTCCGGTGAGCAGCGCCTTGTTGCCCGCCGCGACCAGGTCCCGGGCGGTCTCGATGCCCACCTCGATGGCCCGCATCGCCTCCTCGCGGGTCATCGCCGGACCGGTGGCGAGGTCGCTGGTGCCGGGGCGGACCTTGCGCGGCAAGAGCCCCGGCGTGCTGGGCAGTTCGGACGCGACGCCGACGTCGACGACGCAGACCTCGGCCCCGACCTGGTTGGCGAACGCGTTGCAGACCGCTCCCCCGCCCAGGAAGTTGGCCACCATCTGCGCGGTGACCTCCTGCGGCCAGGCGGTGACGCCCTGGGCGTGCACGCCGTGGTCGCCGGCGAAGATCGCCACCGCTGCGGGCTCCGGAATGGGCGGCGGGCACTGCCGCGACAGGCCGCACAGCTGCGCGGAGATGATCTCCAGCATGCCCAGCGCGCCCGACGGCTTGGTCATCCGCTTCTGGCGCTCCCACGCCTCGCCGAGCGCCTTGGCGTCCAACGGGCGGATTCCGCGCAGGGTTTCCTCGAGCAGGTCGTGCGGCTCCTCGCCGGGCAGCGTCCGGTTGCCGTACTCCTCCTCGTGGACCACCCAGGCCAGCGGGCGCCGCTTGGACCAGCCGGCCTGCACCAGCTCGGGGTCCTCGGGGAACTCCTCGACGTAGCCGACGCACAGGTAGGCGACGACCTCCAGGTGCTCGGGCAGGCCGAGTTCGCGGACCATCTCGCGCTCGTCGAAGAAGCTCACCCAGCCGACGCCGAGTCCCTCGGCCCGGGCGGCGAGCCACAGGTTCTCCACGGCGAGGGCGGAGCTGTAGGGGGCCATCTGGGGCTGCGTGTGGCGGCCGAGCGTGTGCCGGCCGCCGCGGGTCGGGTCGGCGGTCACCACGATGTTGACCGGCGTGTCGAGGATGGCCTCGATCTTCAGCTCGCGGAACTGCTTGGCCCGGGCCTTCGGCAGCGACTTGGCGTACGCCTCGCGCTGCGCCATGGCGAGCCGGTGCATCTTCTCGCGCGTCTTCTCCGAGCGGATGACCACGAAGTCCCACGGCTGCGAGTGGCCGACGCTCGGTGCCGTGTGCGCCGCCTCCAGGACGCGCAGCAGTACCTCGTGCGGGATCGGGTCCGGCCGGAAGCCGTTGCGGATGTCGCGCCGCTCCCGGATCACCTTGTGCACGGCGTCGCGCACCGCGGAGTCGTACGGGGGCGCGGGGGACCCGGCAGGGGTCTCGGCCGGTGCGCCGGCGTCGGCGGTGTCGGCCTCGGCGGCATCGGCGTCGACAGCCTCAGCCTCCGCGGCGGCGGTCCCGTGGGCCGGGTCCTCCTCGCCGGGCGCGGGGGCCTCGGCGGCCTCGGCGGCCGGGGCTTCGGCGGCGGCCGCGACGGGCTCCACCTGC
>CAYNNX010000598.1:0-3841 GCA_964398515.1 uncultured Streptantibioticus sp. | reverse complement strand
GTCTACGGCGGCGAGCCCTACGTCGAGGAGCGCCACCGCCACCGCTACGAGGTCAACAACGCCTACCGGGCCGAGCTGGAGAAGAAGGCGGGCATCGTCTTCTCCGGCACCTCCCCGGACAACAAGCTGGTGGAGTACGTGGAGTACCCGCGCGAGGTCCACCCCTACCTGGTGGCCACCCAGGCGCACCCCGAGCTGAAGTCCCGCCCGACCCGGCCGCACCCGCTCTTCGCCGGACTGGTCGCCGCCGCGGTCCGCCGCCGCAGCGGCGAGGGCGCACAGGAGCCCGCCGGGGTCTGAGCCGCCACAGGGGCGCGGGGCGGCCTCTCACCCGGGCCGTCCCGCAACCGCCCGTCGTCCCCGAAGCCACGCACAAGCGACCGCCACGCACACGCGAGGAACGAGAGCCCATGGCCGACCAGCAGCTTCCCGCCGACATCCCCGAGGAGTGGCCGGTCACGGCCACCGAGACCCCGTTCTCCGGCAAGGTGACGGGGGTGCGCAGCGACGAGGTGCGGATGCCCGACGGCAGCACGGTGCGCCGCGACTACCAGACGCATCCCGGCTCGGTCGCCGTCGTCGCCCTCGACGACGAGGGCCGGGTGCTCCTGGTGCGCCAGTACCGCCATCCGGTGCGGCACATCCTCTGGGAGATCCCGGCCGGCCTGCTCGACGTCCCCGGCGAGCACCCGCTGCGCGCGGCCCAGCGCGAGCTGTACGAGGAGGCGCACCTCAGGGCCGACGACTGGCGGGTGCTGGTCGACATCTACAGCACCCCCGGCGGCTCCGACGAGGCGATCCGCATCTTCCTCGCCCGCGACCTGTCCGACGCGGAGGGGGAGCGCTTCGCCGCGTCCGAGGAGGAGGCGCACTTCGAGTACGCACGGGTGCCGGTAGCCGATCTGGTCCGCCAGATTCTCGCCGGTGAACTCCACAACTCCTGCCTCGCGGTAGGGGTGCTGGCGCTCCAGGCGGTCCTCAACGGCGACGGCGTGGACGCCCTGCGCCCGGCGGACGCGCCCTGGCCCGCGCGGCCCTACAGCACCTGACCCCCGGATTCGTAGGCTCATCCGTTGGGGTGATCATCGTGCCGCGCTGTCGCGTCGTGGTCCGAGGCCCCGCGCGGGCGGTGAATTAGGCTCATAGCCCTGACCGCGCGGTGGCGGGCGGTCGTGCGCAGGCAGAACGGGAGTGGGCCCGTGGCGGATCAGGTGCTGGAGGCCGGGGCAGCGGCGGCGGACAGGCCGGCGCCTTTCGTCGGGCGCCGGCGCGAACTGGCGGAGCTGCGGGCCGAGATCGACCGCCCCGGGCTCGCCGCGCTGCGCGGCACCTCCCCGGCCACCTGCCGGGTCCTGCTGATCGCGGGCCGGCCGGGATCGGGCCGCACCTCACTCGCCGTACGCCTCGCCGCCGCCGTGGCCGACCGCTACCCCGACGGCTGCCTCTTCGCACGCCTGACGGGCAACGACGGCGATCCCGTCCCGCTCGACAGGGTCGCGCACGAGCTGCTGGCGGCGCTGCGGGCGGCCCAGCACCCGGCCGGTCCGGCCGCCGCCGACGGCTTGGTGCCCGCGCCCCGGACCCCGGCCGCCGACGGCGACGAGCTGGACGACCCCGTGGCCGCACTGCGCACCGCGCTCGCCGGGCGGCGCGTCCTGCTGCTGCTCGACGAGGCCTCGCACGGCGAACAGGTGCTGCCCCTCCTGCCGTCCGGTTCCGGCGCGCTGGCCGTCGTGACCTCGCAGGGGCCGCTGGGCGGCGTCCCCGACGTCCGGCCGTGCACCCTCGGTGGGCTTGAGCTGCAGGAGGCCGTCGAGCTGCTGACCCGGATCGCCGGTCCGGTCCGGCTCACCAACGACCCGGTCTCGGCCGAGCTGCTCGTCAACGAGTGCCAGGGCGGTCCGGCCGCCCTGCGGCTGGCGGCCGGATGGCTGGCGGCACGGCCGGGGCGCTCGGTGGGCGAGGCGGTGCGGACGCTGCGCGACATGCCCGACGAACAGTCCCGCTCCGCACCGCTGTACCGGGCGTTCCGGCTGGTCTACGGAGCGCTCCCCACCCCCGCGGCACGGCTGGCACGGCTGCTGGCGCTCGCCCCTGACGGAGCCGTGGACGTCCACATCGCCTCCGCGCTGGCCGGGTGCTCGCTCGCCACCGCCCGCGGCATCCTCGGCGAACTGCGCGCCCAGGGCCTGCTGCACCCCGGCCCGGCCGGAACCCACCAGGTCCCCGGCTGCCTGCACCCCTTTCTCACCGACCTGCTCGACGCCCACGAACGCCCCGCCGAACAGCGGCTCGCCCGCGCCCGGATGCTGGAGCGCACGGTACGGCTGCTGCGCTCGTGCCGCCTCTACGCCGAGCCGCTCGGTTCGCCCGCCCGGCGTGCCGTGGACGACCTCCCCGGGGAGCTGCGCTTTCCGTCCGCCGAGGCCGCCGACCACTGGCTGCGCGACCGGCTCCCGGTGCTCCTCGCCGCCGCCCGTACCGCCGCGGCCGACGGGGAGCTCGACCGGCTCGCCCGGCGGCTGGTCGCGGCGCTGGTCAAGGCGGTGGACGCGCACCGGCGCGGCGACGAGGCGGTGGCCGGACGGTACGAGCTGCACGGCCTGATGCTGGAGGTCGCCGAGCGGCGCCGCGAACCGCGGGGGAAGGCCGCGGCCCTGATCGACATCGCCGACCTCGACGCCGCCCGGGGCCGCACCGCCCGGGCCCTGCGCGGATACCGGGCCGCTCTCGACGCGGCACGCGCCGGTGGCGACGCCTCCACGGCCGCCCGCGCCGCCGAGGCGCTGGGCGACACCTACCGCGCCCTGGACGACCGCGAGCGGGCCGCGGACTGGTACGACCGGGCGCTCGCCCTGCGCCAGAGCCGGGGCGAACTGGCGGAGCAGGTCCGCCTGCACGGGCGGCTCGGTGCCCTGGCCGCCGCGGCCGGCCGGTACGGTGACGCGCTGCGTGCCTGGCGGGCCGCGACCGCCGTGGCCCGCAGGCAGCGGGACCCCGGCGGGGTGGCCCGCGCGCTGGCCGAGACGGCGGTGGTGCAGGAACGAGCGGGTGAGCCGGAGGAGAGCCTCGCCACCGGTCAGGAGGCGCTGCGCTGGGCCCGCAGGGCCGGTGACACCCGGCTTGAGGCGGGGGTTCTGCTGCGTACGGCGGACACGCTGGAGCGCCTGGGCGATGCGGCCGGGGCTCGCCTGCAGCGGCAGGCCGCCGCGGCCCTGCTGCCCGGTCCGGGGGCGGCGATGGCCTGAGTGATCAGATGCCGCCACCCACAACGACCTACGAATCTGTCGATGGGTTCCACAGAGATAGTCACTTTGTAAGGCTAGACAGCGCGTCTTCCTTCATTAGACTGAACTCAGCCGCGGGCAACGCGGTCAGTTCCGGCGTGTGCCGCTATCTGCCGCCATGTCCGGATGGCATCTGCACCCTCATCCCCCAAGGACCGTGATCCACGTGAAGGTCGGTATCCCCCGCGAGGTCAAGAACAACGAGTTCCGGGTCGCCATCACCCCGGCCGGCGTGCACGAGCTCGTGCGCAACGGGCACCAGGTCTTCGTGGAGCAGGGGGCCGGCAACGGCTCCTCCATCACGGACGACGAGTACACCGCCGCCGGCGCGCAGATCCTGCCGACCGCCGACGAGGTGTGGGCCACCGCCGACCTGGTGCTGAAGGTCAAGGAGCCGATCGCGGAGGAGTACCACCGGCTCCGCAAGGACCAGACCCTCTTCACCTACCTGCACCTGGCCGCCTCGCGTGAGTGCACCGACGCGCTGCTGGAGTCCGGCACCACCGCGATCGCCTACGAGACCGTGGAGCTGGCCAACCGCGCCCTCCCGCTGC
>CAYNNX010000597.1:0-3845 GCA_964398515.1 uncultured Streptantibioticus sp. | reverse complement strand
GGGCGCCCCGCACGCCCCCCGCCGGCGCGCGGGGGGCGGCGTCGGCCCGCCCCCGGGGGCTGGCGCGTAACCGGGCCCCCGGGGCGCCCGCGGCCGTGGTGAAGAAGGAGACGTTGCGCGCGTGCGGGGTGCGCGCCGGGCACGACGGCCGGCAGTAGATGCCGGTGGTGTGCACCGCGGTGAAGAACCAGCCGTCGAAGCGGGCGTCCCGGCTGGCCACCGCGCGGTAGCAGCGGTCGTGGTCCAGCGGCGTCGTGGTCACGACCTCGAGCATGCCAGCGGATGCGGACCGTTTCTGGCGGTTTTCGGACGTCGCCGTGCGGGCGGTCAGGCGGCCTGGACCAGCGTGAGGATCGTCTGCGGTGACTGGTTGGCCTGCGCGAGCATCGCCGTGCCGGCCTGATGGAGCACCTGGTCCCGGCTCAGTGCGAGGAATTCGGCCGCCATGTCGGTGTCGCGGATGCGCGACTCCGAACCGGTGGCGTCCTCGACGGCGCCCATCAGCCGCGACACGGTGTGCTCGAAGCGGTTCTCGACGGCGCCCAGCTCGGCGCGCGCGGACGTGACCAGCTTGATCGCCGCGTCGATGCCGCTGATCGCGCCGCTCGCGCCGCTGACACCGGCGTACTGCGGCGTCAGCGCGACCGCGTCCGCGGCGGTCGAGGTCGGCCCGGGGGTGTCCCCGGAGAATTCGAACTGCCCGCTCGTGGCGCCGAGCGGGTGACCGCTGGTCCCGAGGGCCGCCATCGCGGCGGCGTCCAGCCTGGTGAAGTAGTCGGTCGGCGTGACGCAGCCGCTGTAGTCGACCGAACCGAGGTCCAGCCTCCGGCCGTTGTAGGTGATCGTTCCGCGCAAGGAGGCGAAGTTCGCCTCGGCGACACCCGGGGTGATCCAGTCGCCGGCCAGGGAGACGTGCCCGTTCGCCGGCGTGCCCTGGTCGGCTGAGACGGCGGGGATGACCGTCGACGGCAGGCTGAAGGCCATGCCCCGCACGTCGACGCCGGAGAGGCCGAGGCCGGCCAGGTCGATCGCCTGGCCGAGACCGCCGATGCGGACGTGGATCGTCTGGCCGATGTCGGCACCGACCTGGAAGGTGCGGCTGTAAGTGCCGTCGAGCAGGGGGATGCCGTTGAAGGTCGTCGCGTGGCCGATGTGGTCCAGCTCCCGCTTGAGCTGGTCGATCTCGAGCTGGATGGTGTCGGTCGCCTGCGGCGTCAGTGCACCGGAGTTGGCCGCTTGGACCGCGAGGTCGCGCATCCGCTGCAGGACCGACGTCGTCTGGACGAGAGCGCCGTCGGCGACCTGCAGCAGGCTGATCCCGTCCTGGGCGTTGCGGATCGCCTGCTTCATGCCGCCGATCTGCGCCCGGAGTCCCTCGGAGATGCCCAGTCCCGCGGCGTCGTCGGCGGCGACCGAGATGCGCAGCCCGGTGGCCAGCTTGCGCTGCGACTGCTCCATCGCGGTGCCGGTGCGCTGGAGCGCGTGCACGGTCGCGAGCGAGGCGAGGTTGGTCACCGCGCTCATCGCCATCGCAGCCTCCGTGCCGTCCTGCCCGCCCGCAGCGTCCGTGCCACCGGTGTCGCTCTCTGCCAACGGCGGGCGGCGGGCCGGGGTTGACCCGAGGGTCGGGAACCGGGGCGCCCGGGGCTCGTGTGACGGACGGGGCGGCGCCCGGTGCCCACGTAGGCTGGACTCCCGTGAGCTTGACCATCGGGATCGTGGGCCTGCCCAACATCGGCAAGTCGACGCTGTTCAACGCGCTGACCAAGAACGACGTGCTCGCGGCCAACTACCCGTTCGCCACCATCGAGCCGAACATCGGCGTCGTCGGCGTCCCCGACCCCCGCCTGGGGGTGCTGGCCGAGATGTTCGCCAGCCAGAAGGTCATCCCGGCGACGGTGTCGTTCGTCGACATCGCCGGCATCGTGCGCGGGGCTTCCGAGGGGCAGGGGCTCGGCAACAAGTTCCTGGCGCACATCCGGGAGAGCGACGCGATCTGCCAGGTGATCCGGGTGTTCTCCGACCCCGACGTCGTCCACGTGGAGGGCCGGGTCGACCCCAAGGACGACATCGAGACGATCAACACCGAGCTGATCCTGGCCGACCTGCAGACCATCGAGAAGGTCCTGCCGCGCCTGCAGAAGGAAGCCCGGCTCCAGAAGGACAAGGCCGCGGTGCTCGCCGCCGTCGAGTCCGCCTACGCCATCCTCGAAGACGGCCGCACGCTGTTCTCCGCGGGCATCCACAACGGCACCGAGCAGGCCGCCCTCCTGCGCGAGCTGTTCCTGCTGACCACCAAGCCGTTCCTCTATGTCTTCAACGTGGACGAGGACGAACTGATCGACGAGGACTTCAAGAACGAGCAGCGCGCCCTGGTCGCCCCCGCCGAGGCGATCTTCCTCAACGCCAAGATCGAGTCCGAGCTGATCGAGCTCGACGACGACGAGGCGCTGGAGCTGCTCCAGTCCATGGGCCAGGAGGAGCCCGGCCTCGCCACCCTCGCCCGCGTCGGCTTCGAGACCCTCGGCCTGCAGACCTACCTCACCGCCGGCCCCAAGGAAGCCCGCGCCTGGACCATCAAGAAGGGCGCCACGGCCCCCGAGGCCGCCGGAGTGATCCACACCGACTTCCAGAAGGGCTTCATCAAGGCCGAGATCGTCTCCTTCGGCGACCTCGTCGAATGCGGCTCCGTCCACGAGGCCCGCGCCAAGGGCAAGGCCCGCATGGAGGGCAAGGAGTACGTGATGCAGGACGGCGATGTGGTGGAGTTCCGCTTCAATGTGTAGGCGCTGACTTATCACCACGTCGCTGATCTGGCAAATGTGCAGTCAGAGAGGGTCCGGCTCTGCGGAGCCGGGCCCTTTGTTTCTTCCCGTGCTGGGATGGTGCTGGGATAGCTGACCCCTCGTCACCTGTCGTCACCCCTGCTCATCCCTACCGTGCTGGGATCGTGCTGGGATTGGGATGAGGGCGCCCATGCTGGGATGTGTACTGCTCGGCGCTTGCGGGCGGCACCGACCGTGGCATTTTTCCTACTCGTTTGACACACTCGGGGGTATGGGTGAGACGACGTACAGCATCGGGGAAGGACCGGCGACGCGAGTGAGCCTGTCGCTGCCGGAGGGGACCGCAGAGGCGATCCGAGCGCGGGTGGGCAAGAGGGAGTTCTCCGCGTTCATTGCCCAGGCGGTCGAGCGTGAGTTGCGCGGCCAGGTCCTTGACGAGTACTTGGCGGACTACGAGAGCCGCAAGGGGCCGGTCTCTGAGCAGGCCCGGCAGCGGGCGCGGCAGGTCTTCGACGAGGTGTTCACCGAGGAGGCCGAGTGGCCCGCCGCAGGCTGAGTCACGAGGGAACGCTGGTCCTCGACAGCGAAGGGCTCTCGAAGCTGCTCGCCGACGACGAGCAGGTGGTGGCTCTGGTCGCTGAGGCACGCTCGCGTGGCATGGAGGTCGTGATCAGTGCGCTCACCATCATTGAGGCTGTCCACGCGCGTACGAACAAGTCTCGCCTGAACTGGGTGCTCTCCGGGCTGCGCGTAGTTCCGGTGGGCGACGAGGAGGCGAGGGCGGCCTCGAAGCTGCTGATGAATGCCGGCCCGCACGGGCACAAGTACGCGATCGACGCGGCGGTGGCCGAGGCCGCACTGCGACAGCACCGCCCTGTGGTCATGCTGACCTCCGATATCGACGACATGGCCAAACTCTGCGGCGATCGCGTTCGGCTAGTAGGGATTTGATCGCCTCGGACCACGGTGCTGCCTTCTTGGCCGAGAGCCCGCCGGAATCTGCTGCTCCAGGGGGACAGTCTGCGGCTGGCCGGGACGTGCCGCCGTCCTGCAGTGACG
>CAYNNX010000596.1:0-3846 GCA_964398515.1 uncultured Streptantibioticus sp. | reverse complement strand
CGGGGTCACCCTCGTGGCGCTCACCGGCTCGGCCGGCAAGACCAGCACCAAGGACCTCATCGCCCAGCTGCTGGAGAAGCTCGGGCCGACGGTCTGGCCGCCCGGTTCCTTCAACAACGAGATCGGGCTGCCGCTGACCGCGCTGCGCGCCGACGAGGCCACCCGGCACCTGGTCCTGGAGATGGGCGCCCGCGGCATCGGCCACATCCGCTACCTGACCGAGCTCACCCCGCCGCGCATCGGCGTGGTGCTCAACGTCGGCACCGCGCACCTCGGGGAGTTCGGCGGCCGGGAGCAGATCGCCCAGGCCAAGGGGGAACTGGTCGAGGCGCTGCCCGCGGCGGCGGCCGGCGGGGTCGCGGTGCTCAACGCCGACGACCCGCTGGTGCGCGCGATGGCGTCGCGGACCTCGGCGCGCGTGGTGCTCTTCGGGGAGTCCGGGGAGGCCGAGGTGCGGGCCGAGGACGTCCGGCTCGACCAGAGCGGACGCCCGGTCTTCACACTCCGCACACCCTCCGGGTGCGCCCAGGTGACCTTGCGCCTGTACGGTGAGCACCACGTGTCGAACGCCCTCGCCGCGGCCGCCGTCGCCCGTGAACTCGGCATGCCCACCCCGGAGATCGCCTCCGCGCTCTCCGCGGCCGGCACCCTTTCGCGCTGGCGTATGGAGGTCGTCGAGCGACCGGACGGTGTGACGGTCGTCAACGACGCCTACAACGCGAACCCCGACTCCATGCGGGCCGCGTTGCGCGCGCTCGCCGCCATGGGCAAGGCCCCCCGGGCACAGGGGGGCCGCACCTGGGCGGTACTGGGTGAGATGGCCGAGCTCGGCGGAGAATCCCTCGCCGAGCACGACGCGGTCGGGCGGCTCGCCGTCCGGCTCAACGTCAGCAAGCTCGTGGCCGTGGGCGGCGAGGCCGCCGCCTGGCTGGACATGGGCGCCAAGAACGAGGGTTCGTGGGGTGAGGAGTCGGTGCACGTGTCCGACGCGGAGACGGCGATCGACCTGTTGCGCAGGGAAGTGCGCCCGGGGGACGTCGTGCTGGTGAAGGCCTCCAGGGCCGTCGGTCTGGAGCGGGTCGCGCAGGCCCTGCTCGACGGCTTCGATGGCGAGGTCGCCCAGTGATGAAGCAGATCCTCATCTCCGGTGTGATCGCGCTGTTCCTCTCCCTGATCGGCACCCCGCTGCTGATCAAGCTGCTCGCCCGCAAGGGGTACGGGCAGTACATCCGCGACGACGGCCCCAAGGAACACCACAGCAAGCGCGGCACCCCCACCATGGGCGGCATCGCCTTCATCCTGGCGACCCTGATCGCCTACGCGATGACCAAGGTCATCGTCTCCGAACGGCCGACGATGTCCGGCCTGTTGGTGCTCTTCCTCTTCGCCGGCCTCGGCCTCGTCGGCTTCCTCGACGACTACATCAAGATCGTCAAGCAGCGCAGCCTGGGTCTGCGGGCCAAGGCCAAGATGGCCGGGCAGTTCACCGTCGGCATCACCTTCGCGGTGCTCTCGCTCAACTTCGCCGACATCCGCGGCACCACCCCCGCCTCGACCAAGCTCTCCTTCACCCAGGACTTCGGCTGGTCGCTCGGCCCGGTGATCTTCGTCATCTGGGCCCTGTTCATGATCCTGGCCATGTCGAACGGCGTGAACCTCACCGACGGCCTCGACGGCCTGGCCACCGGCGCCTCCGTGATGGTCTTCGCCGCCTACACCGTCATCGGCGTCTGGCAGTACGGCCAGTCCTGCGCCAACCCGCTCACCGCCGGCGCGGGTTGCTACGACGTACGGGATCCCCTCGACCTCGCCGTGGTGGCCGCGGCCCTGATGGGCGCCTGCTTCGGCTTCCTGTGGTGGAACACCTCGCCGGCGAAGATCTTCATGGGCGACACCGGCTCGCTTGCGCTCGGGGGGGCGCTGGCGGGCCTGGCGATCTGCTCGCGCACCGAGCTGCTGCTCGCCATCCTCGGCGGCCTGTTCGTGCTGATCACCCTGTCCGTGGTGATCCAGGTCGGCTCCTTCCGGCTCACCGGCCGCCGGGTCTTCCGGATGGCGCCCCTCCAGCACCACTTCGAGCTCAAGGGCTGGAGCGAGGTCCTCGTGGTGGTGCGCTTCTGGATCATCCAGGGCATGTGCATGGCGGTCGGCCTGGGCCTGTTCTACGCGGGCTTCGTGGCGGCCAGGTGAGCGGCGGAGTGGGTACGGTCGACCTCATGGAACTCAAGGGCAAGCACGTCACCGTCGCCGGCCTCGGCGTGAGCGGGTTGAGCGCGGCCCGCGCGCTCGCCGGCCTCGGCGCCCGGGTCACCGTGGTCGACGGTGGCGACGGGGACCGCCAGCGCGAGACGGCGGCACAGCTGGCCGCCGAGGAGATCGCCGTCCGCCTCGGCGACGGGGCGACCCTGCCCGAGGGCACCGACCTCGTGGTCACCTCGCCCGGCTGGAAGCCGGAGAGCCCGCTGTTCGCCGCCGCCCAGGCCGCCGGCGTCCCGGTGTGGGGCGACGTGGAGCTCGCCTGGCGGCTGCGCGGCCCGGACAGCGCCGACTGGCTCGCGGTCACCGGCACCAACGGCAAGACCACCACGGTCCGGATGCTGGCGTCGATCCTGAACGCGGCGGGCCTGCGCACCGCCGCCGTCGGCAACATCGGCACGCCCATCCTGGACGTCGTCCTGTCCGGCGAGCCCTACGACGTCCTCGCCGTCGAGCTCTCCAGCTACCAGCTGCACTGGGCGCCCTCGCTGCGCGCCCACTCCGCCGCCGTGCTCAACGTCGCCCCGGACCACCTCGACTGGCACGGCTCCATGGCGGCCTACGCCGCCGACAAGGGCCGCATCTACGAGGGCAACCGGATCGCCTGCGTCTACAACACCGCCGACCCGGCCACCGAGGCCCTGGTCCGAGAGGCCGACGTCGAGGAGGGATGCCGGGCGATCGGCTTCACCCTCGGCGCCCCGCGCCCCTCCGAACTCGGCGTGGTCGACGGGATCCTGGTCGACCGGGCCTTCGTCGAGAACCGGCAGAAGCACGCCCAGGAGCTCGCCCACGTCACCGACCTCGGCCGGCCCCTCGCCCACCACCACCCTTCCGAGGAAGGCGCTCCGCGCCCCTCCGATCCGGCCCCGCACAACATCGCCAACGCCCTCGCCGCGGCGGCCCTCGCCCGCGCCTACGGCGTCCCGGCCACCGCGGTCCGCGACGGGCTGCGCGCCTTCCGCCCCGACGCCCACCGCATCGCGCACGTGGCCACCGTGGACGGCGTCGACTACGTGGACGACTCCAAGGCCACCAACACCCACGCCGCCGCCGCCTCCCTGGCCGCCTACGAGCAGGTCGTGTGGATCGCCGGCGGCCTGGCGAAGGGGGCCACCTTCGACGAACTGGTGGCCGGCGCGGCGGACCGGCTGCGGGGCGCCGTGCTGGTCGGCGCCGACCGCGCGCTCATCGCACAGGCGCTGGCGCGACACGCCCCCGAGGTCCCGGTGACCGAGCTGGAACGGACCGACACTGGGGCGATGGCGGCGGCGGTCGACGCCGCGCGGCGGCTCGCCCGGCCAGGCGACACGGTCCTGCTGGCCCCGGCCTGCGCCTCGATGGACATGTTCACCGACTACGGCAGGCGCGGCGAAGCCTTCGCCGAGGCCGTACACGATCTGCACGACAACCAGTAGCCGGGCGTCCGCGCGTCGCCGGGGACCCGGCGCGACGCACGAGGGAGAGGACGCGCATGACGGACGCAGGTCCCGCCGCCCGCGGCGGTGAACGGCGCTCCGCCGCGCAGCCCGCCCGGGCGATCCCCGCGGGCCGCCCGGCGCCGCCCCGCGCACCCGGTCCGGCGGCCCG
>CAYNNX010000595.1:0-3852 GCA_964398515.1 uncultured Streptantibioticus sp. | reverse complement strand
GCGACGGGCCGCGCGCCTTCCATCTGGTGCTGCTCGACAACGGGCGCACCGACGCACTCGCCGACACCGTCGGCCGCCAGGCGCTGCGCTGCATCCGCTGTTCGGCGTGCCTGAACGTCTGCCCGGTCTACGAGCGCGCCGGGGGCCACGCCTACGGCTCCCCCTACCCGGGGCCGATCGGCGCCGTCCTCACCCCGCAACTGCGCGGTACCACAAGCCCGTTGGAGGCCTCCCTCCCCTACGCCTCGACCCTGTGCGGAGCCTGCTACGACGTCTGCCCGGTCGCCATCGACATCCCCGAGATCCTCGTCCACCTGCGCGAACGTGTCGTGCAGGGCGGTACCGTGACCCGGCGGGGCACCAAGGTGACGATCAAGCCGGCCAAGGGGCACGCGGCCGAACGGGCCGCGATGCGCGCCGCACGCTGGGCGTTCGAGCATCCCCGCGCGCTGCGCGCCGGTGAGCGGCTGGCCTGCCGGACCCGCCGGATCCTCCCGTCGCGGCTTCCTCTGCCCGGTCCGGCGAAGGCGTGGAGCGCCTCGCGCGACCTGCCGGCCCTGCCCGGCGAACCGTTTCGGGACTGGTGGCGGCGCACCCGCGGCGACCGGTCGGGAGGCCCGCGATGAGCAGCAGGGACGTGGTGCTGGGCGGTATCCGGCGGGCACTGGCCGACGTGCCCCGCGGGGAGCGCCCGCAGGATGCCGTCGTGGCCCGCTCCTACCTGCGGGTCCACGGGGAGCGCGACCCAGGTCGGACGGCGGATCTGCTCGCGGCCAACCTCGCCGACTACCGGGCCCGGGTGCACCGCTGCGGTGGCCCCGAACTCCCCGGCGTCATCGGCGCGTTGCTCGGCGCGCGCGGGGCGCGTTCGGTCGTCGTGCCCCGCGGCGTCCCGGCCGGCTGGCTGCCGCGCATGCCGGAGGTGGAGGTCGTGCCGGACAGCGCGGATCTGACGCCACTTCAGCTCGATGCGGTGGACACCGTGCTGACCGGCTGCGCCGTCGCGATCGCCGAGACCGGAACGCTGGTCCTGGACGGCTCGCCCGACCAGGGACGGCGTGCCGTCACACTCGTACCGGACCACCACATCTGCGTGGTCCGCGTGCCCGATCAGGTCGTCGACTCGGTTCCGCAGGCGCTCGAACGGCTCACGCCGACGCGCCCGCTGACCTGGATCTCCGGTCCTTCGGCTACCAGCGACATCGAGCTGGACCGCGTGGAGGGCGTGCACGGGCCGCGCATGCTGGACGTCGTCCTGGTCACGGGGTGACGGAAGTCCGCCTTGGAGGAACGATGAACTCGACCGCCCGCAGGGCCCGAGGGCTGCGGCGGCTGCTCGGCGCCGTCGGGATGGTCACGCCGCCGGTGCTGATGCTGACGGCCGTACCGGTCGCGGCCGCGCCGCCGCCCCTGCCCGCGCGCATGGCGGACACCGCGGGCGGCACCCAGCTGATCACGGCGCAGGCGCCGCGCCTTGACTCCACTGCGGGGACACTCGGTTGGTGGCAGCGGGGCCGCGACGGGCGTTGGCGGCTGGTCGGCTCGGCGCCCGCGCGGTTCGGGGCGCACGGCCTGGCGGACGGCCGCACCCGGCGGCAGAACACCCTGACCACGCCGACCGGCATCTACGCCCTGCCCTTCGCCTTCGGCAGCGATCCGGCGCCGCAGGGCACGCGCACCGCGTACCGGCGTGTGACGCCCGGCAGTTGGTGGTGCGAGGACGTCGCCTCGGCCTCCTACAACCGCTGGGTCGACCCGCTGCCCGGCGACTGTGCCGCCTCGCAGTCGGAGCGGCTGGCCGACCACCCGGTGCAGTACGCACGCGCGATGGTGATCGCCTTCAACTACCGGCGTCCGGTGCGCGGTCGCGGCGCCGGGATCTTCCTGCACGTCAACGGGCGCGGGGCGACCGCCGGGTGCGTCTCGGTCCCGGCGGACGCCATGGCCCGCATCCTGGCGTGGGCCGACCCCGCCCGCCGGCCGCACATCGCCATCGGCACGGCCTCGGGGCCGACCGCGATCACCGGGTACTGAGATCGCCCTTCCGCCAGGCGGTTTCTGTTCGGCGGTTCTGTCAGACGGCCGGTACGGGCTGGGGCGGTGGCGGGCCGACGTAGCGGGCGGCAGGACGGATGATCTTGCTGTCCTCGGCCTGTTCGAGGATGTTGGCGCTCCAGCCGACGACCCGGGCGGCGGCGAACGTCGGGGTGAACATCGTGCGCGGCAGGCCGCACAGCTCCATGACGACCCCGGCGAAGAACTCGACGTTGGTGTGGAGTTCGCGGCCGGGCTTGAGCTCGGCCAGGATCGCCTCGACGCGCTCCTCGACGGTGACGGCGAAGTCGGCCAGGGGGCCGCCGATCCCCAGCGCGATCTCCTTCAGCAGGCGTGAGCGCGGGTCCTCGGTGCGGTAGACGGGGTGGCCGAAGCCCATGATGCGATCACCGGCGAGGACGCGCTCGCGGATCCACGCCTCGACACGGTCGGGGGTGCCGATGGCGTCGAGCGTGTCGAGGGCCCGGCTGGGCGCACCGCCGTGCAGGGGGCCGGAGAGCGCCCCGATCGCCCCGGTCAGGCAGGCCGCGAAGTCGGCGCCGGTGGAGGCGATGACCCGGGCGGTGAAGGTGGACGCGTTGAATCCGTGGTCGATGGTGGAGATCAGATACTGCTCGATGGCCCGCGCCCGGGCGGGGTCGGGCTCGGTGCCGGTGAGCATGTAGAGGTAGTTGGCCGCGTGCGGCAGGTCGGGGCGCGGCTCGACGGGGTCGAGCCCCTGGCCGAGGCGGTGGAGCGCGGTCAGCAGGGTCGGGACGAGCGCGCACGCGGCCATCGCGTCCTCGGCGCGCTGCTCCGGCCCGATGTCGTACAGCGGCTTCAGCCCCGCCGACGCTCCGGCCAGCGACAGCGCGGTTCGCACCCCGGCCAGCGGCCCGGACGCGGCGCAGGCGCGGGCGACGGCGGGCAGCGCGTCCCGTACCTCGGGCGGCGGGGTGCGCAGCGCCGCCGTGCGGGCGGTGAAGGCGGCCCGGGCGTCGGCGTCCGGCAGGAAGCCGTGGAACATCAGGTGCCAGACGTCCTCGAAGGTGCGGGTGCGGGCCAGTTCGACGGCCGAGTACTGGCGGTAGTGGTAGAAGCCCTCGCGGCCGCGGACGTCACCGAGTCGGGTGTCGGTGACGACGACCCCCTTGAGTCCGCGGGGAACCTCGATCGGGGTGTCGACCGGCGCGTTCTGTGCGGCGGGTGCGGGGGATGCGGCGGAAGTGGTCGGCATGGGGTGTCTGCCCTCCTTCAACATTGACCAGACTGTCTACCATTGACGACAGACTCGTCAATGTTGATTTAGTAGAGGTCAAATCAACATGGATGCGGTCTCCGGGTCGCCGATGCGATGGGATGGACGCCATGACGGAACGGCTGAGCACGGAACGGCTGAGCACCAGGGAGGCCGCCCAGCGGCTGGGCGTGAAACCCGAGACGCTCTACGCCTACGTCAGCCGCGGACTGCTCTCGAGCAGGCGTGCCCCCGGCGGCCGCGGCAGCACCTTCGACGCCGGCGAGGTGGACGCCCTCGTCCGCCGGGGCCGCCGCGGCCGCCCCGCCTCGCCCACCTCATCGCCCTCCCCCGCCGAACCCGCCGCCGGAGCAGTCACCGGAGCGCCGGCGGCCCCCGGCATCACCGCCGTACGCACCGGCATCACCCTCATCGAGGAGGACCGCTACTGGTTCCGCGGGGTCGACGCCGTCGAACTCGCCGGCCGCTACGGGTACGAGGAGGTCGCCGAGTGGCTGTGGACCGGGCGGCTGCGCCCGGGCGTGCGGTTCACCGCGCCCGCCGAGCCGCTCGCCGCCGCC
>CAYNNX010000594.1:0-3870 GCA_964398515.1 uncultured Streptantibioticus sp. | reverse complement strand
GGCGCCCGACTCCAGTCCAACCACCACGTCGACGGTGTCGCTCTTGGCCGTGAGCATGACGATCGGCACGCCGGACTCGGCCCGGATCTGCCGGCACACGTCGATGCCGTCCCGTCCGGGAAGCATCAGATCGAGCAGCACCAGATCCGGCTTGGTCTCGCGGAAGGCGGCGAGGGCCTTGTCACCGTCCGCCACGAACGACGGCTCGAAGCCTTCTCCACGCAGCACGATGCCGAGCATCTCTGCCAGTGCGGTGTCGTCGTCGACGACAAGGACGCGTCCCTTCATATCGACATCATCCCATTTTCGCATCGTGGCTATGGACGAGGGTGAGGCAGCTCACGGACCAGGGCGGATATTCCCTGACGGCCGTCGGTGGCCGGCGCTGTCCGGGGCCGCCGGTGTCGGGCGCGGATGTCACCGTTCCCTACCGCCGCGGTTCGGCTTCGCCGGTGCGGGGACGCACAGCGACAAGGCGCTCGATGGCGTACCGCTTCGCCTCCTTGGAGGCCGGCGGCGGGCCGGACCGGAAGACCGGGCGCCCTTCCATGCCGTGACGTTCTATGGCGGCGCCGCGCGCCTCCTTATGGTCCATGGGGGCATCCTGGCAGGCGCGCGCCCGGACGGCAGCCACTTGGGCGGTACCCGCCCGATACGGCCGACCCCGAGGCGCGTCAGCCGCTCGGGCGGCACATCGCGGCGAGGGCGGAGGAGGTGACCGGCGAGGCGACGCCGTTCTCGGTGACGAGAGCGGTGATCAGTTCGGGCGGCGTGACGTCGAAGGCCGGGTTGTACGCCTGGGTGCCCAGCGGCGCGACGGATATCCCGCCGCCGGTCTCCGCACCGGCCGCCGGGGCTGCGGGCAGGGGCTGCGAGAACGCTACCGGCGACGGAAGCTCGGTCACCTCGTGGCCGGGCCGCTGCTCGACCTCGATCGACGCGCCGTCGGGGGTGGCCAGGTCGATGGTCGTGGTCGGTGCCACGACGACGAACGGCACGTTGTGGTACCGGGCGAGCACCGCCAGCGGGTAGCTGCCCACCTTGTTCGCGGTGGCACCGTCGGCCGCGATGCGGTCCGCGCCGACCAGCACCGCGTCCACCTCCCCCGCCGCGAACAGCGACCCCGCCGCCCCGTCCGTCAGCAGCGTGTACGCCACTCCCGCCCGGGCCGCCTCGTACGCGGTCAGCCGTGCGCCCTGCAGCAGCGGCCGCGTCTCGTCCACCCACAGCCGCCGCAGCAGCCCGCCGCGATGGGCCGCGAGCGCCACCGCGAGCGCGGTGCCCTCGCCGCCGGACACCAGAGCGCCGGTGTTGCAGTGGGTGAGGACCCGGTAGCCGCCGCCGGGAACCAGTTCGCCCAGCAGCGCCAGTCCGTGTCGCGCCATGCGGGAGCTCGCCTCGGCGTCATGCAAGTGCAGGGCCCGCGCCTCCGCCAGGGCGGCCCTCGCCGCCTGCCGGTCGTCGGCGCCCGCCGCCCGCGCGTCGCGGTACGCCGCCTTGGCCCGCCGCACCCCGTACGCCAGGTTGACCGCGGTGGGCCGGGCCGACGCCAGGAGATCCGCCGCCTCGTCCACGTCGTAGCCGCGTGCGGCCGCGAGCGCCACCCCGTAGGCCCCGGCCAGGCCCAGCACCGGCGCACCGCGCACGACGAGCGTCCGTATGGCCTGGACGAGCGCCTGCACGTCGGTGCAGACCAGTTCCACCTCCTCGGCGGGAAGGCGGGTCTGGTCGAGGAGCACGACGACAGCGCCCTCGGGCGGCTCCTCCCACCGCAGAGCGGGAATCACGACCGGAGAACCGGCGCCCGAACCATTGGCCATAGCTGCGACGGACTGATCACCCATGCGGTCAGTCTGCCCTCCATGCCAAGGGGGTCTAACGGATCGGCCGGAAATCGCCGACCCGACCGGCCCGGACCGTCGCCGCCGCGTTCCGTCGGCGCGTTCCCGGCGCAGGGTGACGGACGTCCGGCGTCGAGGGCCTCCTCGGCGGCGTGTTCCCGCCGGAACGGGCCGTCGGCGGCGGCCGAACGCGGCTCGACCGGCGAGGGACCGCGCCGGGACGCCCGTGGCACGATGGCCGCGGACCTGCCGGGTCCACGGCCACGTCCCGGCCGCGCAGTGACGAAGGAGCACCGATGAACAACTCTCCGGGCTCGGAATCGCCCGGATCCCCCGACTCCCGCCCCGACGAGCCCGACCCCCAGGCGGAGGCCGCTCCGCAGGGCGGAGAGGACGTTTCGCGGGACGGAGCGGAGCAGAACGCGCCTGAGGACGCTGTGCCGCCCAACTGGTCCAGGCAGCAGCCACCGCCGGGCCGCTGGGCGGCCTCCGGTCGCGGCACGCCCCCGTCGGCGGGCGAGGGCCCGACCGCCCCACCGCCGCCACCCGGTCCGGCTCCGGGTGCGCCGCCCGGGCCGTACGGCGGTACGGGCTGGGGCACAGGCAACGGTCCGGGCTACGGGGGCGGTCCCGGGCAGCCGTGGCAGTCGGGTCCGGGGCCCGGCTGGGGGGCGCCGCCGCCCGGATACCCGGGCGGCCATCCGGGGCCGTACTGGTACCAGCTCCCGCCGGCGCCCAAGCCGGGCGTCATTCCGCTGCGTCCGCTGGGCCTCAGCGACATCCTCGAAGGAGCGGTCGCCACCGTCCGCGCCCACTGGCGCACGGTGCTCGGCATCTCCCTGTCGGTCGCCGCCGTGGTCCAGTCGATCAGCACGCTCGGCAACGGCCTGCTCTTCGCCGGCGACCGCGGTCTGAACAGCACTCCGAACAATTCGGCTGTCACGTTCGACGATTTCCTCCACGAGGTCGCCCGGCCGCTCCGCGACCTGTTCGCAAGTGCCGCCCTGACGTCCGTCATCGGGGTTCTGGGGCAAATGGTCGCGACCGCGCTGCTGACGCTGATCGTGAGCCGCTCCGTGCTCGGCCGTACGGTCACCGCCGGCGAGGCATGGCGCGATACACGCCCTCAGATGCCGCGTCTGCTGGGCCTGATGCTCCTGCTGATGCTCATCACCGCGGGGATCACGGCAGTGGGCGCCGGACCCGGCATAGTGATCGCGCTCACCGGTCACCTCGGCCTAGGGGTGGCCCTCGCCGTTCTCGGCGGCGGGCTCGCGATGGCGGTGGACGCCTGGCTCCTGGTGAGCCTCAGCCTGGCCGCCCCTGCTCTGATACTCGAAAAGCAGGGGGTACGCGCTTCGCTCGCCCGCTCATTCAAGCTCGTGCGCGGTTCCTGGTGGCGGGTCTTCGGCATCCAGCTCGTCGCCACGATCCTGGCGGGCATCATCACGTCGGTCCTCTCGATGCCGTTCACCGCGATCGCCACGATCGTCTCCGGCGAGAACTCGACGGCCGTCTTCGCGACCAATGTGCCGATGTACGGCTGGACGTACCTGATCATCGTCGGGATCGGCGCCACCCTCGGTACCACGCTCAGCCTTCCGCTGAGCGCGGGCGTTACGACGCTGCTCTACATGGACCAGCGCATTCGCCGAGAATCCCTCGACATCGAGCTCGCCCGCGCCGCCGGTATCGACGGCTACGGCAACAACGCGTCGGCTGCACCCGCGGCACCGAACGGTTAGTGCATGCATCAGGGGTGCCCCGCAGTGGGGCACCCCTGATGCAGGGAATCGCTGGAATTCCCCTGGAGTTCCCTGCCCTGGGGTACACCCCTGGTGTTTTCCATACCGGGTATCGCTGGTGCTACGGGGTCGCAGGTACGGCGGTACCGGCTCGGACAGAATCGGCTGGTCAAAAGCAAAACGGCCCTGGGTCTCGGACTGCTGTCCAAGGCCCAGGGCCGTTCGCAATGATTGTTCGGCGGCGTCCTACTCTCCCACAGGGTCCCCCCTGCAGTACCATCGGC
>CAYNNX010000593.1:1668-3872 GCA_964398515.1 uncultured Streptantibioticus sp. | reverse complement strand
GCCGTACCACCAGTGCTGCCGCTCGCCGATACGCCTGCTGGGGTGGAGGTCAGTCCCGTACGGAGGGTTTCCAGGTCGCCCAGGAACCGTTCGGCGAGCCTGGGGTCCGCGAACAGGTCGGGTGCCCGTGTCGTGGGGGCCTGGGACTGGGCCGGGGTCATTCGGCGCAGCGCGCGGTCGGGGTCGACGACGAACACGATGTTGCCGAAGCTCGGTATGCCGTCGCTGCCGACGACGACAAGGCGCACACGACTGCCGGCATCCGCCGGAGCCGTCACAGTCTGAGTGGCCTGGCCGGCAGGGACGTCGGCGATGCGCTCCCATGCGTCCGGCGGTGCTGCCGCCTGAGACAACTCCAGATGAGCGGTGTCGGAGAGGGGCCGGGCCATGCTGATCTCCAGGCCGTCCGATACGTGTATGGCGCCGAGCAACAGCGGTCCACTGCCGGCGTTGGGGCGGGGGAGGGGTGCGGCCGTGCGCAGCCAGGCGGCGGGCTCCTCGGTGCCGACAGGAAGGAGGGTGGAGGTGATGGGGGTGATGACGCCGAGTTCGCAGTTGCCGCCCTCGCCCTGGGAAAGCAGCAGGGCTGCGGCGGAAAGGTTCGGGCTGCCGGTCAGGGCCCACCGCTGCCCGCCGGAGGCCCACTCGACGAGTTTCCCGTGGCGGTACCGCTGGTCGTTGTCGCTGATGACGCGTCCGTCGTACTCCTTCACCAGGGCGGCGACCGACGGGCCGTCGAGATCGCTGAGTCCGGGCTGGTAGGCGACGGTGAACCGGCTCGGACGGAAGCGCTCGAGCAGCTGCCGCAGTGCCATGGAGCGCCGGTCGTGGAAGGGCGCGAACACGGCCAGTTCGTCGACGGGCCCGTGCGGCAGCTGATCGATGATGGGTGAACGCAGGCTGCTGACGACGCGGACCTGTGGCTCCGTGGGTGTCCTGTCGCGGTGGAGCCGGTCCAGTAGCGCTGCGACACGACCCAGTGCCTGTGGCACACCGGCGGAGAACCTCACCCTTTCCGACAGGTCGCGCAGCCATGCCGCGAGGTCCGGTATCGCGGCAGGACTCTGGTCGCCATCCACCCGAAGTACCGTCCACAGCTCGGCGTTGGCCTGCCAGCCTGCCAGGGTGGTGTTGCCGGAGCCGAGGGCGATGGTGGCGTGCTCGGGTCCGGCCAGAACCATCAGCTTGGGGTGGAACGCGGCACCGTGTGCGTACGCCAGACCGGCGAGGTAGCTGCGACCGGCCCGCCGGACGGACCGGGGATCATTCCGGGCCATGGAGACATCTCCCGCCACGGTGACACGTGCGCCGGTGGCCTGGGTGATGCCGAGAGCGACCTCCTCGAAGAAGCCGAGGTCGGCGGTGAAGCTGAGGAAGAGCGCTTCTTCCAGGCTGTGTCCGCTGGTGCGCTCCTCGTCGAGGATGAGGGTCAGCGGCGAGGCGAACGCGGTCGGGGGCTCGACTCCAGGCGCCGGTGCGGTCTCATTCAACGAGAGCCCTCCCGATACTGGTCACCGACCAGTGCTGGTCGTGGTAGTGCAGTACGCCGCAGGTGGCCAGGACGGTCCCGAGCTGGTCTAGCCGCAGGCCGACGTCACCGCGCCCTTCCTGGCTGGTCCGGTACAGAAGTCCGCCGCGCTCATGCAGCCGGGTCGGTAGCCGCAGCGAGCCGTCGGCGCGTCGGCGGGCCTTGGCCAGCGCGATCCGCTGCGACCGCGCCACCAAGTCGTAGGTGAGTCGGCGGGCGACGTCGCGCAGTTTCATGGGCCGGGCTTCGTCAAACCGCCTTTGGACCCATTCCGGGCCGAGCTCGACACCGCGCTGGCCGAGGAACGTGTCCCGGACCCGACCGGTGAGTTCGTCCACTCGACGGGCGCCGGCGGCGAGCACCCGTAGCTCGGCGAGGGGCAAGGGATCATCCGCCCACCGCAGGTCGTGCTCGGCGGGCAACGGCGCACCGGTCGTGCTCTGAGTCGTGGGAAGGGAGGACAGGAACGCGTCCACCGTCATGTCGGGCAGCTCCGCGGCGAAGCGGTCGGCCACTTCCTCGATCGGTAGCAGCCCGTCGACCTGCGCCACAAGCCAGGACCACAGGCGGCGCCACGCTCCGACGGAGTAGTTCCGCAGCACCACTCCGCGCCAGGCACCAGCCGCGTCGATGCCGCTGGTCACTTCATCCAAAATCAGCAGTTCGGGGTCTGTCA
>CAYNNX010000593.1:0-1658 GCA_964398515.1 uncultured Streptantibioticus sp. | reverse complement strand
GTCGATGCCGCTGGTCACGGCATCGGTGGTCAGGAAGTCGCCGAAAGCGAGCACATGACCGATGTCGCGGGTGAAATGCCGGACGGGATGTGTAGCGACCACACGAGCCAGAAGCTGAATCGTCTGTCGTCGTGTTGCCGAGCGGGAGCCTGCTTCGGCCGACGCGCCGGGCTCGCACATCAGGTTCGCCAGCCACGCCCCGTCAGGGTGCTCGCCGCCCATGCACACGCACAGCCGGTCCCCGAAAGAGGCGAGATCATCCACGTTCAGCGTGTCCTCGGCGGCCAGCTCGAGCAGCCCGCCCAGTCCGGCTCGTAGTGCCGTCGTCTCGAGCCGCGGTCCAGGAACCGGCATGGAGCCTGTGCCGAGGACGCCGAGCGCGACCTCGGATCCGGCGTACGGTCCCCAGAACCCCCACGAGTTGCGTACATACCCGTCCTTGCCCGGGACCTCGGCCTCGGACATGGTGACCGTCCCGGTGTGCAGCCGCCGGGCCAGGGCATCGACCCCATGAGCACGCGGCAGCCACTCCAGAGTCTGCGGATGATGCGCGAACGACACGGCGGCCAACGCCACTTCCGCGCGGCGCAGCAGAGTCTGGGCGGCCGAAACCGTCAGGTCTTCCGCATCGGCTTGCGCAGCGATCAGCCCGTGAAGTGCTAGTAACGCGCGTGCGGAGTCACCGCGGTCACCCCGGGCACCAGGTGATCGACCATGCGCATCACATGCCGCTCCACCGAGAGCGGATAACGGCCCGCGGCGACGTCCAACCCAGGACGGCTCCAGCCCGGTCCGTCCACGAGCTCCGGTGTCTGTCCCTTCCCACCGACGGCGACCATGCGCTCAACCATCGGACCTAGAGGAGCCGAACGCTGTCGGCCGGGGGGTGTGCCGCGCAGCGAGCACTCTGCGGCAAGACGGTCCTCCCGCCCATGTGGGCGAGACGGCTGTTGAGGAACGGAGCTGCCTCGCTCCGGCTGCACCGCGGCTGCGCTCGACCATTTACCGCTGCCACCCCCTCAATGCTGTTCAGTCGGGAAACTGATCCGTCATTCTGGCGCATCTCCACCGGGGCCAGCGGCACTTCGGATACGAATCACGCAGCCGGACGAAACAGGTCCATGGGGCTGTGACGCTGCAACCGCGGACGGCCGTTCTGCGTGAAGAGTCCTGATCGTCATCGGCTCTCGGCCGCGGGAGCGCCTGATGGAGTGAGGGAGTGGAATGCGATCACGAGTCTGATAACCGCCATTATCAAAGGAAGGCGCACTCACGTCTCCTGGATCGGCGTATCGTCTTTTGGCGGTCGGGCGTGAATCCGCTGCAAGCGGAGCCGTGACGTGAGACAGGGCCCGGCCCAACTGCAGAAGCGGCTGATGAGACGATAGTTGAGCGGGTGAGGGGGATGCGCACCGTGGTCACTGGTCTGCCGGACCCGGCGCTCCGCCCCCCAGCGCCGCTGCCCCTCCTGGTATCGATGTCCGATATTGCGACTTTCGCCCGGGTGAAGCGCCCTGTCGTGTCCACCTGGCGCCGGCGCCACCCGGACTTCCCCGCCGCCGTGTCCGAGAGCTCGGGACGGCCACTGTTCGATGGCGCACAGGTGACCGACCGGCTGATCGCCTCCGGCCTGGGCAACGCCTCCCCGACGGAGCTCC
>CAYNNX010000592.1:3062-3885 GCA_964398515.1 uncultured Streptantibioticus sp. | reverse complement strand
TCGGCTTCCTGCCCGGCACGCTCTACGAGAAGATCGACCCGTACCTGCGCCCGCTGTACGACGCGCTGCACGACATGATCGACCCCGACTCCATCCCGCGACTGATGGCCGCGGGAACCATCGAGGTCGCACCGCTGGCGTACATGCGCGGCCGTACGCTCAACGACGCGTTCATCATCCTCGACGAGGCGCAGAACACGAACCCCGAGCAGATGAAGATGTTCCTCACCCGGCTCGGCTTCGACTCCAAGATCGTCATCACCGGTGACGTCACCCAGATCGACCTGCCCGGCGGCACCAAGAGCGGCCTGCGCCAGGTCCGGGAGATCCTCGACGGCGTGGAGGACGTCCACTTCTCCATGCTGACCAGCAACGACGTGGTCCGCCACAAGCTGGTCGGCCGGATCGTGGACGCCTACGAGGCGTACGACAGCCGCAACGGCGACAACCGCAGCAGCAACAGGAAGTAAAAGACCACAGCACATGTCGATCGACGTCAACAACGAGTCCGGCTGGGAGATCGACGAAGAGTCGGTGCTCGACGCCGCCCGCTACACGCTGCAGCGCATGCGCATCCACCCGCTCTCCGAGCTCTCGGTCATCGTGGTCGACGCCGACGCCATGGAGCAGCTCCACCTGCAGTGGATGGACCTGCCCGGTCCCACCGACGTGATGTCCTTCCCGATGGACGAGCTGCGTCCGCCGGCCAAGGACGACGAAGAGCCGCCGCAGGGGCTTCTCGGCGACATCGTGCTCTGCCCCGAGGTCGCCAAGAAGCAGGGGGAGGAGGCGCCCACCAAGCACTCCATGGACGAGGAGCTCC
>CAYNNX010000592.1:0-3052 GCA_964398515.1 uncultured Streptantibioticus sp. | reverse complement strand
CCATCCACGGCGTGCTGCACCTGCTCGGCTACGACCACGAGGAGCCCGGCGAGAAGGCCGAGATGTTCGGGCTGCAGAAGACGATCCTCGACGACTGGCGCGCCCAGCGCGGCATCGAGGGGCCCTCCCCGGCCCCCACCACCCACTGACGGCGGCCGCCGTGATCGTCGCAAGCGTCCTGCTGGTCGTCGTCGCGTGGCTCGCCGCCTGCGCGGAGTCCGGTCTCGCCCGCGTCTCGCGCTTCCGGGCGGAGGAGGCGGTGCGGGCCGGCCGCCGCGGCGGCGACCGGCTGCTCGCGGTCGCCTCGGACCCGACGCGCTATCTCAACCTCGCGCTGCTGGTCCGGGTCGGCTGCGAGATGGCGGCCGCCGTCCTGATCACCGTGGTCTGCGACCGCAACTTCCACCACCTCTGGCAGGTGCTGGTCGTCGCCATCGGCGTGATGGTGCTCGTCAGCTATGTCGCCGTCGGCGTCTCGCCGCGCACCATCGGCCGCCAGCACCCGCTGATCGTGGCCACGGCCGCCGCGTACGTGCTGCTGCCGCTGGCCCGGGTGCTGGGGCCGCTGCCCCGGCTGCTGATCCTCATCGGTAACGCGCTCACCCCCGGCAGGGGGTTCCGGCAGGGGCCGTTCGCCTCCGAGGCGGAGCTGCGGGCGCTGGTCGACCTCGCCGAGAAGGAGTCGCTCATCGAGGACGAGGAGCGCCGCATGGTGCACTCGGTCTTCGAACTCGGCGACACGATCGTGCGCGAGGTGATGGTGCCGCGCACGGACCTGGTGGTGATCGAACGCACCAAGACCGTCCGCCAGGCCCTCACCCTCGCCCTGCGCAGCGGCTTCTCCCGGGTCCCGGTCACCGGCGAGAACGAGGACGACGTCGTCGGCATCGTCTACCTCAAGGACCTCGCGCGCCGCGTCCACGTCAACCGGGAGGCGGAGAACGACCTCGTCGCCGCCGCCATGCGCCCCGCCACCTTCGTCCCCGACAGCAAGAACGCCGGGGACCTGCTGCGCGAGATGCAGCGGGACCGCATCCACGTCGCCGTCGTCATCGACGAGTACGGCGGGGTGGCCGGCCTGGTGACCATCGAGGACATCCTCGAGGAGATCGTCGGGGAGATCACCGACGAGTACGACCGCGAACTGCCGCCCGTGGAGGACCTCGGCGACGGCAGCTACCGGGTAACCGCCCGGCTGGACATCGGCGACCTCGGCGAGCTGTACGGGGTCGAGCTCGACGACGAGGACGTGGAGACCGTCGGCGGCCTGCTGGCCAAGTCCCTGGGCCGGGTGCCGATCCCGGGGGCCAGCACCGTCGTCGACCTCCCCGAGGAGGCCGCGTACCCGGACCGCCCGACCGGGCTGCGGCTCACCGCCGAGTCCACCGCCGGCCGCCGCAACCGCATCGGCACGGTCCTGGTGGAGCCCCGGCACGCCCGCACCCCGGCGGACACCCCCACCGCCGCGCAGGGCGAATAGCCCCCGAGGCGCCGCGGGTTCGCCGCCGGCGGGTCGCATATGCTCGCCCGTATGAGCGATGCCGCCACCGTGGACCCCGAAGACCGCAAGATCATCACGCTCGCCCGCTCGGTCCGCGCCCGCAACGGCGTGCCCGAGGGCGCCGCCGTCCGCGACGAGACGGGCCGCACCTACGTCGCCGGCACTGTGGAGCTGAGCAGCCTGAGGCTGAGCGCGCTGCAGACCGCCGTCGCGATGGCCGTGGCCAGCGGCGCGAAGTCCCTGGAGGCGGCCGCGGTGGTCACCGAGACCCGGCCCGGGGAGCTCCCCGAGGCCGATCTGGCGGCAGTGCGGGACCTGGGCGGCCCGGGCACCCCGGTCCTGGTGGCCGGCCCCGACGGCGAGCTGCGCGCGAGGCCGCAGGTCTAGCCGCCGCCTCGGGCGCACGTCGCGAGGGCGGACGTCGCGGATGTCACTGGCCTGCGAGGGCGTCGAGAGCCACCCGTCGCGCTCGCCCGCCTCGACGACGCGCCCGCCGCCTTCGCGCACGAGGGGAAGGCGGCGGGCGTCGACTGACCGGGCCGTCGGCCGGGCGGTCGGGGCCGCGGTGCGGATCAGGGAGAATGGTGGGCATGAGTGCTCCTTCCTCCACCGACCCGACCGCCGCCGGGACCGCCGAGCGGACCGCGCACCGGGCCGGGTTCGCGTGCTTCGTCGGTCGTCCCAACGCGGGGAAGTCGACCCTGACCAACGCCTTGGTGGGGACGAAGGTCGCGATCACCTCCAACCGCCCGCAGACCACCCGGCACACCGTGCGCGGCATCGTGCACCGCCCGGACGCGCAGCTGGTGCTGGTGGACACCCCCGGCCTGCACAAGCCGCGCACCCTGCTGGGCGAGCGCCTCAACGACGTGGTCCGCACCACCTGGGCCGAGGTCGACGTGATCGGCTTCTGCCTGCCCGCCGACCAGAAGATCGGCCCCGGTGACAGGTTCATCGCCAAGGAGCTCGCCGGGATCAAGAAGACGCCCAAGATCGCCGTGGTCACCAAGACCGACCTGGTCGACTCCGAGCGCCTCGCCGAGCAGCTCATCGCCGCCGACCAGCTGGGCCGGGAGCTGGGGATCGAGTGGGCGGAGATCGTGCCCGTCTCGGCGGTCGCGGCAGAAGAGGGCGCGGGACGCGGTCCCTCGGCCAAGGGCGGTGGCGGGCGAGGGGCCGGCCAGGTGGATCTCCTGGCCGACCTGCTCGTCCCGCTGCTGCCCGAGGGGCCCGCGCTCTACCCCGAGGGCGACCTGACGGACGAGCCCGAGCAGGTCATGGTCGCCGAGCTGATCCGGGAGGCCGCGCTCGAGGGCGTACGCGACGAGCTGCCGCACTCCATCGCGGTAGTGGTGGAGGAGATGCTGCCGCGCGAGGGGCGCCCGGCGGACCGGCCGCTGCTCGACGTGCACGCCACCGTCTACATCGAGCGCCCCAGCCAGAAGGGGATCGTCATCGGCCCCAAGGGCGCCCGTCTGAAGGACGACGGCACCAAGTCCCGCAAGCACATCGAGGCGCTGCTGGGCACGCCCGTCTTCCTCGACCTGCACG
>CAYNNX010000591.1:0-3888 GCA_964398515.1 uncultured Streptantibioticus sp. | reverse complement strand
GGTTCGAACCGACCTCGGCCAGGGCGCGTCGTTCTTTGTCGGGTCGGTGACCACCCTGGCCACCGTCCCGCGAGTTGCCCCTCACGTCAGCAGCCCCCAAGGTGAAAGGTGCCCCTCACGGACCCGAGACGGACGCAGCGCGGCACCGACGCGGTGTGGTTGACGCCACTGCGTCGTCGATGGCGCGGGAGTCCCGGAGCCGTCAGCCGCCGGCCGGACGTACAGGACGGACCTCCGCGCAAGGGACTCGGCGGCCCACTGGCGGTGGACACTGTGGGGTCGTCGCCCGCTTGAGCCAGTCACAGACGAGCGGAATCGGCGTTACGGGACACACTCCCGCAGAAGCGCCAAGCCACTCGGCTGATCCGGCACCGCCCCCCTGGAGAGCACCCATTGGCAGCCGAATCGATGCCCAGCCTTCCCGCGCCCGACGGGTCGCCTTCGCTCGAGGTCGTCACGGAGGAGGGTGGCCAGCCGACCACCGTGTTCGCCCACAGTGCCGACGGTTCGATCGCCGAGACCACCGCGATCGGAAAGCACGTGACCGGGCGCAGGATCCACTTCTACTTTCCTGGCTACGGCACCTCACCACGGCCGCGCGGCCCCCTGAACCTGAACCAACTGGCCCGCTGTCTGCACCACATGCTCACCGCGCACGCCGCCGCCCAGGCAGTCAGCATCTCCCTGGGCACCTCGGCGCTGCTGCGCCTGCTCGCCCGCCACCCCCACATCCTGCGCCGTGCCGTGCTGGTGCTGCCCTTCACCCTGGACCGGCTTGCCCCGTCATCGATACGCGAGCACTACGACGCCTGTCTCGCCGCCGGTCGCGCCGGCGACGCCGACGGGATGCTCGAGTTGCTGCGCACCAGCACCCCGGACGGTCTCCACCACAGCCCGGCACTGGCCAGGCGCGCCCGCTCGCTGACCGAACAACGCATCCCGGACCTGCTCGGCAACGTCTCCGGTTTCGTCCCGGTTCCCGACTCCACGGTCCTGGCTCGCATCACTGCCAAGACCCTGGTCATCACTCACAGAGACGATCCGTTCCACTCTGTCGAAGTCGCCGAGAGCCTCGCCGCAGCAATCCCCAGCGCCCGGCTGCACACCGTTGGGGCGCGCGGAGCCCTGAGCACCCATCGCACCGAAGTCGCCGAACTGATCGGTGACTTTCTCAATCGCCCCGGCTGGACATAAGGGGCCCGACGGTGCCCGTCCCGGAACCGCGCTCATGCCGAACCCTGCGGAGGGCGGCTGCGCAAGCCGGCCGGACGACCCGGCACAGCCTGACGGCGACTTCCGCCAAGGGTCGGCGCGGCCGATTCCTGGGCCTGACCGTGTGGTCGCCGTATTCCGTTGGCCGGGTGACGGTCAGTACAACGACCGCCCGGCCGCCGAAAGGGCCCGCGGCGTCGTCTGGGCCGCCACCCTGGGCTCCGACGGGCCCACCGGAGGACTCTTCCGCGACGGACGCGAAGGCGCGACGGTCATCGCTGTCGAGCGGACCGAGGACACACTGAAAGCGGCTGCCGTCGGCGCCCCGGCTGGCTCGACGATCGTCACGCGAGCCGCGGACGTCTCCGACGAGCCCGCGATCACCGCGTTGTGGCGTGCCCGGGACGGTCGAGAACGGGTCATGCCCCTTTGCCGTGAGAGGGGAGAGAATCGGTGGGGTGCCGGGGGTGCCGGACGCGCTCGATGCGCAGAACGCAGCCCGGGCGGTGGTGAGCGGACGGGCACACGCCCGGGCCAAGTCCGGCGACGGTCCGGTGCAGATCGCCCGGATGTTCAAACTCGCCCCTGAGAGGTGAGGAACCCCCGTCGGGCTCGCTGCGGCGGGGATTCAGGCGCGGGACGGGCCTGGGGAGCGGTGCTCGACACGGTCTTGGTGTGCTCCGGCTCGCCGCTTTTCGACTGCGTGGTGAGGACGGCGACGACGTGGGTGCCGTGGCCGAGGTGCAGCAGAAGGCGGGGGCGTTCCGCGGCAGACGCGGGCCGTGGCTTTCGCGGGCGTGGAGAAACGCCGGCCGGGCCGGGGGGCGTGTTCCGTCGCCTTGTTCTGGTTGCGTGTCCTGGGCCGCAATTTCATGCGCGGCGGCGGTGACCGGCGGCCGAGGCGCCGTGAGACCGCGGGTGTATTCGGGAGCCCGGAGGCGCACTCGGCACCGCGCCGGCGCGCCACGGCAGACACCCACGTCAGAGAAGTCGGGCGAGGGCGGCTGCGGAGGGGCTTCCGGGAGCCGCCTGGTAGACGATGATCACTTGTTGCTCGGCGCCGCGGGCGGTGAGTGCTTGGCGTCGCAGGGAGAGCTCCCCGGCGACCGGATGCGCGAACCGTTTGAGCTCGTCGCGGGAGGGCCGCGCGTCGTGCCGTGCCCACAGACTGCGGAAGTCCTCGTCGGCCTCCAGCTCGGCGACGAGCCGTGCGGTCCCGGGATCAAGCGGGTCGGCCTCGGCGCGCAGGGCCGCAGCGGTCTGCGCGGCGATCTGAGGCCAGTCCGGGAGCAGCCGACGGACTTCGGGGGAGAGGAACATGTCCCGGGCCAGGTTGTGCCCGGGCTTATACATCGGGGCGAGCGCGCGGGCCCGCTTGTTCGAGGCCAGCACGTCGAACCGCCGGTTGCGCACGTACGCCGGGCTGTCCGCCCACGCGTCGAGCAACTGGTGCACGTCCGCGGTGACTTCGGTTTCCGGAGGTCGTATGGGGTCGGGGGCGGCGAGCGCGCTCATGTATGCAAAGGCGTCGGCGTCCAGTTCCAGCGCCCGCGCGAGCGCCTGCAGTACCTGCAGTGACGGGTTCCGGTCAACTCCCTGTTCCAGCCGGGTCAGGTACGGCTCGCTGATACCGGCCAGCCGGGCGAGTTCGTCCCGGCGCAGCCCCGCGACCCGGCGCCGACCCGGGGCAGGGGCGGGCAGGTCGACGTGCGAGGGCGGGACCTGTCCCCGCCGGGCCTTCAGGAACTCCCCCAGGAGGTTGTCGATCGCCATGGCTGGAGGGTAACCCTGCCGGGGTGCTGGCTGCGGGCCGGTGGACCGCGAAGGATGGAGGCATGAAGACCTGGTTCATCACGGGCGCGTCCCGCGGCTTTGGCCGGATCTGGGCGGCTGCCGCCCTCGCCCGCGGGGACCGCGTCGCCGCCACGGCACGCCGCCCCGAATCCCTGCAACCCCTCGTCGACGCCTACGGGGACCGCGTCCTCCCGCTCCGCCTCGACGTCACCGACCGGGCTGCCGCCACCGCCGCCGTACAGCGGGCCGCCGACGGCTTCGGCCACCTCGACGTGGTCGTCAACAACGCGGGCTACGGCCTGTTCGGCATGGTCGAGGAGACCACCGAGGAGCAGGCCCGCGCCCAGCTCGACACGAACCTGCTCGGTCCGCTGTGGGTGACGCAGGCTGCGTTGCCGTTCCTGCGTGCCCGGCAGAGCGGGCACATCGTGCAGGTGTCCAGCCTCGGCGGTCTCGCCGCCTTCCCTACCCTCGGGCTGTACAACGCCTCCAAGTGGGCGCTGGAGGGGATGAGCGAAGCACTTGCCCAGGAAGTCGGTCCGCTCGGCATCCACGTCACGATCGTCGAGCCAGGACCCTACGGCACGGACTGGTCGGGCGTATCTGCGGTGCACACCGAACCTATCGCCGCCTACGAACCGATCCGTGAGGCACGCCGGGTGGGCGCCACCGCCCGCGCACCACAGGATCCCCAGGCCACCGCCGACGTCATCCTCGAACTGGTCGACACCGAGGAACCACCCCTGCGGCTCTTCCTCGGCGCATACCCCTATCCCGTCGTCGAAGCCGCCTACCGGCAGCGACTCGACACCTGGAACGCATGGCGAACGCTCGCCACCATGGCTTGACCGGCGCAGCGGCGAATCATGGACCAGTGCCACA
>CAYNNX010000590.1:0-3892 GCA_964398515.1 uncultured Streptantibioticus sp. | reverse complement strand
TCGCGCGGCACCCGGCCGGCGTGGAGCCACTCCGAAACCGCGGAGCGGCTCAGATAGCCGTCGCCCAGCAGATCATTGACGGCGGTCACCAGGTGCGATGGGCGCCATCCAGCACAAGTCAGATGCTCGGCGAGAACCATGTTGGGACGGCGCATCGTGGCCTCCGTGGCGTACGCATTTCAGCTGGACGGTCGCACCGTAAGCCGATTCGTATGCGAAGCGGAACCCGTGCTCAACGCTCTCGACGACTCGTACCACGTCGGTATCCGGGCAATGACGTCGCTGCCCGGTCGTGCCCCTCAACACCGGGTGCACGGTGTCGTAGTCGTGCCCGGATTCGCGATGGCACGGAAGGTCACTGCGGTGCTCCCACTGCTGTTCACTGCCGTTTTGGTGCTCACTCCGGCAATGCTCGATACGCCTCTAATGCTGGGTCGCGCACGTGCTCACCTCGTACCTGGCCGCGGTCGGCATCGCCGAAGTGCGCACGGGAGGCACGCTGCCCGGAGGGTCGGCTGATGAGGAAGGTGGTCTACTCAACGGGCCCGCGGTTGGTATTCGCTTGGACCAAGGTCACCCCCGCTCCCGCAAGACGTGCTCGTGTGGCCCTGCGCGGGGCCCTCAAAGTACTGGCCGTGCCAGAGGACATCATCGAAGACGTTCTGTTGGCTGCCTCCGAACTCGTGGCGAACGCTACTGAGCACGCCCATGGCCCGTACGAGATCACCCTGCGAGCGACGGCAAAGGATCTCATGTGCGAGGTCTACGACTACAGCCCCGAGATTCCGGAAATCCCAGCCTTCCCCCCAGGAGGCTTGATCGATCCGGACCCGGAGGATCGGGGTGGCGGGCTCGAAGCGCTGTCGGCGCGCATGGCCGAGCGAGGTCGTGGCTTGTACATCGTGCATCGGTTGACAAACGGTGCATGGGGCTTTCGTCTCCCGGGTGATGGGACCAAGGCCGCTTGGATGGCGATCCCGTCTGCGAATGCGGAGCGATACACCACTCGCTGAGTCAGCGTCCTGCGGTCGACTCGGAGAGTGCTCACCCTCGCTGGAGCCGCGGCGAGCCCGCCGGTCCGTCCCTCGAATGTGGGAAATTGGTGAAGCGGCGGGCTCTCACCTCCTGTTGGGGTTGACGACAGCACAGTGATGTCACTTAAAGTAAGCGCTCTGTTGCTTTGGGTGGCCCATCGGATGGCGGGGGTGATGAGGGTGCGGCGACGTCTGAGGTCATCACGCTTCTCGACCGCAGCTTGCTTGGCTGCCGGCTTGATGGTCGCCGCATGTGGTGAAGGAGCCGGGAGACAATCTCCAGTCCCGCAACGCGACCCGGTCAGCGTGTCGCCGACAGCCGAAGGCGCCTCGGGAACGGAGGCCGCAGTTGCGACGTACAGAAGTATGTGGGTCGACATGGAGCAAGCCGGTAGAACGGCCGACGTTGACTCGCCTCGCTTGAGTGATCACGCCACAGGGGCGGCACTGCAGTTGCTGAAGTACGGCTTGTCAAAAGATCGCCATGACGGGGTCGTAGCCAAGGGCACCGTTTCGGTGTCGCCGCGTGTGGTGTCTGCGGAGCCGCCGAGGGACCCCTCTCTAGTGCAGATTCAGGATTGCTTCGACGACACACGGTGGCTGATCTACAAGGCTGACGGGACGCTGAAGAACGATGTTCCTGGTGGCCATTACGACACGAAGGCCACCGTCCAGCACACCAGGGATGGCTGGAAGGTTGTGAAGCTGTATCTCGGGGCGGTCGGCTCGTGCTGACCGTGACTCCGGGCGGTCGCCTCATCTTCAAGGCCTGCCTGGTGGCAGTTGGGGTCCTTCCCCTAGTTACTCCCGCAGTCGCTGACGGCCGTGGAGGCACGCTGTCTCAAGTCGGATGCGAGGGAGCGCAATGCCAGGTGATGGCTGCTACCGCAGGGCAGCCCGCCGACCGAGCAGGGGCGGCGGCGCCGGTTCGTGCTGAGTCGCCACAAGTTCGCGCCGGCGAGAGCAGACCTACAGATCCCGGACGTTCCTTTGGCTCAGTGGCGTCTTTGCCGTCGGATTGCTGGGTGGCCAATCTGAGCGGTACGTGTCTGATGCGCGGGTATCGGGCTCCCGATCCGAAGTCCGGGGTCGGCGATAACGATCGGCCCTCGCCGGAAGTGGTTGCTCGGCAGGCGGTGAGTCAGCTGGAGTTGCCTTCGCCATTGATCCGGATGAATCCGGATGTGAATGCTGCGCAGGTCGTTCGCGTGCCGACGTGGTTGTGGATTGAACAGGCTGAGTGGCGGCCGGTATCGAAGACTGCCGAGGTTCCTGGCGTCGTGGTGACGGCTACGGCGACTCCTCAGCGGGTGCTGTGGTCGATGGGTGATGGGGGCTCCACGGCATGTGCCGGGCCGGGGACGCCTTATTCGGTGCGGTATCCGGCGGCGTCGGTGTCTCCGGATTGCGGATATGTGTATCGGCGGCCGTCGGCTGGAGAGCCGGGTGAGGCGTTCACGGTGACCGCGACGGTGGTGTGGAACGTGGTATGGCAGGGCGGCGGCAAGGGCGGCACGATCCCGGGCTTGCGGTCGACATCACAGGTCCCGGTGCGGGTGACCGAGGTGCAGGGCTTGGTCGTCGCGCATCCGGCGGCGATATAGGCGCAGCAGCGTGCGCCTTTCGGCGCCACCTGCGCTGGGGCAGGTGAATCCATCGGCTGGTAGGTCGGAAATCCTCTCATTCGAGGTAAGTATGAATATCTCCATGTCTTCTTCGGCAGTTTCTCGTGCCGGTGCAGCCGGGTCTCGTTCCGGGTCTGTGCCGCGGCAGGAAGGGGCGGGTGTTGGGCCGCGGGTTGCAATGGGCGGGTGCTCGCGCGGGAAGCTTGCTGGAGTGTTCGTCGGAGTGGCTCTGGTGCTCGCATCTTTATCCTGTGCCATCAGTCCGCACGCAACCCGAGGAGTCCGCGAACCCGGGCGTACTTCGCCGTCAGCCGGTCGCGAGTGGCCGGATCGAGAACCGCGAGACGCTTCGGATCCGCGTTGTGCGCCAAGTCGGACTTCTTGATCAGCAAGGCACCCGGTGTGTTCAAGATACGTGCGGTGTAGTCCTCCAGAGGCTCCCCAGGGCGCTTGGTCACCGCAAGGATTATGTCCTTGGTCCACTGCGACAAGGGAGCGTCGGCCAGCCACTCCATGGAGAGTGCGTCGTCCTCGATCGCGTCATGCAACCACGCCGCGGCAACCTGCTCCTCCGACCCGCCCCGCTCGGCGACACCTCGGGCAACCGCAGCCAGGTGCTCGGCGTAGGGCCTGCCCGCCTTGTCGACCTGGTCCGCATGCACCTGCCGGGCCAGGGCCTCGACCTCGGCAAGAGTCAGGTATGCCATGGTCGTAGCCTACTGATTGCGCTGCGCGTTGACTTCCCGGGTGACGGCCTCGGTGAATGCGTTTGCCTCCGCCTCGGTGATCTCCACATGATCCACCTCGTTATGCCCCAGCTCGTAGAGCCTGAGGTACTCAGTAGGCTCCCAGCGCAGGTTTCGAGTGAAGGCCTCGTCGTATCCCACGCCTTCAACAACCCGACGACGGACAATGCCGCTTGGGTTGCTGGGCGAGTATTCGTCGCTGAACTTTGCGTAGTATGTGACCTTGTTCCCCGAGAGCTGGCGGTCCAGCTCTTCGCTGACGCGGTCAAGTTGGCCCATGGTCAGCTTCGACGGGGAGAAATTGACCTCTCGTGCATGCCAGATGAAGTCTTCAGGGACGGCAACGCCGTACTCCCGAACGAAGTAGCCCCAGTACAGCGGCCACGCCCATTTTCCATCGGTGGAGAAGCCGAACGGTACGACGGCACCCTTGGAAGGGTTGAGCGGGTCGGCGACATTAGTCGTGACCGATAGTGTGGTGGAATTC
>CAYNNX010000589.1:0-3896 GCA_964398515.1 uncultured Streptantibioticus sp. | reverse complement strand
CCCGGAGGCCCTCCTAAAGCGGGTGTCGCAGGTTCGAATCCTGCTGGGGGCACCGCGGTGAGCAGCCGCAACAGCATTGAAAGCCCTGGTCAGATAGTTCTCTGGCCAGGGCTTTTCGCCTTACCCGTACGGTCCGCCTACGGTCTGCCTACAGCCTCAGTACGGTCTCCCTGCGGGACCGCGTCTCCCATTCGTCTCCCAAATGATCAAGGTGTTTCGGCAGGTCAGCGCCGGCCGCACAGAGCACGCGCCCCCTCCAGCCGCGGGAGAGGGGCGCGCTCAGTGCCGGGCCCCGACGACGGGACCAACCGGTACAAGGGCCGGCACGGCTATGGGGGTAGACGCCCAACGAGCCCAAAAAAGCACTCAACGGCAACCGCCATGTGAACGTGTATTCGATTTATATGGGGGCCTGGCGTGAGGTGCTGCCGTCGCCCGCTGATCAAGCGGAAACTTGCCCCAGGCATCCTTCCGCTGAGGGTCACCGGGCGGACACGCCGGTTTCGGACACGCCCGCGGCATGGCAGGTGCAGTCGCACCGGTAGGTGAGGACCGGGATCTGGAGCTCTGGATGTTCGCTGGCGATCCGCACCTCCGCGTTGCCGGGGCAGCGCTGGTGCTCGTCGGCGTACTCCGGCAGCGTGGTAGCGAGGCGGCAGTGCGGCAGCATCTCCGGCTGGGTGGTGCGGGTCATGACACACGGCGGGGGCCGAAAGCCGCCTCTACAGCCGCGCGCACGGCGCCCCGCAGCAGCTCGGGGTCGGTGAGGCACCGCTCCCGCGATGGCGGGATCAGCCAGTGCAGGCCCGGCCGGGAGCGGTGGCTGAGAGAGGGGATCGCCACGTGCTGCGCGGCACCGCAGGCACGCGTACCCGGCAGGTCCCATGTGGCGGCGGTGCCGACGGGCACGAGCCAGTAGACGCAGCCGCCCCACGTATCCCACAGCACCGCCCCGCAGTCGCTGCCGAGCGCGTCTATCGTCGCCTGGGCATGACAGACGGGTACGCGGATCGCGTCCCAGTCGCGGTTGGCCGGGCGCATCTGGATGCTCTGGTCTGCCGGGGAGTCCGGCGGGATCCAGTCGAGGTGGCTGACTCTGCTCACGCTTTGAGGGTCGGGTGTTCCGCTTTCCGGCAGTAGTACCGGCACGTGTTACCGCAGCGGTAATACGCTGGTGGCTCCCCGTAGTTGAGCCCGCGCGAGACGGGAACCGCCCCATGAGCGACGCCTGCATTCCGCCCGAGGTTCTGACCAGTCCAGACCTCCAGCACGCCCTCGCCGAGCACGACTTCGCCGAGGCCTTCCGGCTCATCAAACGCTACGCAGGGCTGTCCCAGAACCGCATCGCGAACGCCTGCGGGCTCACACCCGGCAAGGTGTCCACCATCATCAGTGGCAGCACCCAAGTCACCTCCTACGAGGTACTGGTACGCATCGCCGACGGGCTCCACATCCCCGGCTGCATGCTGGGCCTCGCCCCCGACCGTGGGAGCAGCAGCAAGACGCCGCCCCTGCAACGACCGAACCGCCCGCGCCTTCCCCGGCCGACAACCCGTGGCAGGCCGAGGCAACGGTCGAACTCGCCGACCAGCTCACCCGGAACGATTTGATGATGGATCGACGTGCGCTCGCCCGAGCCCTCGCCGCGACCGCCACCTGCGGCGCGGCACTCCTCGACGCCCTCGAAGGGTGGATGCACCCCGCCACGGCAGCCGGCGCCCGGCGCCGCCCGGGACGGCTCGGTGCCCGCGACGTTGAGCAGTTGGACCACCGCTACGGTGGCGGCCTGCGCCGTAAAGCCGTCCTCGACCAGTTGAGTGAAGTCGCGGGCATCCTGCGGGAGCAGCAGGCGCCCGCTGTGGAGCAGCGCCTGTACCGGGTCCTCGCGCAGCTTGCCGGGACCGCGGCGACGATTTCGTGGGATTCCGGGCTGCAGCGCCGCGCCCAGGACTATTACCGGATGTCGCTGCGTGCCGCGCATGCCGCCGGGGACCGGGTGTGGGGCGCGAACGTGCTGGCGGGCATGGCCCGGCAGATGCTGTACGCCAACCGGCCGCAGGATGCCCTCGAACTTGTGCGGCTCGCGCAGGACGGCACGCGTGGTGAGACGGGGCCGCGGGTGCGGGCCATGTTGCACACCCGGGAGGCGTGGGCGCTCGCGGCGATGGGGAGGACGGCGGCGTTCCGGCGGGCGACCGAGCAGGCACGGGCCGACCTCGCCGAGGCTGGCACGGATGAGCCGTACTGGATCGCCTACTTCGACGGCGCCGAGCTCGCCGGGGTGACGGGTGGCCGGTTGCTGGAGCTGGCCCGGCAGGATCCGCGGCAGCATGCGGAGGAGGCTGGGGAGCAGATCCGGCAGGCGATCGCTGTACGGCCGGTCGAGGCTGGGCGCAGTAACGCCCTGGACCGGATCGGCCTGGCGGAGGTCTATTTCCTGGTCGGTGATCTGGCGAGTGCGTGCGACGAGGCGCATGGGGCGGTGGATGCGGCGTCCGCGGTGCAGTCCGGCCGGGTCCGGGAGGGCCTGGCGGATCTATACGCATACACGATTGGTCACGGCGCGTCCGCTCGGGTGCGGGAGGCGCGCGTTAGGATCCGCGAACAGCTCGCCGACTGACCTGGGAGTTCGCTGGTGCCCACTCTTGCCGTGACCGGACACATGGACCTGAGCGAGGCGTCGGTGCCGCTGGTGCGGGCCGCTCTCCGCGGCCTACTGGCCGCCTATACCGACCTGGTCGGGGTGTCGTGTATCGCCCGCGGCTCCGACAGCTTGTTCGCGGAGGCTGTGCTGGAGGCCGGCGGGCGCCTAGTCGTCGTGCTGCCGTCGGAGGACTACCGGGAGGCGAAGGTCAAGCCCGACCACGCCCCACTGTTCGACCGGCTCATGGATGCGGCCGATGAGGTGGTGGTGATGCCGCACGAGTCGGCGAACCGGGCGGCCTACGAGGCCGCGAACCGGGAGGTGCTGGGACGCGCTGACCGGCTGGTGGCGGTGTGGAACGGGCAGCCGCCCGGGCCGAAAGGCGGCGGTACCGCGGATGTCGTGGTGGAGGCGCGGGCGTTGGGGATTCCGGTGGATGTGGTGTGGCCGGAGGGTGCAGAGCGCATCAACTGACCCGGCATATACCAACCGGTGGTCGCCCGGGCGGATTGTCAGTGACGGCGCCTACGATTCAGGCATGGATTCGCTGTGTGGGCCTGTGGTGGCGCCTGTGCCGTGTGTGGCGGCCAGGTTGGCGCGGGCTCAGGCCCAGATCCGGGCGTTGACCACCCGGCGGCGTCGGTTGTCGGCGGCCGAGCGGCTGGAGTTGGCCCACTGGCAGCGGGAGTGGGTCGCAGCATGGAAGACAGCGCAGGGGACGCAGTACGTCATCGCGGCCTAGGAAACGCAGACGCCCTGCCGCAGAAGCCGCAGGGCGCCGTCGAGGACGGAACTCTCTAGCGGTGACCGCGGTCCTGGCAGTCGCAAGGTGCTCCTGACCGATCGCACTGCTGATGGTTCCCGTACTTGCACCACGTGCAGGTGCCGTAGCCGTTACCCATGCTCCCTCCTTCCCCTGTGCCGCGGCATGCTCGCAGAGGACACCGGCAGATGGCAGGGAAGCAGGGAAGCTGCCTTTCCCCGCTCGCGCAGTTGGCGGGGTCACGGCCGCCCCGAGCGCCGGCAGCGGGGACGCCACCAGCGTAAGGCGGGGCAGCGACAAGGGTGCGGCCCGGAATGACGCATTCCCTAGACTCGAACCCGTGACCGACCAGCCCCGTGAGCGTGATGCCGAGCTGTGCCCGCCCTGGCGGCCCGAGCTCGTCCCTCAGCCACACATCCACGGCTGGGACCGCCCCACACCGGATGAGCGGGCACCGCGGCGCAGCCGACCGTGATCGTTTCCGCCGAA
>CAYNNX010000588.1:0-3897 GCA_964398515.1 uncultured Streptantibioticus sp. | reverse complement strand
TGGACTTCTGGACCTTCTGCTGCATCAACTGCCTGCACGTGCTCGACGAGCTGCGTGAGCTGGAGGAGAAGCACCGGGACACCGTGGTGGTCGTCGGGGTGCACTCCCCGAAGTTCGTCCACGAGGCCGACCACGCCGCCGTCCTCGACGCCGTCGAGCGCTACGGCGTGCACCACCCGGTGCTGGACGACCCCGAGCTCGCCACCTGGAAGCAGTACGCGGTGCGGGCCTGGCCGACGCTGGTCGTCATCGACCCCGAAGGGTACGTCGTCGCGCAGCACGCCGGCGAGGGCCATGCGCACGCCATCGCGACCCTCGTCGAGGAGTTGGAGGCCGAGCACGCCGCGAAGGGCACCCTGCGCCGCGGCGATGGCCCCTACGTGCCGCCGGAGCCGGAGCCGACCGATCTGCGCTTCCCCGGCAAGGCGCTGCTGCTGCCGTCCGGCAACCTCCTCGTCTCCGACTCCACCCGGCACGCCCTCGTCGAGCTCGCGCCCGACGGCGAGACGGTCGTGCGCCGGATCGGCTCGGGCGAGCGCGGTCTCGCCGACGGCTCAGCCGAGCAGGCCCGGTTCAGCGAGCCGCAGGGCCTCGCGCTGCTGCCGGACGGCGCCGTGGTGGTGGCCGACACCGTCAACCACGCGCTGCGCCGCGTCGATCCGGCCACCGGGGAGGTGACCACCTTGGCCGGCACCGGGCAGCAGTGGTGGCAGGGCTCGCCCACCTCGGGACCGGCCCGGCAGGTCGCCCTCTCCTCGCCCTGGGACGTCGCCTGGTGGCAGGAGCGGGTGTGGATCGCCATGGCCGGCGTCCACCAGCTGTGGACGTACGACCCGGCGACGGGGACGGTCGAGACGGCGGCCGGCACGACCAACGAGGGACTGGTCGACGGGCCCGCCCGGCAGGCCTGGTTCGCCCAGCCCTCCGGGCTCGCCGCGGCGGGCGAGCGGCTGTGGATCGCCGACTCCGAGACCTCCGCCCTGCGGTACGCGGTCGGCTCCGGCGACGCCGACGGGGACTACGAGATCCGCACCGCCGTCGGGACCGGCCTGTTCGACTTCGGCCATCGTGACGGCGCCGCCGAACAGGCGCTGCTCCAGCACCCGTTGGGCGTCACCGCGCTGCCCGACGGCTCGGTGGCCGTGTGCGACACCTACAACCACGCGCTGCGCCGCTACGATCCGGCGAGCGGCGAGGTCACCACGCTCGCGACCGATCTGCGGGAGCCGTCCGACGCCGTGCTCCTCGGCGACGACATCGTGGTCGTGGAGTCCGCCCGCCACCGGCTGCCCCGGCTGCGGCTGCCGGAGGAGGCGGTAAGGGTCGAGGCCGCCGCGCACCGCACCCAGCGCCCGGCGACCGAAGTCGCTCCCGGGAGGCTGGAGTTGGCGGTGGTCTTCACCGCGCCGAGCGGCCAGAAGCTGGACGACCGCTACGGCCCCTCCACCCGCCTGCTGGTCTCGTCGACGCCGCCGGAGCTGATCGCCTCCGGCGCGGGCACCGGCACCGACCTCAGCCGTGAACTGGTCCTCGACCCGGCCGTCGGCGAAGGCGTCCTGCACGTGTCGGCGATGGCCGCCTCCTGCGACGACGACCCTTCGGTCGAGTACCCCGCCTGCCACGTCCACCAGCAGGACTGGGGTGTCCCGGTGCGGCTGGCGGACGGCGGCGCCACCCGGCTTCCCCTGGTGCTGGCGGGGCTCGACGCCTGAGCGGGCAGGCGTCAGAAGCGGTGCTCCTCGACGTCGACGACGGGTGCGGCCGGGCTCGGCGGCTGCACCCGGCGCCGCTTGAAGATGCTCACGTAGGCGGCCAGGCCGATGAAGCCGACCCCCATCATGATCAGGCCGGCGAGGCCCAGGTTGACCCCCTTCAGGTGCCAGTCGACCGCGAAGGTGAGGATCGCCCCCACCGCGATCAGACCGATGCATCCACCGATGCCCATGATGCCGCCTTCCGTAGTGACGTTGGCTTTCCGGGCTCGTTGGGGCTGCGCCTACCCGGGCCGGGACGCGCCATGCGGACCTGCGAGAGGCCGCCGGGTCACCCGGCCAGGAACGCCTGGAGCGCCAGGGTGAGCCACAACGGGTCCCGCACGCCGCACAGTTCACGCACGGAGTGCATCGACAGGATCGCCACCCCGATGTCGACCGTGGTGATCCCGTGCCGGGCCGCCGTGATCGGGCCGATCGTCGTGCCGCACGGCATCGCGTTATTGGAGACGAACGTCTGCCACGGCACGCCCGCCCGCTCGCACGCGGCAGCGAAGATCCCCCGCCCTGCGCCGTCGGTGGCGTACCGCTGGTTGACGTTGACCTTCAGGATCGGGCCGCCGTTGGGCAGCGGGTGGTGGCCCGGGTCGTGGCGCTCGGCGTAGTTGGGGTGGACCGCGTGGCCGGTGTCGGAGGAGAGGCAGACCGAGCCGGCCAGGGCGCGCGCCTTGTCCTCGTAGGAGCCGCCGCGGGCGAAGACCGACCGCTCCAGCACGTTGCCCAGCAGCGGGCTTTCGGCGCCGGTGTCGGCCTGGCTGCCGTTCTCCTCGTGGTCGAAGGCGGCGAGCACCGGGATGTACGGCAGCTCGGCGCCCGCGACCGCGGCCAGCGCGGCCGTCCCGGCGTGCACCGAGAGCAGGTTGTCCAGGCGGCCGGCGGCCAGCAGTTCGCCGTCGCGGCCGAGGTAGGCGGGGGGCTGGACGTCGCGCGTCATCAGATCCCAGCCGACGACCGCGTCCGCGTCGAGCCCGGCCTCCTCGGCCAGGAAGGCGATCAGGGCGCCGTCCTCGGCCCCGCCCAGCCCCCACACCGGCTGCATGTGCTTCTGCCGGTCCAGCGTCATGCCCTCGTTGACCTGCCGGTCGAGGTGGATGGCGAGCTGGGGTACGCGCAGCAGCGGCCGGTCGACGTCGACCAGCCGGGTGCTCCTGTCGCGCAGGGTGAGCCGGCCTGCGATGCCCAGGTCCCGGTCGAGCCACGAGTTGAGCAGCACGCCGCCGTAGATCTCCACCGCGATCTGCGCCCAGCCGTGCGAGCCGCTGTCGGGGCTCGGCTTGACGCGCAGGTTGGGCGAGTCGGTGTGGGCGCCGACGATCCGGAACGGGGTGTGCGGTGCGGCGTTCTGCGGCACGTGCCAGGCGATGATGGCGCCGCCGCGCAGGACGTACTTCCCGCCGTGCGAACCGTCCCATTCCTCGGTCTCGGCGACCTGGCGGAAGCCGGCCTTCTCCAGCCGCTCGGCCGCGTTCGCCACCGCGTGGTACGGGGTGGGGGAGGCGGCGAGGAACGCCATCAGGTCGTCGGTGTGGGAGCGGTCCAAGGACGGTCTAGCGGTCATTGCCCCAGCATAGAAGCGGGCGGCGGGATCAGAACGCCTCTTCCGGCAGCTCCATCAGCTCGTTGGTGACCGACTCGGCGAGCTGCCGCTGCACGGCCACGCCCGGCAGGACGTTGTCCGCGAAGAACCCGGCGGCGGCGATCTTGCCGAGGTAGAAGGCCTTGTCCTTCTCGGAGGCGGTGGCCAGCTTCTCCGCGGCGACGGCCGCGCCCTTCAGCAGCAGGTAGCCGACGACCACGTCGCCGGAGGCCATCAGCAGGCGGGTGGTGTTCAGGCCGACCTTGTAGATCGCCTTCACGTCCTGCTCGGTGGCGGCCAGGTCGGTCAGCATCGCGCCGACGATCGCCTCCAGGTCGACGGCGGCCTTGGCGAGCTTCTCGCGGGCCGCGGCCAGCTCCTCGCCGCCGGTGGCGTCGGCCAGGAACTTCTTGATCTCCTCCGACAGCGCCGTCAGCGCCTTGCCCTGGTCGCGGACGATCTTACGGAAGAAGAAGTCCTGGCCCTGGATGGCGGTGGTGCCCTCGTAGAGGGTGTCGATCTTGGCGTCGCGGATGTACTGCTCGATCG
>CAYNNX010000587.1:0-3913 GCA_964398515.1 uncultured Streptantibioticus sp. | reverse complement strand
CCGCCGACCACGTCCGCGAGGGCATCCGGGTCAACTGCGTCAACCCCGGCACCGTCGATACCCCGTGGGTGGGCAGGCTGCTGGATGCCGCCGAGGACCCCGCCGCCGAGCGTGCCGCGCTCAACAGCCGTCAGCCCACCGGCCGTCTGGTCACCGCCCTGGAGGTGGCCGCCGCCATCGCCTACCTCGCCTCTCCGGCAGCCGGCAGCGTCACCGGCACCGCCCTCGCGGTCGACGGAGGTATGGCCGGCCTGCGCCTGCGCCCGGAGACACGATCGTGAACCTGCGCCAGTGTCTGCTCGGGCGCACTGCGGTACCGGTCAGCGAGCTCGCCTTCGGCGCGGCGGGCATCGGAAACCTGTTCACCCCGGTCACCGACGCCCAAGCGGAGCAGGCCGTCGCCGCCGCCTGGGAATCCGGGGTCCGCTACTTCGACACCGCCCCGCACTACGGTCTCGGGCTGTCCGAGCAGAGGCTCGGCGCCGCCCTGCGCAGCCTCCCGAGGGACGAGTACGCCCTCTCCACCAAGGTCGGCCGACTGCTGGAACCGGCCCCCTCCACGGGCGGCGACGACCTTGCCAACGGCTTCGCCGTCCCCGCGACCCACCGCAGGCGCTGGGACTTCAGCGCGGCAGGCGTCCGGCGATCCATCGAGGGCAGCCTTGAGAGGCTCGGCTTGGACCGGATCGACATCGCCTACCTGCACGATCCCGACGACCACGCCGAGCAAGCGCTCACCGAGGCCTACCCGGAGTTGGAACGGCTGCGCTCCGAGGGCGTGCTCGGATCGATCGGCGTCGGCATGAACCAGGCCGAACTACCCGCCCGGTTCATCCGAGAGACCGACCTCGACGTCGTCCTGCTGGCCGGCCGCTACAGCCTGCTCGACCAACGCGGACTCACCGAACTGCTGCCACTGGCCGCCGAACGCGGCGTCTCCGTCGTCATCGGCGGCGTCTTCAACTCCGGCCTGCTCGCCGACCCACGCCCCGGCGCCACCTTTGACTACGCCGTCGCGCCCACGGACGTGCTGGCGCGTGCCCTCGACCTCAAGGCCATCTGTGAGAAACACGGCGTGCCGCTGCGCGCCGCCGCCCTGCACTTCCCGTTCGGGCATCCAGCCGTGGCGACCGTCCTGGTCGGCACCCGCAGCGCTGCCGAGGTCCGGGACGCCGCCGCCATGCTCCACCACCGCATCCCGGCAGCGCTGTGGGCGGAGCTCAAGGAGCGCGGCATGCTCGGCCTCGACGTTCCGACCCCCGCGGGGGCGGGCTGATGCGCGTCCCCCTGTTCATCGCCTGCTTCAACGACGCGATGTTCCCCGGCACCGGCCGAGCCGTGCTGACCGGCAAGGATGCCGTGGCCCTGTGCGCCGAACGGGTCGCCGACTACCGCGCCACCGTCGCCCGGACCGTCCAGGCCGGCCTGCCGGACGCGATCGCGACCGCTCTCACCGCATGGGGTGCCGAACACCTGGCACTGCCGAGCGGCTTCCCCTTGAACTGCTACCGCCCGGCGCCTGGCATTGGCACCCGGAACCACTGGACGTCCCGCGCCCTGGGCGGCGTCATCACGCTCGCCGCCACCGGGACCATCGTGCTCGACACCGGCCTCGGCCAAGGCCGACGCTCCCTCACCCTCGTCCGCGACTACCACCCGTGCATCATCCGCGCCGAGCAGATCGCCGACGACGTCCCCGACGCCCTCGCACGCCTCACCCCGATGCTGCCGCTGACCTTCCTCCCGGGCCCCTCCGCCACCAGCGACATCGAACTCGACCGGGTGGAGGGCGTGCACGGCCCCCGAACCCCGGACGTCATCATCATCGACCCCGAGCACCCGGAGTAGCCATGAGAATCGCCCTGCACACCCGTGTCCGTGCGGACCGGATCGAGGAGTACGAGGCCGCGCACCGCGAGGTGCCCGCCGAGCTCACAGACGCCATCCGGGCCGCCTGCGCGACCTCGTGGACCATCTGGCGCAGCGGTTGTGAGCTGTTCCACCTGATCGAGTGCGAGGACTACTCCCGGCTGCTCGCCGAGCTGGAACACCTCCCGGCCAACATCGCCTGGCAGGCGCGAATGTCCGAGCTGCTCGACGTCGTCCATGACTACTCCAAGGCCGGTGCCGCGGCCGGACTTCCGGTGGTGTGGCAATTGTGACGATCCGTCAGATCATTGATGGGCACCACCATGTCTGGGACCTGTCGGTACGACCGCAGCCCTGGATCACTGGCGAGACACTTGCACCGCTGGCCCGGTCCTTCCCCGTCGACGACCTGGCCCCCGAGGCCCGCGCGGCAGGCGTGGCCGGCACCGTAGTCGTGCAGACTGTCTGCGTCCCCGAGGAGACACCGGAACTGCTGGCCCTCGCCGACGGCACCGACCTGGTCGCGGGGGTAGTCGGCTGGGCCGACCTCACCGCCCCGGACGCCGCCGATGCGATCGCCGCCCTGCGCGAACAGCCGGGAGGGGACCGGTTGGTGGGCATCCGGCACCAGGTGCAGGAGGAGGCCGACCCGCACTGGCTGCTGCGCCCGGATGTACGGCGCGGCCTGCTCGCCGTCGCCGATGCCGGGCTCGCCTACGACCTCGTCGTCAAACCGCACCAACTGCCCGCCGCCACGATGGCCGCAGCCGCGCTCACCGGACTGACCTTCGTCCTGGACCACCTCGGCAAGCCCCCGATCGCCACCGGTGCGCTCGACCCCTGGGCGACCTACGTGCGCCGGCTGGCCGCCCTGCCCAACACTGTGTGCAAACTCTCCGGCATGGTGACCGAGGCCGATCCCGCCGGGTGGCGGACCGAGGACCTCAGACCCTACGCCGACACCGTTCTGGATGCCTACGGCCCGCAGCGGCTGCTGTTCGGCTCCGACTGGCCGGTCTGCACCCTTCAGGCCGGCTATGCCGAGGTCGTCCGGATCGCCGACCGCCTCACGGACGGACTGACCTCCGGCGAGAAGGACGCGGTCTTCCGGCACAACGCGATCCGCGTCTACGGTCTCCAACCTCCCACACCCGGCGCCGGGGCGGTGAGAGCGTCCGGCTACCGCCAGGGTGCGCCTCGGCCTGCCCGGCCCCGCTGATCTCGCCCACCTCGGGGTAGCGCGCGCCCGGCGGCGGGTGAGCTGGGCGACCACGGGCCTGCCGCGACCCCTCTCGTCCGGGGGTGCGGGCGTGCAGCCCGGAACTCCAGGACTGACGGGCGGCAGATGGCCGGCTCGCCCCAGACCTTTCGGACACAGGGACACCGGCCGTCGGCTCCAGTGTCCGGTTGGCCCACACGTACCGCAGGTCCGCGTCCTGTATGGCGATGCCGAACGGGGACCGGTTCAGCAAGCGCCAAGGGACCGGGCGGCCGGTCCGCCACGAGGGCACCGAAGTGAAGGGATTGCGGATCGGGCCGACCGGTCTGGGGCCGTGCCGTGAGCGAACCCTTCCCACGGGGAGCCGATCTCTCCGATCGGGTGTGATCCTGCGTGGCCTGCCACCATGCGTCTCCGGCGCAGGCCGCTCCCGGGCGGCGTGCGGACTATGCTGCACACGTCAGGCGACCAGGAAGGCGGAGCAGTGCCAGTCACCGACGAGGCGATCGAGAAGATCAAAGGCATGATCGTCAGCGGTGAGCTTCGCCCTGGTTCGAAGCTCCCGAAGGAGGCCGATCTCGCCGATCGGCTCGGCCTCTCACGCAACTCACTACGTGAGGCGGTAAAGGCCCTCTCGCTCATCCGGGTGCTGGACGTGCGCCAGGGCGACGGCACGTACGTGACGAGCCTGGAGCCCAACCTGCTGCTGGACGCTCTGGGCTTCGTCGTCGATTTCCACCAGGACGACACGGTGCTGGAGTTCCTGGAGGTCCGACGCATCCTGGAGCCCGCCGCCGCAGCCATGGCCGGCGGCAAGCCGTACTA
>CAYNNX010000586.1:0-3954 GCA_964398515.1 uncultured Streptantibioticus sp. | reverse complement strand
CGGGAGCGGCCGCGGAAGATTGATCATCTGATCACACGGGACTGATCGCCCGATGCTGATCGTTGAAGTGCCGATCGGGCGAGGAATCGGTCGCCGGGGATTGATCGCCGCCAGGGGATGGATCGCCGAAGACGCGGAGGCATCCGCCGCCACGTGGGGTTCGCCACTGGCAGTGCGAGGGCGCTTCCGGGATCACGGGATGCCCGGAAGGAGCGATCCGGGGGCGGCTCGGCAGCCGCTTCGGCGGTCGGCCGGGGGGCGGCCGTGTGAGGTGCCCTTGCCGACTGCGTGAGGCGGCGTCAGGGCGGTCGGCTGAACGGGGGCAGCCCCTGAACGGGGTGGAGCTCGGGGTCGCCGTGCGACGGGGCAGCCGGGGAGTGGGCGGCCGGGCAGGGCGGGAGCCGGGTCGGGGCGGGGAGCCGTACCGGGCCGGGACGGGCGCACGTCGGCATGCACGGCGGTCGCCGTCGGGTCCGTCTGGCAGACAGGGGCTGAGGCGAGAGTGAGACGAGGCGGGCGGCGCGGCCGCCGTGCCGCGGCGCGCCTCGCGGACGCCTGGACGTTACGGCAGGGTGACCGTGGGGGTCGTGGGCCAGCTCATGCGGATGGTCCCGCCGGTGGGGCCTTCGATGACCTCGACGTCGTCCACGAGCCCGCTGATCACGGCCAGGCCCATCTCGACGGCCTCCTCGGCGTCCTCCCCTGCCGAACCCGGCGCGCCAGGCCGGGCCGAGTCGCTGTCGGTACGGGCGGCGGGCACCGAGGCCCCCGCGGTCGGGATCTCGTCGCCGACCTCGATGGAGAACTTCTTCTCCTCCTCCGTCAGCACGACCCGCACCGGCAGCTCGACACCGTTGAGCCGGTGCAGGCCGACAGCCCGGGTGCACGCCTCGCCCACGGCAAGCCGGACCTCGTCGAGCGCAGCCTCGTCCACCCCGGCACGGCGCGCCACCGCGGCCGCCACCAGACGCGCGGTACGGACGTGCTCGGGCAGGGCGCTGAAGCGCAGTTCAACGGTGGCCATGGCCTCCCCCTCGGTCTTCCGGGCGTGCATCACAGGGGTCCGGGCACCCGTGGAGCCCGGCCCCCCTGCTCCGAGACGAGAACTGTGCGGCGGAGCGCCGTCAGTCCGTCGCCGCGACGGCCTCCTCGACCGAGGTGTGGATGGGGAACACCTTGGTCAGACCGGTGATACGGAAAATCTTCAAAATGCGCTCCTGGTTGCAGACCAGGCGCAGCGAGCCCTCGTGGGCACGCACGCGCTTGAGTCCGCCGACGAGCACACCCAGGCCGGTGGAGTCGAGGAAGTCCACGCCCTCCATGTCCACGACCAGGTGGTAGTTGCCGTCGTTGACGAGTTCGACCAGCTGCTCGCGCAGCTTGGGCGCGGTGTACACATCAATCTCGCCGCCGACCTCGACGACCGTACGGTCACCAACGGTCCGGGTCGAAAGGGACAGGTCCACGGATCCTCCAGCACCTTGCATCGAGCGGTCGCCCAATGGGGGTCTCCCCACCGAAGGTAGGGGACGGATCGGCAGCCGCGTTGGCATTCAATCACTTACCAGCGGGCGAGCACGACGCCTCGCGGCGATTGTCCGTCACGCCGGTGACACACTGAGTGTCGATGGCCCACGATCCTCTCCCGCAATCGGCGCCCGGCCGCCTTGCCCCGGCCGCGGTCCTGCACCGGCTCGCGTCCGGGGCAGGCCGCGCCGCGCGCATCACTCATACGGAGCACTTGCCCCCGAGACCCGGACGGCATGCCGATTGGCCTGATCAGATCCGCCCGGAAGTGATCGACACGATACGCGCCGCCGGGATCGCCCGTCCGTGGGAGCACCAGGCCAGGGCCGCCGCCCACGCCGTGCGCGGCGAGTCGGTCGTCGTCGCCACCGGGACCGCCTCGGGAAAGTCGCTCGCCTACCTCGCCCCCGTCCTCAGCGCCCTGCTCGACGGCGCCGACGCCCAGGGCCGGCGCGGGGCCTCCGCGCTCTACCTGGCGCCCACCAAGGCGCTCGCCGCCGACCAGCGGCGCGCCGTCGCCGAGTTGGCCGCACCCCTCGGCACCGCGGTCCGGCCCGCCGTCTACGACGGCGACACCCCCTTCGAGGAGCGCGAGTGGGTCCGCCAGTACGCCACGTATGTGCTCACCAACCCCGACATGCTCCACCTGGGCATCCTGCCCGGCCACGCCCGCTGGGCCTCCTTCCTGCGCCGGCTGCGCTACGTGGTGATCGACGAGTGCCACACCTACCGCGGGGTCTTCGGCTCCCACGTCGCCCAGGTCGTCCGGCGGCTGCGCCGCGTCTGCACCCGCTACGGCGCCGAGCCGGTCTTCCTGCTCGCCTCGGCGACCGTCGCCGACCCGGCCCAGGCCGCGACGAGGCTCACCGGCCTGCCGGTGGTGGAGATCACCGACGACGCCTCGCCGCGCGGGGAGATGGTCTTCGCCCTGTGGGAGCCGCCGCTGACCGAGCTGAGCGGCGAACGCGGCGCCCCGGTGCGCCGCACCGCCACCGCCGAGTCGGCCGATCTGCTGACCGATCTGGTCGTCCACGGCACCCGTACCGTCGCCTTCGTCCGGTCCCGGCGGGCCGCCGAGCTGATCGCGCTGCTCGCCCAGGACCGGCTGGCCGAGGTGAGCCGCTCGCTGCCGTCCCGGGTGGCGGCCTATCGCGGTGGTTATCTGCCCGAGGAACGGCGCGCCATCGAGCGGGACCTGCACAGCGGCCGCCTGCTGGGGCTCGCGTCCACCACCGCGCTCGAGCTCGGCGTCGACGTCTCGGGCCTCGACGCCGTGCTGCTGGCCGGCTACCCGGGCACCAGGGCCTCGCTGTGGCAGCAGGCCGGTCGGGCCGGACGCGCGGGCCAGGGATCGCTGGCGGTGCTCATCGCCCGCGACGATCCGCTGGACACCTATCTCGTCCACCACCCCGAGGCGCTGTTCGGCCGCCCGGTCGAGTCGACCGTGCTCGACCCCGACAACCCGTACGTCCTCGCCCCGCACCTGTGCGCCGCCGCCGCGGAGATCCCGCTCACCGACGCCGACGTGGAGCTGTTCGGGCCCGAGGCGGCCGACCTGGTGCGGCAGTTGGAGAAGCGCGGTCTGCTGCGCCGCCGCGCGGCCGGGTGGTACTGGACTCGGCGCGAGCGGGCCGCCGACCTGACGGACATCCGCGGCGAGGGCGGGCGCCCGGTGCAGGTGGTGGAGGCGGGCACGGGGCGCCTGCTGGGCACCGTCGACGCCTCCTCGGCCCACGCGACCGTCCACGACGGCGCCGTCCACCTGCACCAGGGCCGCACCTACGAGGTGGTACGCCTGGACCTGGAGGACGGTGTGGCGCTCGTCGAGGAGGCCGACCCGCCCTACTCGACGATGGCCCGCGACACCACGGCCATCACCATCCTGGACACCGAGATCGAGGAGCCGTGGGGCGACGGGCGGCTCTGCTTCGGCTCCGTCGAGGTCACCCACCAGGTCGTCTCCTACCTGCGCCGCAAACTGATCACCGGCGAGGTGCTGGGCGAGACCAAGCTCGACCTGCCGCCACGCACCCTGCGCACCCGGGCCGTGTGGTGGACGCTCACCGACGACCAGCTGGAGGACGCCCGGATCCACCCCGAGGAGTTGGCCGGGGCCCTCCACGCGGCGGAGCACGCCTCCATCGGCATCCTGCCGCTCTTCGCGACCTGCGACCGCTGGGACATCGGCGGCGTCTCCTTCCCGCTCCACCCCGACACCGGCCTGCCGACGGTCTTCGTCTACGACGGCCACCCCGGCGGGGCAGGCTTCGCCGAACGCGCGTTCCACACCGCGCGGTCGTGGCTGACCGCGACCCGCGAGGCGATCGCCTCCTGCGAGTGCGAGTTCGGCTGCCCGTCCTGCATCCAGTCGCCCAAGTGCGGCAACGGCAACGACCCGCTGGACAAGCTCGCCGCGGTCCGCCTGCT
>CAYNNX010000585.1:3377-3972 GCA_964398515.1 uncultured Streptantibioticus sp. | reverse complement strand
CCTGAACTACGCCACGATCACCGGCGTCGCCCGCGACGACCTGGAGGACGGCGGCGCCTGGCTCTACGCCGAGACCGTCCGGCAGATCCACGCCCAGACCGCCGAGCGGGCCGCCGGACGTACCAAGGTCGAGCTGCTGATCCCCGACTTCAACGCGGTCCCCGCGCAGCTCGCCGAGGTCTTCTCCGCGCGCCCCGAGGTCCTCGCGCACAACGTCGAGACGGTTCCGCGGATCTTCAAGCGCATCCGCCCGGCCTTCCGTTACGAGCGATCGCTTCAGGTCATCACGCAGGCCCGTGAGGCGGGTCTGGTGACCAAGTCCAACCTGATCCTGGGCATGGGCGAGGAGCGCGAGGAGATCAGCCAGGCGCTGCAGGACCTGTACGACGCGGGCTGCGAGCTGATCACGATCACCCAGTACCTGCGGCCGAGCGTGCGCCACCACCCGGTGGAGCGCTGGGTCAAGCCGCAGGAGTTCGTGGAGCTGAAGGAAGAGGCCGAGGAGATCGGCTTCGCGGGCGTCATGTCCGGTCCGCTGGTCCGCTCCTCGTACCGTGCGGGCCGCCTCTACCAGCAGGCCCTGGAGCGGCGCAGC
>CAYNNX010000585.1:0-3367 GCA_964398515.1 uncultured Streptantibioticus sp. | reverse complement strand
AAGCGACGCGGAGCGCGACCCAAGAGCCCGAGCGGCGCAGCGGAGCTGCAGCGTAGGGTGCGGGTCCCGCCCGAGGCACGAGGGCGGGGGACGCGCCCGCAGCGGAAGCGACGCGGAGCGCGACCCAAGAGCCCGAGCGGCGCAGCGGAGCCGCAGCGTAGGGTGCGGGTCCCGCCCGAGGCACGAGGGCGGGGGACGCGATGTGCGACCGGGATGCGGCACGCGGCAGAGCGGGGTCGTGGCGTCCCGTGCGGGCGCGCAGCGTAGACGTGGCTGTAAGCACGCGTCGGGGTTTCATCATCGTTTGACCTGTCGGTCACCGACTGGTAACACATTGTGGTGATCCTAGGAATGAGCACGTTCCTGTCCTCCTGCCGTTCCCTCCGGCCCTAGGGAGACCCCTTGATGCGCGCGCGTCCCGCCTCCGTTCCCACCGGTTCCGACGTCTCCGTCACCAACGCGCTGCGCGCCGTGGAGGCGCTCCTGCTGCGCGGCGGCCAGCGGACCGCGCGCCGCAACGCGTGGACGGCGGTGCTGGAGGATCGCAAACGGGCCAAGGACCGCCGCGAGGCGCAGCACGTGCTGGACGGCCTCGGCCGCCACAGCCGTCCCGTGGGCCCCGACGTCCGCTGAGCCCCCGACGCGGCCCGGCGGGCCCGCCGAAACCGGTCGCCATCCGGTGGCGCCCGAACCGTTCCGGCCACGTATCCTGTGCGGCATGGCGAGGAAGGAAACATCCCAGAACCCCGGGCGGCTGAAGCAGATCGGCCAGACCTACAAGATGACCCGGCGAGCCGACCCGAAAGTCGGCCTCGTCGTCGCGGCTGTGGGAATCGTCACCTTCGGTGTCATCCTCGCCATCGGCTTCCTGATCGGGCACCCGGTCTACGCGGGCATCCTCGGCCTCCTGCTGGCCTTCCTGGCGATGGCGATCGTCTTCGGCCGCCGTGCCGAGCGCGCCGCGTTCGGGCAGATGGAGGGTCAGCCGGGCGCCGCCGCGGCCGTGCTGGAGAACATCAGCCGGGGCTGGACGGTGACCCCCGCGGTGGCGATGACGCGTAACCAGGACGTGGTCCACCGGGCCGTCGGCCGCGCGGGCATCGTGCTCGTCGGCGAGGGCAACCCGAACCGGGTCAAGGGCCTGCTGGCGCAGGAGAAGAAGCGGATGGCCCGGGTCGCGATCGACGCGCCGGTCACCGACATCGTGGTCGGCAACGGCGAGGGCCAGGTGCCGCTGCGGAAGATCCGCACCACGCTGCTCAAGCTCCCCCGCGTGCTCCCCGGCCCGAAGGTGACGGAGGTCAACGACCGGCTGCGCGCGCTGGGCGACCTGATGAGCAACATGCCGATCCCCAAGGGGCCGATCCCGAAGAACGCGCGGATGCCGCGCGGCGGCAAGATGCGCTGAGACGCATGACATGAGGTGAGCGGGGTCCGGGCACAGCCTCCGGACCCCGCTCACCTCGTCGTCGTCACATCCTGACCTGGACGGCGCCCACGGCCTTGTCGTGCAGACCCCGGGTGTCGCGGTCCCAGATTGCCGCGGGGATCACCAGGAGGAGCAGGATCGTACGCAATACGACGGCTCCGGCGCCCAGCCGGCCGCCGTCGGCCCGCACGACGCGCAGGCCCAGCAGTCGCTTGCCGGGGGTGCAGCCCACGGTCGTCAGGGTGAGCACGCTGACCACGCCGAAGACCACGAAGGCCCAGTTGCTGACGGCCGACGCGGACCGGCCGTGCGCCAGCAGCCCGTAGGAGATCAGCAGGCACAGCGCCCAGTCGACGAAGAGCGCCGCGAGCCGCCGCCCCACGGAGGCGATCGATCCGGGCCCCTCCTCGGGCAGCCCGAGGCGTTCGCCCCGGTAGCCGAAGTCGGCCCCCATCCGCTCGGCCGCCGCGCGCGGTCCCGAGAGCCACGATCCCAGAGCATCCCGTTTGTCCACCCGTCAACGGTAACCGCAGGCGGACACCGCCAGGCGGGAGGGGGCCCGCAGGGGGCGTGCGCAGGGGGTGACCTGGGGCGGGCGCGGTTAACGTCGGCGAAACAAATGGGTCATCCTTGGGAAATGCCGGGTCCCTATGGTCGGCACCAGCGTGCGCCACCGCACTGGCCGCACGGAACAGCAAACCCGTGCCGAGCCAGGCCCGGGCCGAGGAGGAGTTGGATGTTCCAGAACGCCGACGAGGCCAAGAAGTTCCTGCAGGACGAGGACGTCAAGTTCGTCGACGTCCGGTTCTGCGACCTGCCCGGGATCATGCAGCACTTCACGGTGCCGGTGGAGGCGTTCGACCCGGACGAGGACCTGGCGTTCGACGGTTCCTCGATCCGCGGTTTCCAGGCCATCCACGAGTCCGACATGGCCCTGCGCGCCGACCTGTCGACGGCCCGCGTCGACCCGTTCCGCCGGGACAAGACGCTCAACATCAACTTCTTCATCCACGACCCGATCACCGGCGAGCAGTACAGCCGCGACCCGCGGAACGTGGCGAAGAAGGCCGAGGCGTACCTCGCCTCCACGGGCATCGCGGACACCGCGTACTTCGGCCCGGAGGCGGAGTTCTACGTCTTCGACAGCGTGCGCTTCGAGACCAAGTCGAACGAGTCCTTCTACCACATCGACTCCGAGGCGGGCGCCTGGAACACCGGTGCGCTGGAGGACAACCGCGGCTACAAGGTCCGCTACAAGGGCGGCTACTTCCCGGCTCCCCCGGTCGACCACTTCGCCGATCTGCGTGCCGAGATCTCCCTCGAACTGATCCGCTCCGGAATCCAGGTGGAAAAGCAGCACCACGAAGTGGGCACCGCGGGCCAGGCCGAGATCAACTACAGGTTCAACACGCTGCTCGCCGCCGCGGACGATCTGATGCTCTTCAAGTACATCGTGAAGAACGTCGCCTGGCGGAACGGAAAGACCGCGACCTTCATGCCCAAGCCGATCTTCGGCGACAACGGCTCCGGCATGCACTGCCACCAGTCGCTGTGGAACGCCGGCGAGCCGCTCTTCTACGACGAGCAGGGCTACGCGGGGCTCTCCGACACCGCCCGCTACTACATCGGCGGCATCCTCAAGCACGCCCCGTCGCTGCTGGCCTTCACCAACCCGACGGTGAACTCCTACCACCGCCTGGTCCCCGGCTTCGAGGCCCCGGTCAACCTGGTCTACTCGCAGCGCAACCGCTCGGCCGCGATCCGCATCCCGATCACGGGTGCCAACCCGAAGGCCAAGCGCATCGAGTTCCGCGCCCCGGACCCGTCCAGCAACCCGTACCTGGCCTTCTCGGCGCTGCTGATGGCCGGCCTCGACGGCATCAAGAACAAGATCGAGCCGGTCGAGCCTGTCGACAAGGACCTCTACGAGCTGGCTCC
>CAYNNX010000584.1:0-3975 GCA_964398515.1 uncultured Streptantibioticus sp. | reverse complement strand
GCCCGCGGCATCGGCGCCGTCTACCACGGGGACATCGGGGCCGACATCGTCGACACCGTCCGCAGACCACCCGTCGCGCCCAACGCCACCCGCACCGTGCGCCCCGGCGACCTCAGGCGCTCCGACCTCGCCGCCTACGGGGTGGGGTTCCGCGCCCCCACCCACGTCGGCTACCGGGGTCTCGACGTCTACGGCGTCGCCCCCTCCTCCTCCGGCGGCACGACCATGGGCGAGGCGCTGAACATCCTCTCCCGCACCGACCTGTCCAAGGTGAGCCGGGCGCAGTACCTGCACCACTTCATCGAGGCCGGCCGGATCGCCTTCGCCGACCGCGACCGGTGGGTCGGCGACCCGGCGTTCTCGGACGTGCCCACCCGCGCGCTGCTCTCCAGGCGGTTCGCCGACTCACGGGCCTGCCTGATCAAGGACGACGCGGTCCTGGCCACTCCGCTGCCGCCGGGCGACCCCAGGCACCCGGCGAAAGGCTGCCGCACCCGGGGCACCGCCGCATCCCCGGCGTACGAAGGGCAGAACACCACCAACCTGACGGTGGCCGACAGGTGGGGGAACGTCGTCGAGTACACCCTCACCATCGAGCAGACCGGCGGCAGCGGCATCGTGGTTCCCGGACGCGGTTTCCTGCTCAACAACGAGCTGACCGACTTCTCCTTCACCCCGGCAGACCCGGCCGTGCCCGACCCCGACCTGCCCGGCCCGGGCAAGCGGCCCCGCTCCTCCATGGCCCCGACCATCGTGCTCGAAGGCGGCCGGCCCGACTTCGCCGTCGGCTCGCCCGGCGGGGCCACGATCATCACCACCGTGCTCCAGGTCCTCCTCGGCCACGTCGACCGCGGGCTGCCGCTGGCCGACGCGATCGCCGCTCCCCGCGCCGGCCAGGGCGACGCCGCCGCGACCGAACTGGAACCCGCCCTCTACCACAGCCCGTTGCGGGCCCGGCTGGAGGCGATCGGCCACCGCTTCACGCTCACCCCGGAGATCGGCGCCGCCACGGGTGTGCAACTCCTGCCGGACGGCCGCTGGCTCGCCGCCGCCGAACCGGTCCGGCGCGGCGGCGGCTCGGCGATGGTCGTGGCCCCGGCAGCCCCGTGAAACCCGGCCCAGCCGCGGTGCCGCCGCGTAGACGTCCTCCACGTACCGGCCCCGGGCCACGAGTTCGTCCACCCACTCGCGGCCGTGCTCCGGCGTGGTGGCGGTGCGGTCGGCGTAGAGGCCGGCGAACGCCTCGCGCACGCCCGGGGCCATGCGCGAGCCGTCGCCGCATCCCCATCGCCATCACCGACACCGCAGGAGTGGCGCTCGGCTGCAATCCGCCGTTCGCTGCGCTGTGGGGTCAGCGGTGCGGACAGCGGAGGGGGCGCGACCTGTTCGACCTGTTCGACCCGCAGGACGAGGACCAACTGCGGTGCCTGGCCGAGGCCGCCCGGCCGTCAGTGCATGAAACGTGATCGTCCTCGTTGAGTAACGGCCGTGGTCTTGTCACAGTGGGTGGTGGGCTCTTACGGTCTTTGTCTCGGCCTGGCTCTACGTGCGTAGACCGACGTAGACCTCGCTTGACGTCGCGTCAGAGGAGTCGATCATGGCCACAGTCGTACGCGCCGCGCTGGTCCAGGCGACCTGGACCGGAGACACCGAATCGATGATCGCCAAGCACGAGGAGCACGCCCGGGCCGCCGCGGCCCGAGGCGCCCGGGTGATCGGGTTCCAGGAGGTCTTCAACGCTCCATACTTCTGCCAGGTCCAGGAGCCCGAGCACTACCGCTGGGCCGAGCCGGTGCCCGACGGTCCCACGGTGCGGCGCATGCAGCGGCTCGCCCGCGAGACCGGCATGGTGATCGTCGTTCCCGTCTTCGAGGTCGAGCGGTCCGGCTTCTACTACAACACCGCCGCCGTGATCGACGCCGACGGCAGCTACCTCGGCAAGTACCGCAAGCACCACATCCCGCAGGTCAAGGGATTCTGGGAGAAGTTCTACTTCCGCCCCGGCAACCTCGGGTACCCCGTCTTCCAGACGCGCTACGCCAAGGTCGGCGTCTACATCTGCTACGACCGGCACTTCCCCGAGGGGGCGCGCGCGCTCGGGCTGGCCGGTGCCCAGCTCGTCTACAACCCGTCGGCCACCCACCGCGGACTGTCCGCCTACCTGTGGAGACTCGAACAGCCCGCCGCCGCCGTCGCCAACGAGTACTTCGTCGCCGCCATCAACCGCGTCGGCCAGGAGGAGTACGGCGACAACGACTTCTACGGCACCTCGTACTTCGTCGACCCGCGCGGGCGCATCGTGGGCGATACCGCCTCCGACACCAAGGAGGAACTCCTCGTCCGCGACCTGGACTTCGCCCTGATCGACGAGGTCCGGCAGCAGTGGGCGTTCTACCGGGACCGCCGCCCGGACGCATACGGCGACCTCACGGAGGCCTGATCGTTATGGCAACCATGAGCCCCGCAAGCGTCCACGCCACCCTCCACGCCCGCCACCGCGCCGTCATGCCCGAGTGGCTGGCCACCTACTACCGCCACCCGATCGAGCTCACCCACGGCCAGGGGCGCCATGTCTGGGACACCGAGGGCCGGCGCTACCTGGACTTCTTCGGCGGCATCCTCACCACCATGACCGCCCACGCCCTCCCCGAGGTCACCCGGGCCGTCAGCGAGCAGGCCGGCCGGATCCTGCACTCCTCGACGCTCTACCTGAGCCGCACCGCCGTCGAACTCGCCGAGCGCATCGCCCACTTGTCGGGCATCCCCGAGCCCCGGGTCTTCTTCACCACCTCCGGCACCGAGGCCAACGACACCGCCCTGCTGCTCGCCACCGCCTACCGGCGCTCCAACCAGGTCGTCGCCCTGCGCAACAGCTACCACGGCCGGTCCTTCGCCGAGATCGGGGTCACCGGGAACGCCGCCTGGTCGCCGACGAGCCTGTCCCCGCTGCAGACCCTCTACGTGCACGGCGGGGTGCGCACCCGCGGCCCCTTCGCGCATCTGACTGATGATCAGTTCATCGAGGCGTGCGTAGCCGACCTGGAGGACATGCTCGGACAGGCGCACGGCACGGTGGCCGCCCTGATCGCCGAACCCGTGCAGGGCGTCGGCGGCTTCACCTCGCCCCCCGACGGGCTGCTCGCCGCCTTCCGACGGGTCCTCGACCGGCACGGCATCCTGTGGATCAGCGACGAGGTGCAGACCGGCTGGGGCCGCACCGGCGACCACTTCTGGGGCTGGCAGGCCCACGGCCAGGCCGGGCCGCCGGACATCCTCACCTTCGCCAAGGGCATCGGCAACGGCCTGTCCATCGGCGGTGTCGTCGCCCGCGCCGAGGTGATGAACTGCCTGGACGCGAACTCCATCTCCACCTTCGGCGGCAGCCCGGTCACCACCGCCGGGGCCCTCGCCAACCTCACCTACCTGCTGGAGCACGACCTTCAGGGCAACGCCCGCCGCGTCGGCGGTCTGCTCCTGTCCCGCCTGGCCTCCGTCGGCGCGGCCAGCCCGCTGGTCCGGGAGGTCCGCGGACGCGGCCGGCTGAACGGCGTGGAACTCGTGCGCCCCGGCACGGACGACCCGTCCCCCGAGGCGGCCTCGGCCGTCCTCGAAGCCGCCCGCGAAGGCGGACTGCTCATCGGCAAGGGCGGCCGCGACGGCAACGTCCTGCGCATCGCGCCCCCGCTCACCCTCAGCGTCGCCGAGGCGGAGGAGGGCGCGTCGATCCTTCAGGCGGCCCTGGAGACCGCCGTCAAGGAAGCGGAAGGAGCAGCACGGTGACCCGTACCCTCATCCGAGGCGGCCTCGTCGTCACCGCCGCCGAGGAGGTCCACGCCGACGTCCTGATCGAGGGCCCGCGCATCGCCGCCCTCGCCGCCCACGGCAGCCGGACCGCCGCCGCCTGGACCGCCGACCGCACGATCGACGCCACCGGCAAGTACGTCATCCCGGGCGGCGTCGACGCCCACACCCACA
>CAYNNX010000583.1:0-3998 GCA_964398515.1 uncultured Streptantibioticus sp. | reverse complement strand
GTGAAGATGTCCTTGAGCGCCAGCGGCACGCCGGCCAGCGGCCCGAGCTCCTCGCCCCTGGCCCGCTTGTCGTCCACGGCACGGGCCTGGGCCAGCGCGCCCTCGCGGTCGACGTGGAGGAAGGCGTGCACCTTCTCGTCGACGGCGTCGATGCGGGCGAGATGGGCCTCGGCGACCTCGACCGCGGAGACCTCGCCGGAGGCGATCCTCTCGGCGGTCGCGGCCGCGGTGAGCCTGGTCAGTTCGCTCATGCGAGTCAGTCCTCCCCCAGGATCTGCGGCACCTTGAAGCGCTGCTGCTCCTGCGCCGGGGCCCCGGACAGGGCCTGCTGCGGGGTCAGCGACGGCCGGACGACGTCCGGGCGCATGACGTTGGTGAGCGGCAGCGGGTGCGAGGTCGGCGGTACGTCCTCGCCGGCCACCTCGGAGACGCGGGCGACCGCGCCGATGATTGCGTCGAGCTGTCCGGCGAAGTGGTCGAGCTCTTCGTCCTTCAGCTCCAGACGCGACAGCCGGCCGAGGTGGGCGACCTCCTCGCGCGTGATGCCAGGCATGCGGCGATCCTCAGGGTGAGTGTGGAGAGTTTTCGCCGCCAATCCTATGGCGGGGGCCACCCGTGGGGCGAAACGGTTAGTAGACCACGTGCCCGGCGGGACCGCACCAGGCGTCGCGAGCCCGGCATGGCCGACCGGCCGGGCCCTAGTTCACCACGTGCCCGGTGGAGCGGTCGGCGGCCTCGGGGGCGGCGGCGTGGCGGGCCTCGATCGCGTGCCGGGGCTCGGCGGCGGGGGTCTTGGGCGTGGCTGCCGGGGCCGCCTGGGCGGTGGCCGGGGTCGGGGCGGGTGCGGGGGCCTCGCCGCGTCGCCAGCCGCTCTTGGCCCGTATCCGCAGCCAGGCCGTCGTCTCCTCGGGGGGCATCGCGGCGGCCACCAGCCATCCCTGGATGGCGTCGCACCCCAGGTCGCGCAGGCGTTCCCAGGTCTCGTCGTCCTCCACGCCCTCGGCGACGACCAGCAGGCCGAGGGAGTGCGCGAGGTCCACGGTGCAGCGGACGATCGCGGCGTCCTCGGTGTCGACGACCAGGCGGGCCACGAACGACCGGTCGATCTTCAGTTCGCTCACCGGCAGCCTGCGCAGGTGCACCAGGGAGGAGTAGCCGGTGCCGAAGTCGTCCAGGGACATCCGCACCCCGTGGCCGGTGAGCCCGTTGAGGGTGTCGGCGGCCCGCTGCGGGTCCTCCAGCAGGACGTGCTCGGTTATCTCCAGTTGCAGGGCGGCAGGCGGGACGCCGTGCCGGGCCAGCCGGGCGGCGACCGATCCGGCGAACCCGGGGGTGTGCACGTCGCGCGGCGAGACGTTGACGGCGACGGGGACCTCGATGCCCATCGCGCGCCAGCGGGCCACCTGGGCCAGCGCGGTCTCCAGCACGTACTCCGTCAGCCGCGGCATCAGTCCTGAGGACTCGGCGATGGCGATGAACTCCTCGGGGCTGACGCGGCCGCGCTCGGGGTGGACCCAGCGCAGCAGCGCCTCCAGCCCGGCGACCTGGCCGTCGAAGCGGACCTTCGGCTGGTAGTGCAGCTCCACGTCGCCGTGGTCGAGGGCGCGCCGCAGGTCGCCGAGGAGCCCGAGCCGGTCGGGGGTGTTGCCGTCGCGGGTCGCCTCGTAGACCTCGACGCCGCTGCGGTCCTGCTTGGCCTCGTACATCGCCACGTCGGCGCGGCGCAGCAGGCCTTCGGCGTCCACGGCGTGGTCGGGGAAGACGGAGACGCCGGCGCTGGCCTCCAGGACGAGGGTGAGGCCGTCGAGGTTGAGCGGTGAGCCGAGGGCGGCGACGAGGGTGCGGGCCACGCGCTGGGCCCGGGTCGGCGAGTCGCAGGCGGGCAGCAGCACGGCGAACTCGTCCCCGCCGAGCCGGGCCGCCTCCGCGCCGCGGGGCAGGGCGAGCCGCAGCCGGTCGGCGATCTGGAGGAGCAGCCGGTCGCCCGCGAGGTGGCCGAGGGTGTCGTTGACGGAGCGGAACCGGTCGAGGTCGATGAGGACCAACGCGGCGCGCTCCCCGTTGCGTTCGGCGTGGTCCAGGGCGGACCAGGTGCGTTCCAGCAGCCACTGACGGTTGGGCAGTCCGGTGAGAGGATCGCGCAGTTGCTCTTCCGCACGTGCCCGGGCGATCCACAGCGTGGAGTCCAGTGCGATCAGGGGCACGGCGAAGAGCGGCAGTAAGACGGGCATGCGGTCGGCGACGACCACGATCAGCGGGGAGATGCCGAGCAGGGCGACGCCCACAAGGGCCTGCCGGGCCAGGGCCGTTCGGGCGACCGTGCGCAGCCCCGCGGTGCGGGGGGCGACGGCGTACCACAACAGGACGCGCGTGGCGGCGAGATAGCTCAGCGCGGTGGCCATGACCGAGGGGACGGCGGTGAGCGTCCACGCCTCCGGCCGCCAGGCGTGCTCGACCGAGGGGTGGGTCCCGGTGACGGACAGGGCGAGGGCTGCGGCCCCTATGCCGAGGATGTCGACCGAGCCGTGGAGCAGGGCCTGTCGCCAGCGGTGGCGGCGGGCGGCCCCGACCAGCATCACGACCGCCAGGCTGACCAGCACCGACGGCACCCAGCCGTAGGCCAGCAGGACGGCGAGGGTGAGGGCGGCGCCCGATCCCGTGCCGCCCCACCAGCGGTCCCGGCCGAGCGCCACGAGGTGGCCGACGATGATGCCGGTGAGCACCGCGAGCGCCCAGCCCGTCGTCGCGGCCGGGAAAAGGGCGTACCCGTCCAAGGCCGCGTGCGCCACCCCCGAAGCCAAGGCCAGTGCCGCGGCGGCGACAACTGCTGCGCGCAGGACCGCCGGGGGCACCAGCGGCAGCACGGCGGACCGCCGCTGGCGCGGCGCCGGTCCGGCGTTCTCCGTCGGTTTCATGCCCGTCCCTCTCACAGCCGGGGGTGCTGCGCCCGTGGGGTACACGCCCGGCTGAAAGACTGATGCCCGGCAGGAGCGCACCTCAACAGTAGGCCGCGGAAGGCTGCTGCGGGCACCGATCCACTGTGGTTGCCCGATTGGAGGCCTGCGTCCCGCAACCATCCGGTATGGGCCGAACGGGTGAGGTGTGTCCCGCTATGCCGAGGGGGTCACCGCGGCCTCCCGGGCGGCCTCCGGGCCCTGGTCCAGCAGGAGTTGGAAGCCCCCTTCGTCGAGGACGGGCACCTTCAGCTGAACTGCCTTGTCGTACTTGGACCCCGGGTTGTCGCCGACGACCACGAAATCGGTCTTCTTCGAGACCGAACCGGTGACCTTCGCCCCCCGCCCGGCCAGCGCCTCCTTCGCGCCGTCCCTGGTGAACGACGCCAAAGTGCCGGTGACGACCACCGTCAGCCCCTCCAGCGGGCGCGGTCCCTCCTGCGAGCCCTCCTCGGTGAACCGGACGCCCGCGGCCCGCCACTTCTCGATGATGTCGCGGTGCCACTCCTCGGCGAACCACTGCTTGACGGAGGCGGCGATGGTCGGTCCGACGCCCTCGACGGCGGCCAGTTCCGCCTCCTCCGCCTGGGCGATGCGGTCCAGGTCGCGGAACTCCCGGGCGAGCGCCTCGGCGGCCACCGGGCCGACATGACGGATGGACAGGCCGGCGAGGATCCGGGCGAGCGGGCGCTGCTTGGCGGCGGCGATGTTCTCCAGCATCGCCAGCGTGTTCTTCTTGGGCTCGCCCTTGGCGTTGGCGAAGAAGGTGACGATCTTCTCCTCGCCGGTCTTCGGGTCGCGCTTGGGCAGGCCGCTGTCCGGGTCGAGAACATACGACTTGATGGGGAGCAGCTGTTCGACCGTCAGGTCGAACAGGTCGCCCTCGTCGCGCAACGGGGGCTCGGCGGGCTCCAGCGGCTGGGTGAGGGCGGCGGCGGCCACGTAGCCGAGGTTCTCGATGTCGAGGCACTTGCGGCCGGCGAGGTAGTAGATCCGTTCGCGCAACTGGGCAGGACAGGCACGGGCGTTGGGGCAGCGCAGGTC
>CAYNNX010000582.1:0-4004 GCA_964398515.1 uncultured Streptantibioticus sp. | reverse complement strand
GAGGTCACCGACCTGCTGCAGGAGCCGCACCCGGAGGCCGTCGGCCGCCGCCTGTTCCGGGTCGCCGCCGAACTCGCCGAGCTGGCCGGCTGGATGAGCTACGACGTCGGCCTCCAGCCCAGCGCCCAGAAGTACTTCGTCCTCGCCCTGCACGCCGCCAAGGAGGCGGGGGACCGGCCGCTGGGCGCCTATGTGCTCTCCAGCATGAGCCGGCAGATGATCCACGTCGGCCGCCCCGACGACGCGCTGGAGCTGATCCACCTCGCCCAGTACGGCAGCCGGGACTCCGCCACCGCGACCACCCAGTCGATGCTCTACGCGATGGAGGCGCGCGCCTACGCCGGCATGGGCCAGGTCAACAAGTGCCACCGGGCGGTACGGATGGCGGAGGAGGCGTTCACCGACTCCCGGCCGGGCGAGGACCCCGACTGGATCCGGTTCTTCTCCGAGGCGGAACTCAACGCGGAGAACGCCCACTCCTACCGCGATCTCGCCTACGTCGCGGGCCGCAGCCCCACGTACGCCTCGCTGGCGGAGCCGGTGATGGCCAGGGCCGTGGAGCTGTTCAGCGCCGACGCCGAGCACCAGCGCTCCTACGCCCTCAACCTCGTCGGGATGGCCACCGTCCATCTGCTCCAGAAGAGCCCCGAGCAGGCCTCGCACCTCGCCGGCCAGGCGCTCGACGTCGCCAAGCGGATCCGCTCGGAGCGGGTCAACACCCGTATCCGCAAGACCACGGAGACCGCGGTGCGGCAGTACGGGGAGGTGGCCGAGGTGATCGAGCTCAGCGATCGCCTGCGGCGCGAGCTGCCGGACGACTGCGAGAGCGAGGCGGCCGCCGCCGTGTGACGGCATCAGGGGAGCCGGGGCGGACCCGGTGTCCCCACCACTGATCCCGGCCGCGGCGGCCACCCCGATCAGCCCGACTAGGCTCCCCCACCGCCAGGTCGACGGGCAACCGCCGCGGCCGGTCGCTGCTTTGCGCCGCCCACGCCGAATGCGGCACTCCGTATACCGCCCGCCCGTTTCGCAGCCGGACGGGCCGCGGCGATTCACCTGCCCGTAACACGTACGACGCGTTCGTCACCCGGGTGAAACACCCGGACGCGACGACTGAAATCCGCCTGCGTAACTCTCGTGGCGAAAACCGGCCCACCACCCTTATCACCCGCACGGGCCGGCTCCGACTTCGAGGAGATGCCCATGCCAGCAGGCATCGTGACGCTTGCGGCCGACAAGCCCGCCCTGGACACCGGCCACACGGCCTTCATGCTCATCAGTGCCGCCCTGGTCATGGTGATGACCCCGGGTCTGGCCTTCTTCTACGGCGGCATGGTCCGCGTCAAGAGTGTCCTGAACATGCTGATGATGAGCTTCATCAGCCTCGGCATCATCACGATCCTTTGGACCCTGTTCGGGTTCTCCCTCGCCTTCGGCACCGACCACGGCGGCTTCATCGGCGGCACCGACTGGCTGGGCATGCGCCACATCGGGCTCACCGAGCTGTGGCCGGGATTCGGCATCCCGATCTACGTCTTCGCCGTCTTCCAGCTGATGTTCGCGATCATCACCCCGGCGCTGATCAGCGGTGCCCTCGCGGACCGGGTGAAGTTCACCGCCTGGTCGCTGTTCATCACGCTGTGGGCGATCGTGGTGTACTTCCCCGTCGCCCACTGGGTGTGGGGCACCGGCGGCTGGCTGGCCAAGCTCGGCGTGATCGACTTCGCGGGTGGTACGGCCGTCCACATCAACGCTGGCGCGGCGGCCCTCGGCGTGATCCTCGTCATCGGCAAGCGCGTGGGCTTCAAGAAGGACCCGTTCCGGCCGCACAACCTGCCGCTGGTGATGCTCGGCGCGGGCCTGCTGTGGTTCGGCTGGTTCGGCTTCAACGCCGGCTCCTGGCTCGGCGCGGACGGCGTCGCCGCGGTCGCCTTCACCAACACCCAGGTCGCCACCGCCGCCGCGATGCTCGGCTGGCTCGCCTACGAGAGGATCCGGCACGGCTCCTTCACCACCCTGGGCGCCGCCTCCGGCGCGGTCGCCGGGCTCGTCGCCATCACCCCGGCCTGCGGCTCGGTCTCCCCGCTCGGCGCGATCGCGGTCGGCGCCATCGCGGGTGTGCTGTGCGCCTGGGCGGTGGGCCTGAAGTACAAGCTCGGCTACGACGACTCCCTCGACGTCGTCGGTGTCCACATGGTCGGCGGTATCGCGGGCTCCCTGCTGATCGGCCTGTTCGCCACCGGCGGCGTCGGCCAGACCGCCAAGGGCCTGTTCTACGGCGGCGGCTTCGGCCAGCTCGGCAAGCAGTGCGTCGGCGTCGTCTGCGTCCTGCTCTACTCGCTCGTGGTCTCCGCGGTCCTCGCCAAGGGCGTCGACCTGGTGATGGGCTTCAGGGTCAGCGAGGATGACGAGGTGGCCGGCATCGACCGGGCCGAGCACGCCGAGACCGGCTACGACTTCGCCGGTCTGCTCTCCGGCACCCGCGGCGCGCTGCCCGCCCCCGCACCCGCCGCTCCCGCCGGGAACGGCACCCAGAACTCCGGCACCGAAACGAGCAAGCAGTCGAAGGTGGACGCATGAAGCTCATCACCGCGGTCGTCAAGCCGCACCGGCTCGACGAGATCAAGGAAGCCCTCCAGGCGTTCGGCGTCCAGGGCCTGACGGTCACCGAGGCCAACGGCTACGGCCGCCAGCGCGGACACACCGAGGTCTACCGCGGCGCCGAGTACAGCGTCGACCTGATGCCCAAGATCCGCATAGAGGTCCTCGTCGAGGACGCCGACGCCGACGAACTGATCAACGTCATCGTCAAGGCCGCCAGAACCGGCAAGATCGGTGACGGAAAGGTGTGGAGCGTCCCCGTCGACACCGCCGTGCGGGTCCGCACCGGCGAACGCGGACCGGACGCCCTCTGACCGTCCCCCCGCGAGCGGACAGGCCACCCTGGACGACCCCCGATCGAATCCGACGAGACCGCGCCGCGGCGCACGGCACTGGAGAGGCGATGACGGCAGGCGAGACCACGGGGGCCGGGACCCGCGACGCGGGGGCGGCCGCACAACACGAAACGTCCGCAGACGGCGGGAGCGCGCAGCACGCCGCGCCTCCGCGGCCGGACACCCCGGCACCGACCGGGGGCACAGCCCCCCGGCCCGCCGACTACGCCGCCGCCCGGGTCGCCCTGCTCACCGAGGAGGGCGCGCCCGGGGCCGGGCGGCGTGCGGAGCTGGCACGGCTGACCGACTCCTGGCTCGCCGGGCTCTTCCCGGCCGCCCCGGCCGGCACCGCGCTCGTGGCCGTCGGAGGCTACGGACGCGGCGAACTCTCCCCGCGCAGCGACCTCGACCTGCTGCTGCTGCACGACGGCACCAGCCGCGCCGGCGAGATCTCCGCGCTCGCCGACCGCCTGTGGTACCCGGTGTGGGACCTCGGGCTGGCCCTGGACCACTCGGTGCGCACCCCCGCCGAGGCGCGCCGCACCGCCGCCGAGGACCTCAAGGTCCACCTCGGGCTCCTGGACGCCCGGCACATCGCGGGCGACCCCGCCCTGACCGCCTCCCTGCGCACCGCCGTCCTCGCCGACTGGCGCGCCCAGGCGCCCAAGCGCCTGCCGGAGCTGTCGGAGCTGTGCCGCGAACGGGCCGCGCGCCAGGGCGAGTTGGCATACCTGCTGGAACCCGAACTGAAGGAGGCGCGCGGCGGGCTGCGCGACGCCGCGGTGCTGCGGGCCGTCGCCGCCTCCTGGCTCGCCGACGCCCCCCGCGACGGCCTCGACGCTGCCCGCGCCCGGCTGCTCGACGTCCGCGACGCCCTCCACCTCGTCACCGGCCGAGCCACCGACCGGCTGGCGATGCAGGAGCAGGACCAGGTCGCGGCACGGCTCGGCCTGCTCGACGCCGACGCCCTGCTGCGCCAGGTCTACGAGGCCGCCCGCACCATCGCCTACGCCTGCGACGTCACCTGGCGCTCGGTCGGCCGGGTGCTGCGGGCCCGCGGCACCCGGC
>CAYNNX010000581.1:0-4042 GCA_964398515.1 uncultured Streptantibioticus sp. | reverse complement strand
CCGCACCGGCACCACCATGATCGTCGTCACCCACGAGATGGGCTTCGCCCGCGAAGTGGCCGACACCGTGGTGTTCATGGACGGCGGCGTCGTCCTCGAACAAGGCCCGCCCGACGCCGTACTGGACCACCCCACGCACGAACGCACCCGCGCCTTCCTCTCCAAGGTCCTCTGAACCCGACTCCTCCCATCCCGTACGTAACGCAAGGAGACCGACCGTGCTCACCCGCCTCTCCCGCCGTACCGCCGCCACGGCGATCGGCCTCACCTCGGCCCTGGTCCTCGCCGGATGCGCCAACCCCTCCGGCGGCACGGCGCCCGGTTCCGGGGAGGCGTCTTCCGTCACGGCCTCCGGCGTCACCTACAACCTCACCGCCGACCAGCACCGCATCACCACGCCCAAGGTCGACTCCATCGCCGCCGAACTCCCCGCGGAGATACGCAAGCGAGGCACGCTGGAGATCATCGAGTCCGCGACCGGAGCCCCGCCGCTGGGCTTCCACGCCACCGACAACAAGACCGTCATCGGCGTCGAACCCGACATCGCCTCCCTGGTGGCCGACGTCCTCGGCCTCAAGCCCGAGGTGTCCACGGTCTCCTGGGAGAACATCTTCGTCGGCCTTGACAGCGGCAAGTACGACGTCGGATTCAGCAACATCACAGACACCGAACAACGCAAGGAGAAGTACGACTTCGCCACCTACCGCAAGGACAACCTTGCCTTCGAGGCGAAGAAGGGCAGCGGCCTGAAGGTCACCGGACCCAAGGACGTGGCGGGGAAGACCGTCGCCGTGCAGTCCGGCACCAACCAGGAGAAGCTCCTGCTGGAGTGGGCCAAACAGGACGCCCGGGCGGGCCTGAAACCGGTGAACGTGAGGTACTACCAGAACGACAGCGACACCTACCTCGCTTTGAACTCCGGCCGTATCGACCTCTCCCTCGGCCCCAACCCCTCCGCCGCCTACCACGCCGCAACCACCCGGCAGACCGAGATCGCCGGCACCTACTCGGGTGCCGGCGCCACCCTCCAGGGACTGATCGGGGCGACCACCAAGAAGGACGACGGGCTGGTCAAGCCGCTCGCCGACGCACTCAACGCGCTCATCAAGAACGGCACGTACGCCCGGGTACTGGGGCGCTGGGGGTTGTCCGACGAGGCCGTCACCGCATCGCAGATCAACCCGCCCGGTCTGCCCAAGACCAACCAGTAGCCGCCAGGGAGCGGCCCGCGGGCCGCTCCCTCCCCCCGTTACCCCCCACACATTCCAGGACACCGACGCCATGCCCCGCGAACTCCACCTCTCAGCCGCACTCGACGGCGCCGGGCACCACCCCGCCGCCGCGCAGGCGTTCCGAACCGACCCCGCCGACCTGCGCACCGCCGCCTACTGGACCACTCTGGTCCGCCTCGCCGAGGACGGCGCCCTCGACTTCGTCACCCTCGACGACTCCTTCGAGCCGCCGCCCCAGGACAGCGGCGGCCGCCTGGACGCGACCGCCGTCCTCGCCCGGGTGGCACCCGAAACCAGCCGGATCGGCCTGGTGCCCACCGTGACCACGACGCACACCGAGCCGTTTCACGTCTCCAGCGCCATCGCCACCCTGGACTTCGTCAGCGAGGGGCGCGCCGGATGGCTGGTCGACGTGTCCACGACCGCCGCTGAGGCACGCGCGATCGGCCGCCGCGATCCGGCACCGGCGACACGCCTGTGGGCGGAGGCAGGCGACGCCGTCGAGGTCGCCGCGCGGCTGTGGGACAGCTGGGAGGACGACGCCGAGATCCGCGACGTCGCCACCGGGCGCTTCATCGACCGCGACCGGCTGCACCACATCGATTTCACCGGCCCCCACTTCACCGTCCGCGGACCCTCCATCGTGCCCCGCCCGCCGCAGGGCCGACCACCCGTCGCGGTGGTGTTAAGCGCGGACGACGCCGAAGAACGCTGGACGCTCGCCACGCGTCATGCGGACATCGTGCTGCTCAGCGCCCGCGACCCCGACACCGCAGGCGCCCTGCGCGAAGCCGTCCTGCGCCGCACCGCCGACGCCGGTCGCGACCCCGGCCTGGTTCGGGTGCTGATCCGTATCGCCGTCACCCTCGCCGACACCCGATCGGCCGCGCTGGACTCCCAGGCCCCGCCCGCAGATCCCGGCACCGTCGCTTACTGCGGCAGCCCTTCAGGCCTCGCCGATCTCCTGGCGGACTGGCGTGCGGCCACCTCGGCCGACGGCTTTCACCTCCTGCCCTCCGTCCACGCCGCCGACCTGCCGGGCATCGTCCACGGCCTCGTACCCGAACTGCGCCAACGCGGACTGTTCCGCGCCCGCTACACCTGCGCCACCCTCCGCGACCACCTCGGCCTGCCGCGACCCGCCAGCCGCTACGCCCGGGAGGACCTGCGATGACCCGTCCGCTGAAGCAGATCCACCTTGCAGCGCACTTCCCCGGCGTCAACAACACAACGGTGTGGACGGTCCCACCCGCCAGCCCGACCACCACCCCTGACGGAGGCGCTGCGCGCCACGGCAATTTCGGAAGCCAGATCGACTTCTCCTCCTTCCGCCACCTTGCCCGAACCGCCGAACGCGGCAGGTTCGACTTCCTCTTCCTCGCCGAAGGGCTGCGGTTGCGCGAACGCAAGGGCCGCATCCACGACCTGGACGTCGTCGGCAGGCCCGAATCCCTCACCGTTCTGGGCGCCCTCGCCGCGGTCACCGACCACCTCGGCCTGGCCGCGACCGTCAACACCACCTTCAACGAACCATACGAACTCGCCCGCCGCTTCGCCTCCCTCGACCACCTCTCCGGCGGGCGCGCCGCCTGGAACGTTGTGACCACCTCCAACGCCTTCACCGGCGCCAACTTCCGCCGCGGCGGATACCTCGACCACGCCGACCGCTACACCCGCGCCGCCGAGTTCGTCGAGGTCGCCCGTGCGCTATGGGACTCCTGGCCGCCCGGGGACACACCGCGTGCCGTGCACCACACCGGCTCCCACTTCGACATCACCGCCCACGCCACCGTCCCCCACTCGCCCCAGGTCCACCCGGTGCTCATCCAGGCCGGCGACTCCGAGGAAGGCCGGGAGTTCGCCGCCGCCACCGCCGACATCGTCTTCAGCCGCCACAGCACCCTCGAGGCCGGCCGAGCCTTCCACGCCGACGTCAAGCGCAGACTCTCCCGTTACGGCCGCAAGCGCGACGAGCTGAAGATCATGCCCGCGGCCACCTTCGTCCTCGGCGACACCGAGCAGGAGGCTCAGGAACGCGCAGCACACATCCGCCGACAGCAGGTCAGCCCGCAGACCGCCATCGCCCACCTGGAGAACGTATGGAGCCGCGACCTGTCCTCGTACGACCCGGACGGGCCGCTGCCGGACGTCGATCCCGTACCCGACAGCGACCTCGTGCAGGGCTGGGCCCACTCCGGCGACCGGTTCGGCATCGCGTCGCAGTGGCGCGCCGTGGCCGAGGAGAAGGAACTCACCATCCGCGAACTCGTCATCGAACTCACCGGACGCCAGTCCTTCATCGGCACCCCACCCTCCGTCGCCGCGCAGATCAACGAACACGTCCAGACCGACGCCGCCGACGGCTTCATCCTGGTACCCCACCTCACCCCCGGCGGGCTCGACGACTTCGTCGACAGCGTCGTCCCGCTCCTCCAGGAACGCGGCGTCTTCCGCACCGAATACCCCGGCCCCACCCTCCGCCACCACCTGGGCCTGCCCATACCGCGCGGCAGGACCCCGTCGGCAGGAAGTCGGCGGTGAGGTTCTCCTGTACCACCCTGCGACCCGGGATGGCCGCCCTCAACTCCATCGCCATGTACGGCGTTGAGGCCCCGACGCCGGCCACGCGGTTGTTCCGCAACCGGATCAGCCGCCATCCGAGGGGCGGCTTCTACCCCACGGCACACCGCTACCACCTGTAACTGTCGGCTGGCTGCCCCGCCTCCCTCCGTATCGCGATCAGGCGCAGTCTGCTGGGCCTGACCGACGCGCTCTCGGCCACCGTGCTGGCCCCGCCCCTGGACGGGGTC
>CAYNNX010000580.1:0-4047 GCA_964398515.1 uncultured Streptantibioticus sp. | reverse complement strand
GGTTCGAGGATCGCGGCGGCGGCGTCGGCGGGGGTGGCGAAGCCGGCCCGGCGTGCGGCTTCGGCGAGCCGCTCGTCGGCCTCGGAGAGGTGCTGCGCGGCGGCGGCGGCCGCGCGGGCGGCCTCGGTGGCGTCGGCGAGTATCGCGGCCTGCCGTTCGAGGCGTGCGGCGCGCTCGGCGACGGTACCGCGGCCGTCGCCGAGGCCCGCCAAGTCGGCGCGCAGGCTGTCCAGTTCGCGTTCCATGGCTTCGCGGCGTGAGGCGCGGGCGGCGGCCCGGGAACGGGCCTGCTGCTGGAGGGCGAGGCGGCGGGCGTGTTCCCGCTCGGCGCGTTCGAGTTCCTCGCGTGCGGCGTGCGCGTCGGCGGCGGTACGCCGCGAATCAATATGACGGCTAGTCAGTTTGCCGACTTCGCAGGCGAGTTCGGCGGTGGTGCTGGGGCCTGCCTCGGCGTCGGCGGCGGCGAGCCGGTCGCGCAGGGTGCGCAGTGCTGCGTCGGCCTCGCTTCTGGCCGCTTCGGCGGTGCGGTAGGCCTCGTGGGCGGCCTCCTCGGTGGCGCGGTCGACGTGTCCGGCCTGCGCGGTGGCGGGCGCCGGGTGATCGGGCGAACCGCAGACCGGGCAGGGCGCAGCGGTGTCGAGCCCCGCGGCCAGTTCGGCGGCGATGCCCCGCAGCCGCCGTTCCTTCAGGTCGAGCCAGTGCTCCTGAGCGGCTGCGGCCTCCTCGCGGGCGCGCAGCAGGGCTTCGGTGGCGTCGCGTTCCGCGCGGGTGAGTTCTTCGCGGCGTTCGGCGGCGGCCAGCCGGCGCTGGGCCGCCTGGAGCTGCGCCGCGAGCTGTTCGGCGCGGGTGGCGGCCTCCTGGGCGGCGTCGATGCGCCGCTGCCGTTCGGCGCGGGCGGTCTGCCAGGCGGCGAGCCACGCGGTGGCGTCCCGCTCGGCTTCGTCGTCGGCGGCGGCCTCCCGGTCGAGCCGGTCCCGTTCGGCGGCGAGGGCCGCTGTGCGTGCTTCGGCCCGACGCGCGGCCTGAAGTGTGCCGAGATCGTGGCGGCACCGCCGTTCCTCGGCGGCGAGCGTGTCGGCGTCGGCGTCGGCCAGGTGCGCGGGGAGCCGGTCGCGGATGCCGCGTTCCACGGCCGCGGCACGTTCGCTCTCCCGATGCCAGGCGGCGCGCGCCTCGGCGGCGGGCACGACGAGGTCGGCGGCGGCGGCCCGGTCGAGCCGGGTACGCGCCCGTTCACACGCCTCGCGCGCCTCCTCCAGTTCGGCGGCCCTGGCCCGGGCCGCGGCGTGGCGCTGCTGGAGCCGCGCGGTCTCCCGGGCCTCCTCCCAGCGGGCCTCGGCACCGGCGTGCGCGGCTTCGGCGGCCTGGCGGGCCAGGCGGGCGACGGCGCGCTGCTCGCGTGCGGTGCTGCGGGCGATCGCGGCCCAGCCGAGGATCTCCTCCGCCGTCTCCGGCTCGCCGGGGGTGACCTCGGGCAACGGGAGTTCGGCGGCGGGGCCGGCCGCCTGGCTCATGCGCTGGGCCAGGGCGATCAGGCGCTCGTCCTGTGCGCGCACCCGCTGCTCGGCGGCGCGGCGGCGGTCGGCGAGCCAGGCCTCGGCGGCCTGGAAGCGCCCGGTGTCGAAGAGCCTGCCGAGCAGCACGGCCCGCTCCCCGGCGTCGGAACGTAGAAAACGGGCGAAATCCCCCTGAGGCAGGAGCACGACCTGGCAGAACTGCTCACGGCTCATGCCCAGCAGCGTCGTGATCTCCTCGCCGATCTCCTGGTGGGAGCGGCTGAGCGCCTTCCAGTCCCCGCTCGGCGGGCGCTCGCGCAGCAGGCTCACCGCCTTCTCGGTGGTCGTACCGGTCCCCCGCTTCTTCGGCCGCGGCTGCTCGGGGCGCCGGGTGAGCTCCAACCTCCGTCCGCCGACGGTGAGTTCGAGTACGACCTCAGTGGGGGTGTGCGGGTCGGCGTGGTCGCTGCGCAGCCGCGCCCCCTGCCGGGCGCCGGGCACCGAGCCGTACAGGGCGTAGCAGACCGCGTCGAGTACCGAGGTCTTTCCGGCGCCCGTCGCGCCGTGCAGCAGGAACAGGCCGGCGGCCGAGAGCCGGTCGAAGTCGATCTCGCAGGTGCCGCGGTACGGGCCGAAGGCGGTGACGGTCATCCGGTGGAGCCTCACCGCACCTCCTCCTCGGCCGCTTCCCGCACCCGTACGGCGTCCAACGCCTCGCGCAGCACGGCCCGTTCGGCCTCGTCCGGGGCGGTGCCGCGGACGTGGGCCACGAAGTCCTCGGCGATCTGCCGGTCGCTGCGTCCCCGCAGCCGGCGCGCGTAGGAGAACAGGGGATCGTCGCCGGCCTCCCGCGGGTCGAAGGCGAGCGCGAGCACGTGCGGGAAGCGTTTCGCCAGCCGCGCCATCGGTTCGTGCGGGCGGAACGGGTCGGTGAGCGTGGCCTCGACCCAGGCGTCCTCCTGTGCGGCCAGGCCGGGGTCGCTCAGGAGCACCTCCAGCGGTCCGCGGATGCGGGCGAGGCGGCGCGGCACCGGGCAGTCGACGCGTTCGGCCGCCACCTGCCCGCCGGGGCCGAGGTCGACGAGCCACATGCTCTTGCGGTGGTCCGCCTCGGAGAAGGAGTATGCCAGCGGTGAGCCGGAGTAGCGGACGCGCTCGGTGAGGATCTGGCAGCCGTGCAGATGGCCGAGGGCGACGTAGTCGACGCCGTCGAAGGTCTCGGCCGGAACGGCTGCGACCCCGCCCGCGGTGATGTCCCGCTCACTGTCACATGGCGAACCGCCGACGACGAACGCGTGGGCCAGGACGACCGAGCGGGTCCCGGCGGGCCGTGCCGCCAGATCGGCCCGCACCCGGTCCATCGCGGCGCCCAGCACGGCGGCGTGATCGGCTCGTACGGCCGCGAACTCCTCGCGGACGAGGGCGGGTTCGAGGTAGGGCAGCCCGTAGATCGCGACGTCCCCGTGCTCGTCGCGGAGCACGACGGGGGTGGCGCAGGCCTCCGGCGCGGTGCGCAGGTGGATCCCGGAGCGTTCCATGAGCCGTGCGCCGACGCCGAGCCGCCGGGCCGAGTCGTGGTTGCCGGAGATCATCACGGTGGGCACGCCGAGCGCGGCGAGGCGGTGCAGGGCGTCGTCGAAGAGCTCGACCGCGGGCAGCGGCGGCACCGCGCGATCGTAGACGTCCCCGGCCACGAGGACGACGTCCACGCCTTCGCCGCGGACGGTGGCGACGAGGTGGTCGAGGAAGGCCTCCTGGGCGCCGAGCAGGTTCACGCGGTGGAACGACCGGCCCAGATGCCAGTCGGAGGTGTGCAGCATTCTCATGTCAGGCGCATCCGTACGTCTCGCCGCCGGGTTCCACGGTGGCGGTGCCGGCGCTGGCGTCGGCGAGCCAGGCGCGGAAGGCGTCCAGGTCCGCTTCGGGGAGGGCGATCTCGATGGTGACGTCCTCGGCGTAGCGCACCTCGCGCACGATGCGGCCGGTGGCGCGCAGGTCGTTCTCCAGTTTGCCGGCGCGCTGGTGGTCGACGGTGACGGTGGCCAGGCGGAACCGTCGGCGGGTGACGGTGCCGATCGCGTCGAGTGCCTCGCCCACCACGCCGCCGTAGGCCCGGATGAGCCCGCCGGCGCCGAGTTTCACACCCCCGTAGTAGCGGGTGACGACCGCCACGGCGTAGCGGACGTCACGGCGCAGCAGCATCTGGAGCATGGGGACGCCCGCTGTGCCGCCGGGCTCGCCGTCGTCGCTCGCCCTCTGCACCTCGGCGTCGGCGCCGATGACGTAGGCGTAGCAGTTGTGTGTGGCGGTGGGGTGCTCCCGGCGGACCCGCTGGACGGCCTCCTGGGCCTCCTGCTCGGTCGCGGCGGGTGCGAGCGTGCACAGGAATCGGGACTTGTTGATCTCGACCTCGTGCACGCCCGCCCGCGCGACGGTCCGGTACTGCTCCTGCATCGGATCAGCCTAACCGGAGCGGTCACGTGAGCCCTACGCGCTCTCGGGCCGCCGGGCGGGCTCGGCGGAATTCCCCGTTCACTCGCTGATCCCCGAG
>CAYNNX010000579.1:0-4073 GCA_964398515.1 uncultured Streptantibioticus sp. | reverse complement strand
TGCTCACCGCAAGCGCCCTGGGCCGGATCGGGATCGGCATCGACAGATCGATGGATTACTGCCGCCTGGCCACATGGCGATGCTCGGACCCGGGCGAGCGCGCCCGTGCTCTCGGCGTCCCGAAGCCGCCGCCGGTCCCTGACGGTCAGCCGTCCCTGTTCGACCTGGAGGCCGGATGACCACCCTGGCCCAGTTCCCCTTGTTCGGCTCCCAGCCCGTCCACCTGGGCCGGGTGAGCCAGGTAACCGGCGTGCTCATCTGCGCCATATGCAAGGTGTCCCTTGTCCTCGCTGCCGAGTGGGACTTCACGTGCTGTCCCGGATTCATCGCCTCCGCACCAGCGTGGAGGGGGGCGTGACGGCAGCGAAGTCAAGGGGTGCGAGTGGTGCGCTTCTGCGCGCGAAGATACCGGGGCGTCGGGCCAATCTCGCCGCGCCGGATTTTCTCATCTTCGACATGCCTGCGGATCGTCTCGCGGGTGAAGCCAGTCGTCCGCACGAGATCGCGCTGCTTCACGCCGGACTTGTCGGCCTCGTAGAGCGCGGCGGCGAGACGGGCGACGCGCTCAGGCTGAGCCTTCACGTCGGCGACGGCATCAAGAAGCTCAGTCATCGCTTTCTCCCGATCCACAAAATCATGGTGCCACAGGAATGTGGCCTACACCATCATACCATCGCCGCTAACCAAATTGGCCTTATTGATCTGGCCACACTAATGTGGCATAGTAACGATCACGAGGCTGGGCGGATGCGCGGCGACATTGGGCTGGTCCCGGCGGGGCTTTGCGTGGCGGGACCCGGCGTGGCGAGGCGAGGGATTTCAGCGGGAACGGCATGCACCGCAGTTCGAGCCTGCGGCCCGCGCGCTCGGCCCGGCATTGCATGTCACCGCAGCGCTCGGCGGGGCCAGGCCCGGCTTCGCTCGGCCAGGCAAGGCGAGGAATCAAGAGGGTGAACGGTATACATCCGGGTTCAGGTCCCGGACACCCGCGCTCGGCTGGGCATCGGCATCGGCAGTGCTCGGCTGGGCGCGGCTTTGGCAGGGAACGGCCGACTGGCAGGCACCGAGGTTCGAGCCCTCGGCGGTCACGCGAGGCGATGCATGGCGCGGTGAGACGCGGCTGGGCGTGGCCACGCACGGCGCGGCAAGGTGCGTCGTGGCAATGCAAGGCGTGACACGGCAGGTCAATGCCGGGCAACGCAAGGCGGGGAAAACCCGGCCGGGTGCGCAAACACCCGGCCGGGGCCGCACGGCAAGGACAACGAAAGGAAGCGGATGGACTTCAGGATCACCCTAAGCGGCTCCGACACACTCTTGATGCATAACGCCAGGTTGAGCAATCCGCTCGATCCCGCGTCGAAGGCAATCAAGCGCGTCACAGCGAAGCGCAACAAGACCGATGACGACCATGAGGAAGTCGCCCACTTGGAGTTTGTCGGCTCGCTGTATATCGACCCTGACGCGGGCCCGTTCATCCCAGGTGACAACATCTGGCGGTGCTTGTACGACGCAGCGAAGAAGCGGAAGCTCGGGCCGCGCATCAAGGAAGGCGTCCTGATCACCACGAACGTCAACCCGCTGGCCTACCGGGGTCCGCGTGAGGCTGAGGCGCTGTGGGCGGATGAGAACTTCCGGCACTTCGCGTCGGCGAAAGTCGGGCAGGTCAGGGTCACCCGCTGTCGTCCCCAGTTCCGGCAGTGGAAGACGGAGGCTGACGGGGTGCTCGACACCAACGTGCTGGATCTCGCCGAACTCCAGCAGGTCGCCGAGATCGCGGGGCAACTCATCGGACTGGGCGACTGGCGGCCGAGATTCGGCAGGTTTTCGTCCGAGGTCGTGAAGCTCTAAGTGTGCACGGCATGGCCTGTCGAGGCCGGTCATGGCACGTCCTGGCTGGGTCAGGCGTGGCTGGACTAGGCGAGGGGTCTCAGGGTGACTGGCAGGCTCCGGGGTTCAAGCCCCCGGCACCCGCGCACGCCGGGGCGTGCCGGGGCAAGGCGGGTCGGGGCCGGGACTGGCCCGGCGGGGCTCGGCGAGGCATGGAACAGGGTGACAGGCAGCCACCGGAGTTCGAGGCTCCGGCACCCGCGCAGGGCAGCGCTGGGCATGGCGTGGCGCGGCTCGGCATGGCGTGGCAGGTCTGGCCATGACAACGCTCCGCAGGGCGGCGCACGGTTAGGCAGGGCACGGCAATGCTTGGCAAGTCGAGTCCCCGTCGCGGTGTGGCAGGGCATGGATTTTCAGGGCGGATGGTCTCAGCCGGGTTCGACTCCCGGCCGCCCGCGCGAGGCGTGGCCTGTAGCGGCCTGGCAGCGCAAGACATGTCAAGGCTGGGCAAGTCCCGGCAGTGCACGGCTTGACCCGGCATGGCAAGGAAGGAAAGGGATGCGAGCACCATTCGAGCCGATCGGCGAGCAGGCCCGGTGGAGGACGGTCTACGAGCTGATCGCCACCACGCCCACGGGCGCGCTCATCACCTACGACGAACTTGGGGAAGCGCTCGGGCTCAACCCGGACGAGGACCGGCAGGCCATCAGGCAGGCGGTCTACCGCGCGGGCCGCGAGCATGAGGAACAGGACAAGCGGGCCATTGACGCCGTGCCCGGCAAGGGATACCGGATCGTAGAACCCCGCGAGCATCTCGAACTGGCCCAGCGGCACCAGCGTAAGTCCAGCAAGGCGCTAGTCCGCGGCCACTCCAAGGCCGTCAACGTCGACCTGAACGGCCTTGAGCCGCAAGTCCGGGCGGCCCTCGAAGTCGTCGGCCACGCTTTTCGACTTCAGATGGACTTCAATCGCCGCCTGGACGTACGGCAATCACGGCTTGAGGAAACCGTGCGGGAGATAGCCGACAGCCAGCGTGCCGACCGGAAACGCACCGCCGAGGAAGTAGCGGAACTCCGCGAACGGCTCGCGCGGCTCGAAGCCGGTACCGGCGCGGGATAAGCGGGACGAGGCTCCGCTCGGCACGGCTTGGCAAGTCCAGGCGGGGCATCGCAGGGCAAGGAAATTAGCCGATAACTACGGAAGTAAGACGAAGGTGAACGGTGCCGTATCCGCTGCGCTCCCCGATGGGGCGGTTAGCGTCATGGACTGGGTCAAGCTGTCCACGCGCTTCTACCTCGACCCCGAGGTCGCCAGCCTGCCGGACGCCGACGCCGAGCTGATGTTCGTCCGCGGCCTCGCCTACTGCGGGGCCGAGGAAACCCGGGGATTCATCCCCGCCTCAATCGTCCCCTCGCTTACCCGCCGCCGCCGGCACGGGGCGGCTGTCGAGGCTCTCGTAGCCCGCTCGCTGTGGGTGCCTTCCAGTGGAGATCGCGGACAACCTGGATACCGCATCGCTCGCTGGGAGGACTGGCAGGAGGAGCTCGAAGCGCTCGCGCAGCGCCGCGCCGCCGACCGGGAGCGGAAGCGGAGGGAACGCGGCCGCAAGGCCGGAGAATCCGCAGGCTCGTCACGTGACATGTCACGTGACACCCTCCCTGTGGAAAACCGTTCGCCCGAGACACCCGCGCCTCCGCCCGCCAGCGCATCCCCGCAGGTCAGCGGTATGTCACGTGACGTGTCCGCAGGCAATCAGAGTCAGAGTCAGAAAGAGAGAAAAGAAGAAGATCGACCCGCGCGAGACGGCCCCCGCTTGGTAGCCGTCGAGAAACTCGCCGACCACCTGGCGCACGACGAAGACGACGACGAAGTTCTCAGCACAGTCATCCGATCGATGAAAACCAGGACCGGGCAGCGCATCAGCGCCATCGATGCACGCCGTATCGCGGCCGGCATCATCGGCTCAGCGAAACGGCATGTCGGCAACCCTGGCCCGTACATCGAGAAGGCGATCATGCGGGAGAAAGACCCGGTTGCGCGCTGGCTCAAGCAGCCAGAGGTGTTCCACCAGTCGTCGCTGATGCTCCCCGTGAACGGCGGTCACGCCCCCGAGCCCCCCGCGCCGCTTCCGGCCGGTACGGGCACCCGCACTCCCGGCGCTGCCGAGCACTGGGCGGGAGTGGCCCGCGAGGAGATGGCCCGCCGTGCCGCCGCCAGGCAATCGGAGGGTGCCTCGTGACCCTCCA
>CAYNNX010000578.1:0-4074 GCA_964398515.1 uncultured Streptantibioticus sp. | reverse complement strand
GTACTTGAGCTCCAGGGCGGCCACGACCGGGAAGAGGTTGGAGTTGCCGACGCGTTCGCCGTAGCCGTTGGCGGTGCACTGCACGTGGGTGGCGCCGCCGTCCACCGCGGCGAGGGTGTTGGCGACCGCGCAGCCGGTGTCGTCCTGGGCGTGGATGCCCAGCCGGGCGCCGGTGTCGGCGAGCACGGTGCGCACGACCGCGGTGACCTGGGCCGGGAGCATGCCGCCGTTGGTGTCGCAGAGCACCACGACGTCGGCCCCGGCCTCGTGCGCGGCGCGTACGACGGACTTGGCGTACTCGGGGTTGGCCCGGTAGCCGTCGAAGAAGTGCTCGCAGTCGACGAAGACCCGGCGGCCCCGGGAGCGCAGGTGGCGCACCGTGTCGCGGACCATCGCCAGGTTCTCCTCCAGCGTGGTGCGCAGCGCGAGCTCCACGTGGCGGTCGTGCGACTTGGCGACGATGGTGACCACCGGGGCCTCGGAGTCGAGCAGCGCCTGGACCTGCGGGTCGTCCTCGGCCCGGACACCGGCCTTGCGGGTGGCGCCGAAGGCGACGAGCCGGGCGTGCCTGAAGGCGATCTCCTTGCGGGCCCGCTCGAAGAACTCGGTGTCACGGGGGTTGGCGCCCGGCCAGCCGCCCTCGATGAAGCCGACGCCGAAGTCGTCGAGGTGGCGCGCGATGGCGAGCTTGTCGGCGACGGTGAGGTTGATGCCTTCGCGCTGCGCGCCGTCGCGCAGGGTGGTGTCGAAGACGTGGAAGTCGTCGCGCGGCTCGGTGGACTCCGGTTCGACCGTCATGGTGGTGAGCTCTCCTGTCGGGTGGGTGGCAACGGGCACCTTTGGTACGTGTTGGCCCGGTTCCACTTGCCCCCAGTATTCCCTCGCGCCCCGCCGCCCGGTGTGTTGGTCCGGGAAACGAAAAGACCTCTCGCGGGGGCGAGAGGTCTGCGCGCGGGTCTGGGACACGGTGGTCGCCTCCGCGGGTGGTCTGCGCGGTGGGCGGTCACTGCGGACCGGCGCGCCTGCTGCCCATAATCATGGCGAGCGAGGACACCGTCGCAGTCTTGCACATCCCGCCGCGTGGCGGACATCCGTCTCAGGATTCGGGCATCAGGCTCTGGTCCACGAATTCCCGGACGTGTCCGAGGACTTCCTCCCGGTCGGCCCCCGGCAGCCCGACCACCAGGTGGGTGCCGAAGCCGTCGAGCAGCGCCCTGGTGCGCACCGCGAACCGCTCGGGGTCCACCTGCCGGAACTCCCCGCGCGACATGCCCTCGGCGACCAGGGCGACCAGATCCCGGTGCCAGACCAGCTCGAGCTCCAGCTGGCGGCGCAGGGCCTCCTCGCTGGGCCGGGAGCGGTTCCACACCTCCGACCAGAGCACCCAGCGCGGATCGCGGCGCCCGTCGGGCAGGTAGAGCTCGACGAAGGCGTCCAGGCGCTCGCGCGCCGGGACCGGCCGGGACAGCGCGGCCCGCCGCTCGTGGCCGAGCTGCTCCTCGGACCACTCCAGGGTCTGCAGGAGCAGCTCGTCCTTGCTGCCGAAGTAGTACATGACGTGGCCGCTGCTCATACCGACCTCGCGGCCGAGCCCGGCGATGGTCAGCTCGTCCAGACCGCGCTCGGCGATGGCGGCCATGGCGGCGGCCATCACCGCCTCCCGGGGCTGCTTCAGCCGCCGCCTGGGGCGCGCCGGTCCGGGCACTTGCGACCTCCCGTGGATCACGACCTGGTCACACCAGGGGCTGCTGCTGGGTGATGCAGTGGATGCCGCCGCCGTGCGCGAAGATCGTACGGGCGTCCACCAGGACCACCTCGCGTTCGGGGAACAGCTTGGCGAAGATCTCCGCGTTGCGTTCGTCCGAGGGGTCGTCGAAGCCGCACAGCACGACGCCGCCGTTGCACAGGTAGTGGTTGACGTAAGAGTAGTCCACCGGTTCCCCGTGCTCCTCGACGACGGTCGGGGCGGGCAGCTCGACGACCTCCAGGGCGCGGCCGCGGGCGTCGGTGGCGGCGCGCAGCCGGGCGACGGCCTCCCTGGACACCTCGTGGTCGGGGTGGGCGGGGTCCCGCTGGCTGTGGACGACGACCACGCCGGGCCGGGCGAACGCGGCGACGATGTCGACGTGGCCGCGGGTGCCGAACCGGCCGTAGTCGGCGGTCAGCCCGCGCGGCAGCCAGATCGCCTTGCTGGTGCCGAGGAAGCCGTGGAGCTCCTCCTCGACCTCCTCGCGGGTCCAGCCGGGGTTGCGGCCCGGGTCGAGCTGGACGGTCTCGGTGAGCAGGACCGTGCCCTCGCCGTCGACGTGGATGCCGCCGCCCTCGTTGACCAGCTTGGAGGCGTAGCGGGTGGCGCCGGCGAGCTCGGCGACGTGCGCGCCGATCTCGGCGTCGAGGTCCCAGCTCGCCCAGTCCTGGGCGCCCCAGCCGTTGAACGTCCAGTCGGCGGCGGCCAGCCTGCCGCCTCCGACCAGGAACGTCGGGCCGATGTCGCGCATCCACGCGTCGTTCAGCGGCCGCTCGACGACCTCGACGCCCGCGCCGGCGAGCTGCGCCCGGGCGCCGGCCGCCTCCTCGGGCCGGGCCACCACGGTGACCGGCTCGAAGCGGCTGACGGCGCGCGCCACCGCGCCCCAGGCCCGCCGGGAGGCGGCGAGGTCCTCGGGCGAGTCGAAGGTGACGTTCGGCGAAGGCCAGGCCATCCAGGTGCGGGCGTGCGGCGCCCACTCGGGAGGCATGCGGAAGCCGTCGGCGGCGGGCAGTGCGGTCATGGGAACAGGGGTCCTTCGCAAGGGGAGGCGACCTGGGGTTGCGGCAGGGCGCGGTTCACAGGAAGTACAGGCGCGAGAGGGGGATCCGCTCGGCCGGGTCGGAGCGCATCGGCCGCCCGTCGAGCGTGACCAGACCGGTGTCCGCGTCGACGTCGACCTGTCCGGTACGGGAGTTGAGCACCAGGTCGGCCGGGCCGATGCCGCGGGTGCCGCGCACGGCGACCCGGCGGCGCCTGGTCGGCATGCGGTCGTCCGCGCAACTCGCGGCCGCGCGGGCGACGAACGCGACGGAGATGTCGGCGGCGGTCGCCCCGAACGCGCCGAACTGCGGCCCGAGGACGAGGGGTTCGGCGGTGTCGACGGCGGCGTTGGGGTCGCCGGTGACGCCGTAGGCGGGGAAGCCGGCCTTCAGCACCAGTTGCGGTTTGGCGCCGAAGTGGTCCGGCCGCCACAGCACGATGTCGGCGAGTTTGCCGACCTCGATGGAGCCCACCTCGTGCGCCAGGCCGTGGGCGATGGCGGGGTTGATGGTGAGCTTGGCCATGTAGCGCAGCACGCGGGCGTTGTCGTCGCCGGGGCCGTCGCCCTCCATCGGGCCGAGCTCGGCCTTCATCTTGGCGGCCATGGCGAAGGTGCGGGCCACGGTCTCGCCCGCGCGGCCCATGCCCTGGGCGTCGGAGGAGGTGATGCCGATCGCCCCCAGGTCGTGCAGGACGTCCTCGGCGCCCATGGTCCCGGCCCGGATGCGATCGCGGGCCATGGCGGCGTCGCCGGGCAGGTCGGGCTTGAGCCCGTGGACGGAGACGATCATGCCGTAGTGCTCGGCGACCGCGTCCCGGCCGAAGGGCAGGGTCGGGTTGGTCGAGGAGCCGATGACGTTGGCGACGCCCGCCATCTTGAGCACGTTGGGGACGTGACCGCCGCCGCAGCCCTCGATGTGGAAGGCGTGGATGGTGCGGCCGTCCAGCACGCGCAGGGTGTCCTCGACGGTGAGGCACTCGTTGAGGCCGTCGGAGTGCAGGGCCACCTGGACGTCGTGGTCCTCGGCGACGCGCAGCGCGGTGTCGAGGGCGCGGGTGTGGGCGCCCATGTCCTCGTGGACCTTGAAGCCGCAGGCGCCCCCCTCGGCGAGCGCCTCCACCAGCGGGGCCGCGCCGGAGGACGAACCGCGCGCGAGGAAGCCGATGTTGACCGGCCAGGCGTCGAAGGCGTTGAAGGCGTGGCGCAGCGCCCAGGGGGAGTTGACGCCGACGCCCCACACCGGGCCGAACTCCTGGCCGCGTTGCCGTGGCTGCGGCCGTGG
>CAYNNX010000577.1:0-4075 GCA_964398515.1 uncultured Streptantibioticus sp. | reverse complement strand
GAGCTGGCCACCAACTCCGTACGGCACTCGACGGGCCCGGCGGCCGTACGGCTCAAGTGGCTCCACCCCGTGCTGCGGGTCAGCGTGTGGGACAGCGCTCCGGAGCTGCCGGAGTGCGTCCTGCGTTCGGTGGACTCCGTAGGCGGCCGGGGGCTGCTCATCCTGGACGTGCTGGCGGACCGCTGGGGCGGGCTCGCCATCGGGGAGGAGCCGTTCGGGCTCGGGGGCAAGACGATCTGGTTCGAGCTGTCCTGGGAGCGGCCGCCACCTCCGGCTGCGGTGACGGCTGCGGCGTGACGGGGTGACCGGTGAGACAGCCGGTCCGTCGCGCCTGCCGGCGGCCGTCGAGGGCCGTACGCCGGAGGAGCTCGCGGCCGAGTACGCGTCCGGTGCCCTCGTGCTGCCGACCACGCAACTCGGCGACGACCCGGCCGTCCCCGACCGGGGGCTCTTCGACGGCCCGCCCGATCCGTCCAGCCGCGTGGAGCAGTATCCCCGGCCCGAACACGGTTACCCGGGGCCTGCCGCCCCGCTACCGTGACCCCATGGACATCTGCGTCTTCCTCTCCGCCGCCGATCTCCCCGAGCGCTACACCACCCCGGCCCGCGAGTTCGCCGAGCTGATCGGGAAGGGCGGGCACACGCTGGTGTGGGGCGGGTCGGACGTCGGGCTGATGAAGGTGGTCGCGGACGGGGTGCGGGAGAACGGGGGGCGGCTGGTCGGGGTCTCCGTGGAGTTCCTGCAGCACAAGGCGCACAAGGACGCCGACGAGATGATCGTCACCGCCGATCTCGCCGAACGCAAGGCGCAGCTGCTCGCCCGGGCCGACGCGGTCGTCGTCATGGTGGGCGGGACCGGGACGCTGGACGAGGCCACCGAGATCCTGGAGTTGAAGAAGCACGGGCTGCACAGCAAGCCCGTGGTGCTGCTCAACGCGGCGGGCTTCTACGACGGGCTCAAGCAGCAGCTGCAGCGCATGGAAGAGGAGGGCTTCCTACCGCTGCCCCTCACCGAGCTGGTCTTCTTCGCCGAGGACGGCGCGGCGGCGCTGGCCTACCTGGAGGAGGCGGCCGGCATCCAGTAGGTGCGACCATGACCCCATGACCACGCACCTGATCACCGGCGCCGGCTCCGGCATCGGCGCCGCCGTCACCCGGCGTCTCCTCGACCGCGGCGACGACCTGTGGCTGCTCGCCCGTGACGCCGGTCGTGCCAAGGAGCTCGCGGAACGCTTCGGCGGCGCGCGCACCCTCGTGGGCGATCTCGCCGAACCCGAGCGGCTGTCCTGGGCCTTCGGGCACCAGGAGCTGCCCGAGCGGCTCGACTCACTGCTGCACATCGCGGGCGTGGTGGACCTGGGCGCGGTCGGCGAGCTGACGCCGAAGGTCTGGAACCGCACGCTGGCGGCCAACCTCGTCGCCCCGGCCGAGCTGACCCGGCTGCTCCTGCCCCAACTGCGGCTCTCCAAGGGCCACGTTCTCTTCGTCAACTCCGGTGCGGGGCTTAACGCGCACGCCGGGTGGAGCGCGTACGCGGCGAGCAAGCACGGGCTGAAGGCGCTCGCCGACTCGCTGCGCCAGGAGGAGCACGCGAACGGCGTCCGGGTCACCAGCGTCTACCCGGGCCGCACGGCCACCCCCATGCAGCAGAAGGTGCACCAGCAGGAGGGCAAGGCGTACGAACCGAGCCGCTGGATCGCCCCCGATTCGGTGGCGACCGTGATCCTGGCCGCCCTCGACCTGCCGCGCGACGCGGAGATCAACGACGTGACGGTCCGCCCGGGCCGCTGACCGGCCGGCGGCGGCGGTGGCGGCCGCGGCGGCCTTTAGACCGGCCGCCGCGGTCGTTGACTACGCTTCGCCCGTGAGTACGGAAAGCACGCACAAGACGTTCCGCCCGAGCCCCGGCACCGCGACCGGGGTCGGCTCCATGCCGGGTGAGGACGCCCGGGAGGCGGTCAAGGTCGCCACCGGGGCGCTGGAGGCGCTGCCGTTCCTGCCCGAGCTCCCCGCGCGCGGCCCGGGCGCCGACATGATCGGCCGGACCCTGGGCATGCTCGTCGAGCTGTACGCCCGCGTCGAGCCCAGCGGGTGGCGCTTCGGCGACCGGCCCGGCCGCGACACCCGGCGGGCGCGGTCCTGGCTGGCGCAGGACCTCGACACGCTGGAGGAGTTCACGCAAGGCTATGCCGGGCCGCTGAAGATCCAGGCGGTCGGACCCTGGACGCTCGCCGCCTCCGTCGAGCTGCACGGCGGTGAGGCGGCGCTCTCCGACCCCGGTGCCTGCCGCGACCTGGCCGCCTCCCTCGGCGAGGGGCTGCGGCAGCACGTGGCCGATGTGCGCCGCCGCGCCCCCGCCGCCGACGTGGTGCTCCAGCTGGACGAGCCCTCGCTCACCGCCGTGCTGAGCGGCCGGGTGCACACCGCCAGCGGCTACCGCACCCACCGCGCGGTGGACCGGCAGGTCGCAGAGGCCGCGCTGCGCGACGTCGTCGAGGCCGCCGGCGTGCCCGTCATCGCCCACTCCTGCGCCCCCGACGTGCCCTTCGCGTTCCTGCGGCGCGCCGGAGCCGCGGGCATCTCGTTCGATTTCTCTCTGCTCACGGAGCGTGACTGGGACGCGGTCGGGGAGGCCGTGGAGGCCGGCACCCTGCTGTTCGCCGGCGTCGTACCGGGGGACGGTGAGGATGCCGCGGCATTGTCAGACCCTGCGGGTAGCGTCAGTGGTGTCCGGTCGCTGTGGCGCAGCCTGGGGCTGCCGCCGGGGACCCTGGGGGAGTCCGTGGTGGTGACCCCGGCGTGCGGGCTGGCGGGGGCCTCCCCCGCGTACGCCCGTGCCGCGCTCACCCACTGCGCCGCAGCGGCCCGGTCACTGGTCGACAACCCTGAGTAACGGGGCTGGCACAACGGAGGACGAACGGTGGACATCCCAGCCGAGGTACGCGAACACCACGCACGCCTGGCCGAAGAGGTGGAGGAGCACCGCTTCCGGTACTACGTGAAGGACGCTCCGGTCATCAGCGACGCCGAGTTCGACACGATGCTGCGGGAGTTGGAGGCGCTCGAGGAGAGATACCCCGCGCTGCGCACCCCCGACTCGCCGACGCAGAAGGTCGCGGTCTCCTACGCGACGGAGTTCACCTCCGTCCAGCACCGCGAGCGCATGCTCTCGCTCGACAACGCCTTCGACGACGAGGAGCTGACCGCCTGGGCCGAGCGGATCGCCGCCGACCTCCACGGGGTGCCCTACCACTTCCTGTGCGAGCTCAAGGTCGACGGCCTCGCGGTCAACCTCACCTACGAGCACGGCCGCCTCACCCGGGCCGCCACCCGCGGCGACGGGCGCACGGGTGAGGACATCACGCCCAACGTGCGCACCATCGCCGAGATCCCCGACCGGCTCAGCGGCGAGCGCATCCCGGAGCTGGTCGAGGTGCGCGGCGAGGTCTACTTCCCGATGGAGGAGTTCGAGGCGCTCAACGCCCGCCTGGTCGAGGCGGGCGACAAGCCCTTCGCCAACCCCCGCAACGCCGCGGCCGGCTCGCTGCGGCAGAAGGACCCCAGGGTCACCGCGACCCGCCCGCTGCACATGGTGGTCCACGGCATCGGGGCCCGCCGCGGCTTCGACATCGACCGCCAGTCGCACGCCTACGAGCTGCTGCACGAGTGGGGGCTGCCGACGGCCGCCCACTTCACGGTGGTCGACGACATCGAAGGCGTGCGCGAGTACATCCGGTACTACGGCGAGAGGCGCCACTCGGTCGAACACGAGATCGACGGCGTCGTCGTCAAGCTCGACGAGATCCCCCTGCAGGGGCGCCTGGGCTCCACCTCCCGGGCCCCGCGCTGGGCGATCGCCTGGAAGTACCCGCCGGAGGAGGTCAACACCAAGCTGATCGACATCCGCGTCGGTGTCGGCCGCACCGGCCGGGTCACCCCGTACGCCCAGGTCGAGCCGGTCACCGTGGCGGGGTCGGAGGTGGAGTTCGCCACCCTGCACAACCAGGACGTGGTCAAGGCCAAGGGCGTGCTGATCGGCGACACCGTGGTGCTGCGCAAGGCCGGGGACGTGATC
>CAYNNX010000576.1:0-4091 GCA_964398515.1 uncultured Streptantibioticus sp. | reverse complement strand
ATGCCGCAGACCGCAGAGCACGTGCTGCTCGCCCGGCAGGTCGGCGTCGAGCACATCGTCGACGCGCTCAACAAGGCCGACGCCGGCGACCCCGAGCTGACCGACCTGGTCGAGCTGGAGGTCCGCGAGCTGCTGACCGCGCACGGCTACCCCGGCGAGACCGCGCCCGTCGTGCGCGTCTCCGGGCTGCGCGCGCTGGAGGGCGAGCCGCGCTGGACCGGGGCGATCGAGGCGCTGCTCGACGCCGTGGACACCTATGTACCCGTACCGACGCGGTACACGGACGCGGCCTTCCTGCTGCCGGTCGAGAACGTGCTCACCATCAACGGGCGCGGGACGGTCGTCACGGGTGCGGTAGAGCGCGGGACGATACGGGTCGGGGAGCGGGTGGAGGTGCTCGGCGCCGGCCTGGAGTCGGTGGTCACCGGCCTTGAGACCTTCGGCAAACCGATGGAGTCGGCCGAGGCCGGGGACAACGTGGCTTTGCTGCTCCGCGGCGTGCAGCGTGCGCAGGTCCGCCGCGGACATGTCGTGGTGACCCCCGGCAGCGCCGTCCCGGTGAGCCGCTTCCGGGCCCGGGTCCACGTGCTTCCCACCGCCCAGGGCGGGCGCGGCACCCCCATCGCCACCGGGTACCGCCCGCAGTTCTACATCCGCACCGCCGACGTGGTGGGCGACGTGGACCTGGGCGGGGCCGGGATCGCCCGGCCCGGGGAGACCGTCGAGATGACCGTCACCCTGGGCCGGCCGATCCCGCTGGAGCCGGGGCTCGGCTTCGCGGTACGGGAAGGCGGCCGCACCGTGGGCGCCGGCACGGTGACCGGCATCGGCTAGGGAGCGCCGGGGCCGTTGCGTGGCCTGACCGGTTCCGGCCGTTCCGGTTCCCGGTTCCGGTCCTGGCCCCGGTGCCGGCTCCGGGCCGGGGCCGCGACGCAGGGCCTGACCGGTTCCGGTCCCGCCCGCGGTCCCGGTCCCACGATGCGGGGTCTGATCCGGGTGCGGCGGCCCGTATCAGACCCCGCTCCCCACCCCGCCGCACACCACGCCCACCGCCGCTCGCGCCACAATGGTGCGGTGGAGGAGAGAACCCCCGTCAGGCGTGAGGTCGACTTCGGGGTCGCGAGGCTGCTGCCTGACGTCGACCGGCCGGGTGGCTGGCTGCTGACGCTCGACGACGCACCGCAGTCGTACGTCGACCTGGACGCGCCGGAGCATCTGGAGTTCGAGTACGTGCGCAGGCTCGGCCACGCACTGGACGTGGCGGCGGACGAGGGGACGCCGCTGGAGGCCGTTCACCTGGGGGGCGGAGCGCTGACGCTGCCGCGGTACGTGGCCGCCACGCGTCCCGGATCCCGGCAGCAGGTGGTGGAGGCCGATCGCGGCCTGGCCCGGCTTGTCGCGGAGTACCTGCCGACGCCGGAGGGGTCGGGCATCACCGTGCACACCGCGGATGCCCGGGCGTGGCTGGAGGCGGCGCCCGACGCGTCGGCCGAGGTGGTGGTCGCCGACGTGTTCGGCGGATCGCGTGTTCCCGCGCATCTGACCTCCGTGGAGTACCTGCGGCAGGCGGCCCGGGTTCTGCGGCCCGACGGGCTGTATCTGGCGAACCTCGCGGACGCGGCGCCGTTCGGCTTCCTCGGGCCGCAACTCGCCACGGTTTCGGCGGTGTTCGCGCACGTGTGCCTGATCGCCGAGCCGGCGGTGCTCAGGGGACGGCGGTTCGGGAACATCGTGATCGCGGCGAGCGGGCGGGAGCTGCCGACGGGCCGGCTCGCACGTCGTGCCGCCGCCGACGTGTTTTCCGCACGTGTGGAGTACGGCGGCGCCCTGCGGAGGTGGGCCGGGGACGCGCGGCCGGTGACCGACGCCGACGCCGTGCCCTCACCCGAACCGCCGGAGGGTGCCTTCAGCGTGGGGTGACCTGGGGCCGGCCGTTACCGGGTGCGGGTGAGGCGCCGCACCTCGGGGGCGGTTAGCACGGCCGCGGTCAGCAGCACGATCAGCGCGCACACGCCCCACAGAGCGGTGGACATGCCGAACGCGTCGGCGGCTGGCCCTGCGAGCGCCGTGCCCAGCGGCATCACCGCCACCGAGCCGAACCAGTCGTACGACGAGACGCGCGAGAGCATCTCCTCGGGGATCTCCTGGTGCAGCGCCGTCATCCACGCGACGCCGAAGACCTCGACGGTCACGCCGCTGACCAGCATGGCGGCCCAGATGACCGGGACGGGCAGGAGCAGGGCGAGCGCGGCGGGCGGCAGGGCGAGCGGGAAGACGCACAGGGTTCCGGCGAGCAGGAGGCGGCGGGGCCGCCACCTCGTCATGAGGATGCCGCCGAGGACGGTGCCGAGCCCGTATGCGGCGAGTGCCAGGCCCCACGGCCGGGCGCCACCCAGATGTGCCTTGGACACCAGCGGCCCGTAGACCGAATCGCCCGCCGTGGTGACGGCGTTGACGACCGAGAACTGCAGGACGATGCTCCACAGCCAGCGCCGTGCGACGAACTCCCGCCAGCCTTCGCGCATGTCGCGCAGCATGCTCGACGACGCCGTGCGCGGCGGGCCGTCCTCGACGCGCAGGAACGAACGCAGCAGCGCGGCCGCGCCGAACCCGGCGGCGTCGATCGCCAGCACCCAGCCCGGCCCGGTGGCGGCGATCAACGCACCGGCGAGCGCGGCGCCCCCGATGCTCGCGCTGTTGACACCGGTCCGGTACACCGCGAAGGCCCGTCCCGCGTGCGCGGGCGGCACGCTGGTCAGGACCATGCCCTCGGAGGCGGGTGCGAAGAACGCCTGACCGGTGCCGCCGAGCGCGGACAGCAGGGCCATCTGCCACAGCTGCGGGTGCCCGGTGAGGACCAGCAGCGCGAAGGCGGTCTGCGCGAGGCAGCTGAGGAGGTTGGCCGACACCATCACGCGGTGGCGCGGTACGCGGTCGGCGAGGGCGCCGCCGACGAGCAGGAAGACCACAAGCGGCGCGGTCCGCGCAGCCGCGACGACTCCCACGTCCGTGCCGGTGCCGCCCGCCCCCAGCACGGCGAACGCCGCCGCGATCACCGCCCCCGAACTGCCGAGACCGCTCACCACCGCCGCGGCCGTGAGCAAGGTGAAGTTGCGTCCGGTCCAGCCCCCGTGCGGGGAGTGCCGTGTGCTGTCGTCGGTCGCGGTGTCGGGGGTGGTCACCCGGTGACTATGGCGGTGGGGAGCGGGGGCGTCCACGGAATTTGTGCGGGAGGGAGGCCGGAGGGGGAGTGTCCGGGCGGCCCGCGGGTGCAGGGATGGCCAATGTTTTCTACTGGCGGGTAACATCGCGGCATGACTGCTGAGCAGATGTCGATCGGCGAGATGCTGGCCGCCACGGTTCCGATGGCGCGCACCCTGAACCTGGAGTTCCTTGAGACGAGCGCGGAGCGTGCCGTTGTCCGGCTGCCCGATCAGCCCGACTACCACAACCACGTGGGCGGCCCGCATGCGGGCGCCATGTTCACGCTGGCCGAGTCCGCCAGCGGTGCCATCGTGCTGGCCGCCTTCGGCGACCAGCTCTCGCGGGCCGTGCCGCTGGCGGTGCGGGCCGAGATCGACTACAAGAAGCTGGCCATGGGGCCGGTGACCGCCACGGCCGTCCTGGGCCGTCCGATCGCCGATGTCGTGGCGGAACTCGACGCCGGGGAGCGCCCTGAGTTCCCCGTCACCATCGCCATCCGGCGCGAGGACGAAGCCGTCACCGGCGAGATGACGGTCCTGTGGACTCTGCGTCCCAACACGTGAGTTGCTTGACGAAGGCTGCTCCGGCCCAGACGGTCTCCACCGGCTCGGCGTAGTGTGATGCGGGGCGTGTCCGAGGATCCGGCGCGCCCCGCGACCTCACGCCACCGCCCCCGGCCGGGTTGGCAGCAGTGACCACCTCGCGCGGGCAACGCCAACGCGTCGGATGCGGAACGGGTCGGCTCCCCGGCCATGAACCCGGTCGAGGTGCCGATCACCGACGGCGGTGTGAGGTTCGGCGACAGCGTCGTGCCGGTCGGCCGGGAGGCCCCCACCGCCGCCGCGGACAAGGGCGACCGCACGGTGACCGTCGGCATCCGGCCCGAG
>CAYNNX010000575.1:0-4092 GCA_964398515.1 uncultured Streptantibioticus sp. | reverse complement strand
TGGTGTGCCCGATGGGCATGCGGAGGAGGGCGCCCTTCCCGTGGTCGATGAAGGCGGTGCGGGTATGGGCCCAGTGGGTGGCCAGGCGGCTGAAGGTGGGCAGGACATGGAGGGCGAAGAGCGGTTCTCCGGGTTGAGTGATCACGCGGAAGTCGAGTTTGTGAATGGCGTATCCGGTGGTCTTGGGGCGCTCCAGGCTGCGTTTGGTGACGTGGTCCCAGCTGATGAGGCTGCCGCGGGTGTCCATGCGCCAGCGGATGTTCTTCGGTTTCGGGCCGTTGGGGATGGGGAGGGGCTTGCGCGCCAGGCGCTCGGCGAAGTTCCAGGCGGCAACGCGATAGAACCATCCCGGGGCGTGCGGCCGTCCCTCGGTAGAGCCGCGGACGAAGTCGGCGAGCTGCCGCTGCTGCACGACGGCTTGGGCCAGGATCGGGGCGAGGGTGCTGGCATCGTCGCCCTTGCGGACGCAGCGTTCCCAGGTCTGGACGGCGGTGTGGAGTGTCCAGGGGTCGAAGGGGCGGGTGGTGACGGCGACAGCTGGGCAGGCCAGCTCGTCGTCGGGGAATTCGAAGGTGTCCGGCATGAGGACGACGGGCTGGCCGGAGACGGCGCTGAGGGCCGAGGCCAGTCCTGCGTACGGCGGGTGGCGGGGCTTGCCGTTGTGGTCGCGGGAACAGGGCAGGTCACGCCAGGCTTCGCCGAACTCTCGTTCCAGCGGGTAGACCGTGACCTGGCCAAGTGCGGTGTGCGGGAACAGGAATGCGAGTGTGGTGATCACCGGGTGGTCTTTCGAGCGTGGCGGTCGGCGAAGGCGAAGAAGGCGTCCAGCGTGGTGCCGTACAGGGTGTGTATGCGGTCCAGCTCCCCGGTTCTGGCCCATTCGCTGCGCAGTTCGCGGATGAGGTGGGGCAGGTCGGAGTTGCCGCGGGCGTCGAGGAAGGCGTAGTCGACGAGCTTGATGCGCCCTGGGGTGCCGCCGCGGCGGGCCCGGCCGACGAGTTGGATCAGGCTGATTACGAGTTCGGCCGCGAAGGCTCTCTTGGCTCGGCGCGGCAGGGCGCGGAGGTACCGTTCGCTGTTGACGAGTTGCTCGAAGTACGTACCGGCGACGCTTCGGCGGCGGGCCAGTTCCTTCCAGGGTTGGGAACTGGCGGCTGCCTCGTCGAGGGCTCTCGCCGCCACATGGGCGAGGAGTTCGTCGGGCTCGTCGACGAGCGGCACGGGCCGGATGGCGACCCAGATGGACCCGATCGCGGACTTGTTGGTCTGCGGGGCGAGGATGTTCAGGCCGCGCTCGGCTCGCCCCAGCGGAGCGATCAGGATGCGTGCCTTGGGCAACCGGGTGAAAGATTCCAGCTGGTCGCCGGGGATTTCATGCCAGAGCGGGTCGTCTGTGGCGTCCTCACGGGCGACGGGTTCGTCGTCCGGTCGGGGCCGGACGGCGATGGCGATCAGTCCTGGCTCGGCTCCTGCGGCCAGCAGGCCGTCGCGCAGGTGCTGGCAGCTGTCGTAGGAGGTGGTGGCGAGCAGGATGGAGTCCTGCACGCGCTGCTTGCTCTGGCCGCGCAGGTGCCGCAGTTCTTCCCGGAGCCGGGGCCACATGCGTTGCCCAAGAAGCTTGGTCGCTTCGATGCGCTCCTTGCCCGTAACCCCCGAGATGCGCAGCATGTCCGAGTCGAGGCCGGGGAAGAGTTCCGCCTCGACGCTCACCCCGTGATCGACGTCGTCGGGTACCCACCAGGTGGGCGGGGTGTGTACGTGGTGCCGGTGGGCGCCGGGGGCGTAGGAGGTGGCGGACAGGCCGAGCACCACGCGTTTGTGGCCGCTGTGGGCGAGTGCGGTGATCTGGCCGAGCGTGGTCACATAGGTATGCGGGTCGCCGCCGAAGGCGGAGACACTCAGTCGTGTGTCCTCAGGTGTTCCTGGGCGGACGTCCTCGGTGAAGGCGAACATGAGCCGGCCTTGCGGCCCGTGCGGGATCGCGCGCCAGGCGCTGAAGGGGCCCAGGACGTCGGCGATGTCGCGTGCCGCTTCCACGCCCGCCAGCTTCAGCTGCTGGGCGTTGTGGACGAAGCGGTAGAGCAGTCGGCGCAGCGGTTCCAGAAAGGCCCGGCGCAGCATGCGGTCGATCACGTCGGCTCTGACCTGCTGGTTGGGCACCCAGCGGCTGAGCAGCTTCTCCAGTTCCCTGCGGATATGGCTCAAGGAGCCGGCGGGCTCTTCCGGGTCGGTCACCGCGCGCAGCAGTTGAGCGGTCTGCCGTAGGTGCTCGGGCAGCGAATCCGGTGTGACCGTGCGCTCGTAGAGATCGGCGAACTGTTTCCGCTCGGCCGGGTCGGGCGAGAAGGCACGTTCTTCCGTGGTGATCAGTGCCTCGTCATTCGCCAGGTGAGCACGAAGCTGTGTGCTGAGCCAGCCGTCCCAGCGTTGAGGAATGATCCACCGTTTATCCCTATCGGGGCGTGTGGTCCGCTTCTTGCCTCCGGTCTTCTTCTGCTTGCGCAGGGAGGGCGCGAGCGTTCCGTGCGCGAGGTGGCCGGCATAGCTTTCAGCGAGCCATCGGGTCCGCATGAGGGTATTGCGCATGCTCTCATCCAGCGCGGGGCGGATACGCCCGAACGCCTGGATGAACTGGCTGTCCAAGGTGAGCAGCGGGCGTTGGTCCTGACGGTTTCCCCAGGCCAGGGTCAGTCCTCGCCCCGCCCGGCCGAGGACGAAGGACTGAAATCCGTCCACCTCGTCGATGGCGGTGAACTGGCAGCGGCGCGCGATGAGTTCTTCCACCGGCATCCGCTCGACGACCCCACCGCCCTCCACCTGGACGGGGATGTGCAGGTGCCCCTGGTAGAAATTCGCGTGGGTGGTGACGATGATCTGCGCGCTGCACGCCTGACGGGCGAGGCGGAACTTTCCGCAGCTGTGACGGAACGGGCAGGCATATGGTCCTCGCCTCGCTACCTGCCGCCTGCCCTGCCCTGGCACCGGTGACGGGCCATGCGGCACGAGGCCCTCGCAGTGCTCGTGCCCGGGCACCCACGCGTCCACCTCCTCGTCCATGGTCGCGGTGGCCGGCAGCGCGCATCCGTAACCCAGCCGCTCTGCCGCCCATTCGACGAACTCGCGGTCCCTCGATTCCGCGGCGACCTGCTCCAGGGCCGCCATCATGCTGTTGGGTGACATCAGCGGCACGACCAGGCGGTCGGGGTCCTTCACTCCGCGGGCGCGCAGATCGGCTTCGATCCCGTGTGCCATCCTCAGCGCGGCGATCGTCGTGGGCACCACCAAGGCCAGCGAGATCTGCTCTGGCACAGCCCACGATCCGAGGCTGCGCATGAGCACGCTCTTGCCGAAGCCGGTGGGGGCCTGCAGCACCTGGAGGTTTCCCGCACGCAGCCGCAGGACGTCGCGCACCGGCTGGTTCTTGCCCGTGCGCAGCTGACGGAACAACGGGTCCAGGGACTGGGTGCGGAAGGTCTGGCCGGCGTCCTGGTCGAGGTCGGCGTTGAGTTGGAGGAAGTCGCGGATCTTGACCGTGACGTCGTCCGCGGCCGGAGATGTACGCACCGTCGGCCATGCGGCGTCCGGGGCCGCGTGGTGCTCCTCGAGCGTGTAGTGAGCCTGTACCGCCCAGGTGTGGTCGTGCCCGGCGACCGGAACGCGCAGCGTGGTCACGTAGCTTCCCGGTTCAGCTGCCGGCATCGGGCGGCTGTTTTCCGCACGGAGTCGTTCGATCTCGTCGAGCAACAGGTCGGCCAGTTCACGGGGAAGCATGCCGTGCCGGGCTGCCAGCTGACCGGACTCCTGCAGGACATACTCGCTGACTGCTCCGATGGCCAGGAAGCGCTCGGCGTCGGTGCGCAGTGACTCCTCGTTGCTCAGCCTGTTGGGCCTCTGCCGCAGCATCTGGCCGATGCGCCGCTGGTCATCGTCGGTCAGACCGGCATACCCGGCCCAGGCGTCGTAGCTTCCGCTCAGCAGATAGCAGACACGTTCAAGGTCCGTACCGGTGCTGCCGTCAGCCGTGCGGAGCGGGAAGTGCGCCTGGGCTACCGCGCCGGCGCACGCGATGATCTTCGGCAGGAGACGGCGGTC
>CAYNNX010000574.1:1492-4093 GCA_964398515.1 uncultured Streptantibioticus sp. | reverse complement strand
ACGCCCTGTTGCGCAACCCCGTGCAGCGGCGGCGGCTTCAGGACGCGCTGGCGGCGGGGGACGACGGCCTGCTCGCCGCCGCCGTCGAGGAACTGCTGCGCTACGACGGGCCCGTCGAACTCGCCACCTGGCGCTTCGCGACCGAGCCGCTGACCCTCGCGGGCCGGCGGATCGCCACCGGGGATCCCGTGCTCGTCGTGCTGGCCGCCGCCGACCGGGACCCGGAGCGGTTCGCCGGGCCGGACACGCTCGACCTGGCGCGGCGTGACAATCCGCATCTGGGGTTCGGGCACGGCATCCACTACTGCCTGGGCGCGCCGCTGGCCCGGCTGGAGGGGCAGACCGCGCTCGGCAGACTGCTGACCCGGCTGCCCGATCTCGAACTCGCCGTGGATCACGAGGACTTGAGGTGGCGCGGTGGACTCATCATGCGCGGTCTGAGGGCCCTGCCGGTGTACTTTACACCGGAAATCTGACGTCATGTCAGATACGTGACCTGCACGTGATCTCCACTACATCTTCTCGTGACCGGTGCCGAATCCCGCTACGCTCTGCGCTCGTCGTCACTCTGTGGAGAAAGGCACCCCATGCTCAGATCGGGGAACGGGCAGCACCGCAAGCCGCGCCAGGCGCCGAAGTTCGTTGTGGCGGCAGGCGCCACCGGAGCCGGGATGGCCCTGCCGCTGCTGGCCGCGGGCGGCGCCGATGCCGCGACGGGCACCACCTGGGACCGGGTGGCGCAGTGCGAGAGCGGCGGGATGTGGAGCGCCGACACGGGTAACGGCTACTACGGCGGGCTGCAGTTCACCCAGTCCGACTGGGAGAGGTTCGGCGGCACGGTCTACGCGGAACGGGCCGATCTCGCCAGCCGCAAGCAGCAGATAGCCGTCGCCGAGAAGGCGCTGGCCGCCGAGGGCGTCACCCCGTGGCAGGACTGCGCGCTTCAGACCGGGCTCACGCAGGGTGGCGCGTCTTCGGGCGCCGACGCGGACCCCTCGCAGTCCGACAGCGCCGCCGCCGACGTCTACACCGGCCCGTCCAACGGAAACCCCGGCAGCGACCCCGGCACCTCGGCCGGGTCGGCCGCCTCGACGACGCCCTCCGCGTCGCCCTCCGGGACTCCCTCTTCGCCGGCGTCCTCCTCCCCGTCCGCCGCGCCGACGGGCACGCCTGGCACGCCTTCGGCTTCGGCCTCCGGTGCGGCCTCGGCATCGCCCTCGGCTCCGGCGCCGACCGCGGGCCAGTCCACCGGCCGCCACGCCAAGCCGTCGACCGGCCCGTCCGGTCCGTCGGACCTTTCCGGCCTTTCTGGGCTTTCCGGCCTCTCCGGTCTCGCCGGGCCGTCCGCCCCCACGGGGACCCCGAGCGCGAGCACGTCTTCCTCCGGGTCCCCCTCCGCCGACCCCAACCAGGGCGCGGACAGCGGCGCTTCCACCGACCCCTCCGCTACCGGGGGTGACCGAGGGGGCGTTGAAGTGTCGCGAGGCGGCGATCAGGCCCGCCCGGCCGCACCGACCTCGAACGGCGACCACACCTCCGCGTACACCGTCGAGCCGGGGGACAACCTCTCCCAGATCGCGGCAGATCACTCGGTGAACGGCGGATGGTCCGCCCTGTACGACGCCAACAAGACCGTCGTCGGCGGCAACCCGGATCTGATCAAGCCCGGACAACACCTCACGCTGCGTTGAGATCCGTGTCCGAAACGGGCTGTTCCCTGTGACTTAACTCTCCTCGCCCCGAATCGGAGAAAGGTCCTCGTCGATCTTTCCCAGCCGCTCCGACCTGCGAGTTAGCCGCGTCCCGGGGGGCCGCGGCACGGGCGGGCGGTGATGTGGCCGTGTTTGTCAGCCTCCTGGGGGCTGTGTTTATGGTCGTCATCGCTCGCCACCGCGGGCCCTGCCGGTCGAGAACGCCGAGTCCTGCCGCCGACCGACGGGAACAGTCGACGCGAGAGCGCCGCAGGCAGGAGCGGGGGACCCAAGGTTCGCCGCCGGGCGGTCCGTTGACCGGACCGGCCCGGCTAGGGGTAAAGCCGTGTGCGCGCAACCGCACACGGCCGGGCACTCACTCGGCCCGCACCCGACAGCTGACCTCGCAGGCGTCGGTGAGGATCACTTACCCATGGCTAAGCACCGTCGTGCCTCCAAGGCTGTCCGCATCGCCACGCTTGCCGGTGTCGCCGGCGCCGCCGTCGCCGCTCCGCTGATGAGCGCGACCTCCGCCTCCGCCGCCTCCGTCGCCGTCTGGGACCGCGTGGCCCAGTGCGAGTCCAGCGGCAACTGGTCCAACCACGACTCCGGCGGCAACGGCCACTACGGCGGCCTGCAGTTCTCGCCGTCCAGCTGGGCCGCCGCCGGCGGTCTGAAGTACGCCCCGCGTGCCGACTACGCCACCAAGGACCAGCAGATCGCCGTCGCCGAGAACCTGCTGAAGATGCAGGGCCCGGGTGCCTGGCAGTGCGCCTGGGCCGGCCCGCTGACCTCCGGCGGCCCGGCTCCCGCCATCAACGTCGGCGGCTCCGGCAACGCCGCCTCGGTCCACACCGCGGCCAAGAAGGCCGTCGAGTCCGCCCCGGCCCCGGCGCGCCACCACCACCAC
>CAYNNX010000574.1:0-1392 GCA_964398515.1 uncultured Streptantibioticus sp. | reverse complement strand
GCCGCCCCGGTCCACCACGGCACCGGTTCCTACACCGTCAAGGCGGGCGACACCCTGTCGAAGATCGCGGCCGACCACCACGTCGCCGGTGGCTGGCAGAAGCTCTTCGAGCTGAACAAGGACGTCGTCAAGAACGCCGACCTCATCTTCCCGGGCCAGCAGCTGCGCCTCGCCTGATCCTCCCGGGCCGCCGGCCGCGCCTCGGCCGAGCCGAGCCGCCGCCGCTCGGCTGAACGGGCTCCCCGGCCGGACACGCCTTCCCCCGAGCGTGTCCGGCCGGGGGCATTTGCGGGGCGAGGGCAGTACCGTCGGCACGGCGAGCCGCGGGCCGGTTAGGCTCATGCCGCAGAGCAAGCCACACATCCCAAAGGAGATGCTCGTGCCGTCCATCGACGTCGTCGTAGCCCGGGAAATCCTCGACTCACGAGGCAACCCCACCGTCGAGGTCGAGGTCGGCCTCGACGACGGCAGCACCGGCCGTGCCGCCGTACCCTCCGGCGCCTCCACCGGCGCCTTCGAGGCCCTCGAACTCCGTGACGGGGACAAGGCGCGTTACGGTGGCAAGGGCGTCGAGAAGGCCGTCCTCGCCGTGATCGAGCAGATCGGCCCGGAGCTCGTCGGCTACGACGCCACCGAGCAGCGGCTGATCGACCAGGCGATGCTCGACCTGGACGCCACCCCCGACAAGTCCTCGCTCGGTGCCAACGCCATCCTCGGCGTCTCGCTGGCCGTGGCCCACGCCGCCTCCGAGGCGTCCGACCTGCCGCTCTTCCGCTACGTGGGCGGCCCCAACGCGCACGTGCTGCCGGTGCCGATGATGAACATCCTCAACGGCGGCGCCCACGCGGACTCCAACGTCGACGTCCAGGAGTTCATGATCGCGCCGATCGGCGCGGAGTCGTTCTCCGAGGCGCTGCGCTGGGGCGCCGAGGTCTACCACACGCTCAAGGGCGTGCTGAAGGAGCGCGGCCTGTCCACCGGCCTCGGCGACGAGGGCGGCTTCGCCCCCAGCCTCGACTCCAACCGCGAGGCCCTCGACCTGATCGTCGAGGCGATCAAGAAGGCCGGCTTCCAGCCGGGACAGGACATCGCGCTCGCCCTGGACGTCGCCGCCACCGAGTTCTACAAGGACGGCTCGTACGAGTTCGAGGGCAAGTCCCGCACCGCCGCCGAGATGACCGCCTACTACGCCGAGCTGGTCGAGGCGTACCCGCTGGTCTCCATCGAGGACCCGCTGAACGAGGAGGACTGGGACGGCTGGAAGACCATCACCGAGCAGCTCGGTGACAAGGTCCAGCTGGTCGGTGACGACCTGTTCGTCACCAACCCCGAGCGCCTGCAGCGCGGCATCGACAGCGGTACCGCCAACGCCCTGCTGGTCAAGGTCAACCA
>CAYNNX010000573.1:0-4097 GCA_964398515.1 uncultured Streptantibioticus sp. | reverse complement strand
GATCTTTTCGGCGTGCGCCTCGCCCAGCGCTCCGCCGAAGATCCGGAAGTCGTGCGCGTAGACGAACACCGTCCGCCCGTGCACCGTGCCCCATCCGGTGACCACACCGTCGGTGTACGGCTTCTTGGCCTCCAGTCCGAACCCGCTCGCCCGGTGCCGCCGCAGCGGCTCCACCTCGTGGAAGGACCCCGGATCCAGCAGCAGGTCGATCCGCTCGCGGGCGGTCAGCTTCCCCTTCGCGTGCTGCGCCTCGGTTGCCCGGTCACTCGGCCCCCGTCGCACCTGCTCACGGATGGCGTGCAGCTCCGCCACCCGTCCACGGGCGTCACTCGCCTCGGCCGGCACCTCGTCCACAACGGTCATGTATCGACCTTACGAGCGCCGCCCCGATAAAACGGGCGTTGACTTCTCACACTGTCCGAGGCGACTTCATGGAGGATCTCCACAGTTCGGCAGGTGAAAAGGGCCTCGTGCGCGGTGCACGAGGCCCTGACATTTGTATCAACCACACCACCATCCGGAGGACACGCCTCCGTCAAGCGGGGTGCCGCGGGTCACCGCCCGGCGACCGCCTCGGCGACCGCGAGGATCCGGCGGGCCTCTTCGACGTGCAGGTTCTCGATCATACGGCCGTCGACGGTGACCACTCCGCGCCCTTCCCTGGTGGCCTCCTCGAACGCCTCGATGATGCGCCGCGATTGTTCGACCTGCTCGGCCGAGGGGGCGAAGACCCGGTTGCAGGGCTCGACCTGTGCCGGGTGGATCAGCGTCTTGCCGTCGAAGCCCATCCGGCGGCCCTGCACGCACTCGGCCTCGAAGCCTTCGAGGTCCTTCACGTCGTTGTAGACGCCGTCCAGGATCGCCTTGCCGCTCTCGCGTGCGGCGAGCAGCGCCAGCGACAGCCCGGTCAGCAGCGGGGCGCGGCCGGGGACGTGTTCGGCGTGCAGTTCCTTGGCGAGGTCGTTGGTGCCCATGACCAGCACGGTGAGGCGTTCGCTCGCGGCGGCCACGGCACGCGCGTCGAGCATGGCCCGCGGGGTCTCGACCATCGCCCAGATCGCGGTGCGGTCGGGGGCGCCGGCGGCCTCCAGGGCGCGCTCGACGGCGATGACGGTCTCGGGCGAGTCGACCTTGGGGACCACGACCGCGTCCGGCCCGGCCTCCGCGGCGGCCCGCAGGTCGTCGGCGTGCCAGGGGGTGCCGGGGCCGTTGACCCGGATGGTCACCTCGCGGTGGCCGTACTCGCCGGATGCCGCCGCGGCGGCGACCCGCTTGCGGGCGTCCGGCTTGGCGTCGGGCGCCACCGCGTCCTCGAGGTCGAGGATGAGGGCGTCGGCCGGGATCGACTTGGCCTTCTCCAGGGCGCGTTCGTTGGCGCCGGGCATGTAGAGGACGGAACGGCGGGGCCGCAGGCCGGTGTTGCTCATCGTGCGGGTCACTCCTTGTCCTGCCGGGACTCCGCCGCGGCGTAGGCGTCGCGCAGCTCCGGGTCGCGGGCGGCGAGGGCGTCCGCCAGCGAGGCCACCACCTGGCACTGCTTGTAGGTCGCGTCGTCCTGCATCTTGCCGTCGATCATCACCGCTCCGGTGCCGTCGCCCATCGCGGCGATGACCTTGCGCGCCCAGGCGACCTCCTCGGGCGCGGGCGAGAAGACCCTCTTGGCGATGTCGATCTGCACCGGGTGCAGGCTCCACGCGCCCACGCAGCCCAGCAGGAAGGCGTTGCGGAACTGGTCCTCGCAGGCGACCGTGTCGCGGATGTCGCCGAACGGCCCGTAGTACGGCAGGATTCCGTGGGCCGCGCAGGCGTCGACCATGCGCGCGATGGTGTAGTGCCACAGGTCCTGCTGGAAGGTGGCGCGCGGGGCGTCGGCGTCCGGCTTCGGGTCCTCGCGCACCAGGTAGCCGGGGTGGCCGCCGCCCACGCGGGTGGTCTTCATGCGGCGGCTGGCCGCCAGGTCGGCGGGGCCGAGGGAGATGCCCTGCATCCGGGGGCTGGCACCGGCGATCTCCTCGACGTTGGCCACGCCGGTGGCGGTCTCCAGGATGGCGTGCACCAGGATGGGCCGCTCCAGCCCCGCCTTCGCCTCCAGTTGGGCGAGGAGGCGGTCGATGTAGTGGATGTCCTGGGCGCCCTCGACCTTCGGCACCATGATCACGTCGAGTTTGCCGCCGATCTCGGTGACGAGCGTGATCAGGTCGTCCAGCGCCCAGGGCGAGTCGAGGCTGTTGATCCGGGTCCACAGCTGCGTGTCGCCGAAGTCGTTGGCCTTGGCCACGTCCACCAGCCCGGAGCGCGCCGCCTCCTTGCGGTCGGCGGCGACCGCGTCCTCCAGGTTGCCGAGCAGCACGTCCACCTGGGCGGCGATGGCCGGGACCTTCGCCGCCATCTTCTCGTTGCCCGGGTCGAAGAAGTGGATCATCCGCGACGGCCGGAAGGGCACGTCGCGCACGGGGGCCGGGGCGCCCACGGCCAGCGGGCGGAAGAAGTCCTTCGGAGAGCGCATGCAGTCTCCCTGGTCGGATCGAGGGGTGCGCGGTCACCGCCGGTTGCCGTGCGGCGCCGTTCCGGCCATCACTTTAGGGGCGTGGAGCGATGACGCTACCGGTCGGTAGATGTGCTGTTCGTCACCGCGTGCCAGATTAACTGTCACTGAGTGCCATGTCACCTCGTCTCCGGGCTCACCGCAACACCGCCCGCGCGTCCGCGGTCGCGGCCGTACAGTTGCCGGATGGAGCACCGGTCCCGCCGGCCGCGGGTCGTCCTCGCCATGAGCCCCGACGTCCGGGACGCCCTGCTGGTCCCCGCGGTACGCAAGCGGCTCGCCGCGGTCGCCGAGCTCGACCCCGCCGTGCTGGTCACCGACTTCGCCGATCCGGCCTGGCAGGGCCGACTGGCCGCGGCCGAGGCGCTGTTCACCGGCTGGGGGTGCCCGCCGCTGACCGCCGAGGCTCTGGAGCGGATGCCGGCCCTTCGCACCGTCGTGCACGCCGCCGGGTCGGTCAAGCACCACATCACGCGGGCGTGCTGGGAACGCGGCCTGACCGTCGCGTCCGCGGCCGCCGCCAACGCCGTACCGGTGGCCGAGTACACCGTCGCCGCGATCCTCTTCGCGGGCAAGCGGGTGCTGGAGAGCGCCCACGCCTACCGCTCCCGGCGCACGCCGCCGGACGGGCTCGCCGTCTCCCGGGGCCTGGGCAACTACCGCCGTACCGTCGGTGTGGTGGGCGCCTCGCGGATCGGCCGCCGCGTGATCGGGCTGCTGCGCCCCTTCGACCTGCGGGTGCTGCTGTACGACCCGTACGTCGGCGGCGAGGCGGCGCGGGAGCTGGGCGCGGAGCCGGCCGGGCTCGACGAACTCGCCCGGCGCAGCGACATCGTGACCCTCCACGCGCCCGAACTCCCCGGGACCCGGCACCTGTTCGACGCCGCCCGGCTCGCCCTGATGCCGGACGGCGCCACGCTGATCAACACCGCGCGCGGCTCGCTGGTGGACACCGCTGCGCTCACCCGGGAGCTGGCGGGCGGGCGGCTGCGGGCGGTGCTGGACCACACCGAGCCGCAGGTGCTGCCCGCCGACTCACCCCTGTTCGATCTGCCGAACGTACTGCTCACCCCGCATGTCGCGGGATCGCTCGGGGGCGAGCTGGCCCGGCTGGCGCACGCCGCCGTCGACGAGCTGGAGCGGTACGCCGCCGGTCTGCCGTACGCGGACCCGGTGCGGCCGGAGGCGCTGCCGTACTCGGCGTGACTACTCCCGCGGCGGTTCCAGGCCCGCGCGCAGCAGGCCGTAGGTGTAGGCGTCGTCGAGGGCCTGCCAGGAGGCGGCGATGACGTTCTCGCCGACGCCGACGGTGGACCACTCCTCGCGGCCGTCGCTGGTGGAGACCAGGACCCGGGTGGTGGACTCGGTGCCGTGGCGCCCCTCCAGGATGCGGACCTTGTAGTCGACCAGCTCCATGCGCGCCAGCTGCGGGTAGATCCGCTCCAGGCCGACCCGCAGGGCGCGGTCGAGGGCGTCCACCGGGCCGTTGCCCTCCCCGGTGGCCACGATCCGCTCGCCCTTCGCCCACAGCTTCACCGTGGCCTCGTTGACC
>CAYNNX010000572.1:2086-4115 GCA_964398515.1 uncultured Streptantibioticus sp. | reverse complement strand
AGCGAGGTGAAGGGCGTCGGTACGGCGGGCTTGAGCACGACGGTGTTGCCCGCGGCGATCGCCGGGGCGAACTTCCACACGGCCATCATCATCGGGTAGTTCCACGGCGCGACCTGGGCGCACACCCCGACCGGCTCACGCCGGATGATGGAGGTCAGACCCTCCATGTACTCGCCCGCGGAACGCCCTTCGAGCAGCCGGGCGGCGCCCGCGAAGAAGCGGATCTGGTCGACCATCGGGGGCAGCTCTTCGCTGGCGGTCAGGCCGATCGGCTTGCCGGTGTTCTCGGACTCGACCGCCACGATCTCCTCGGCCCGCGCCTCGATCGCGTCGGCGATCTTCAGCAGCGCCTTCTGGCGCTCCGAGGGAGTGGTGTCGCGCCAGGCCGGGAAGGCGGCCGCGGCGGCGGCCATCGCCGCGTCCACGTCGGCGGCGGCGGAGAGCGGCGCCGTGGCGTACGCCTCGCCGGTGGCCGGGTTGATCACGTCGGTGGTGCGACCGTCGGCGGCGTCGCGGAACTCCCCGTCGATGTAGTTGCGCAGAGTACGGAGCTCGCTCACTGCCTTCTCCTGTCCTGGTTCCTGGGTACTGGGTGCCGATGCCCCCACAGCGTATCCACAACACCGTCGGATTCGACATAGGCACCATGGGCTGACAATGGAATCGGTAATTTTCAGACCGGTAGACAACGAAATTCATCGCATGAGGGTTGCGGAAGTGACGAGTCCTCGTGCACAGTGGGGTCCGTGGCCACTCGTACACCCGACCCGAAGGACCGCAACGGTTCTCCGATGATCGACTCCGTCTCCAAGGCGATCATCGAGCAGCTGCAGGAAGACGGACGCCGCCCCTATGCCGCGATCGGCAAGGCGGTCGGGCTGTCCGAGGCGGCTGTCCGGCAACGGGTCCAGAAGCTCCTGGACCAGGGGGTCATGCAGATCGTCGCCGTCACCGACCCGCTCACGGTGGGTTTCCGGCGGCAGGCGATGGTGGGGATCAACGTCGAGGGAGACCTCGAACCGGTCGCCGACGCCCTGGCCGAGATGGGAGAGGTCGAGTACGTCGTCATGACGGCGGGCTCCTTCGATCTGCTGATCGAGATCGTCTGCGAGGACGACGACCACCTCCTGGAGACGATCAACAAGCGGATCCGCACGCTGCCCGGCGTGCGGTCCACCGAGAGCTTCGTCTACCTCAAGCTCCGGAAGCAGACCTACACCTGGGGAACCAGATAGCCATGAGCGCGGACTTGTCAAGGACTGCCTACGACCACCTGTGGATGCACTTCACCCGCATGTCGTCGTACGAGAACGCCCCCGTGCCGACCATCGTGCGCGGCGAGGGAACGTACATCTACGACAGCGACGGCAAGAAGTACCTCGACGGGCTCGCCGGCCTCTTCGTGGTCCAGGCGGGCCACGGCCGCCGGGAGCTCGCCGAGGTCGCCGCCAGGCAGGCGGCGGAGCTCGCCTTCTTCCCCGTGTGGTCGTACGCCCACCCCAAGGCGATCGAGCTGGCCGAGCGGCTGGCCCACTACGCTCCGGGCGACCTGAACAAGGTCTTCTTCACCACCGGCGGCGGCGAGGCCGTCGAGACCGCGTGGAAGCTGGCCAAGCAGTACCACAAGCTCCGCGGCAACCACTCGAAGTACAAGGTGATCTCACGGGCCGTCGCCTACCACGGCACCCCGCAGGGCGCCCTGTCCATCACCGGCCTGCCCGCGCTCAAGGCGCCCTTCGAGCCGCTGGTCCCCGGCGCGCACAAGGTGGCCAACACCAACATCTACCGCGCCCCGATCCACGGCGACGACCCGGAGGCCTTCGGCCGCTGGGCCGCCGACCAGATCGAGCAGCAGATCCTCTTCGAGGGCCCGGAGACCGTCGCCGCGGTCTTCCTGGAGCCGGTGCAGAACGCCGGCGGCTGCTTCCCGCCGCCGCCCGGGTACTTCCAGCGGGTGCGCGAGATCTGCGACACCTACGACGTGCTGCTCGTCTCCGACGAGGTCATCTGCGCCTTCGGCCGCCTGGGC
>CAYNNX010000572.1:0-2076 GCA_964398515.1 uncultured Streptantibioticus sp. | reverse complement strand
CTGGCAGCATCTTGCGTTGCGCAGCTTGCGCACACCGCAGTCTGCGAACGAGCTACGGCCGAAGTGCTTCCTGCTGTCGCCGACCCTCGCCGCGTACGCTTGGACGAGCGTTCCGCGATGACAAGTACGACGTCCTGCTCGTGTCGGACGAGGTCATCTGCGCCTTCGGCCGCCTGGGCACGATGTTCGCCTGCGACAAGTTCGGCTACGTGCCGGACATCATCACCTGCGCCAAGGGCATGACCTCCGGCTACTCGCCGATAGGCGCCGCGATCGTCTCCGACCGCATCGCCGAGCCGTTCTTCAAGGGCGACAACGTCTTCCTGCACGGCTACACCTTCGGCGGCCACCCGGTCTCCTCGGCGGTGGCGCTGGCCAACCTCGACATCTTCGAGCGCGAGGGGCTGAGCCGGCACGTCCTCGACAACGAGGCCGCGTTCCTGAAGACGCTGCAGAAGCTCCACGACCTGCCGATCGTCGGCGACGTGCGCGGCAACGGCTTCTTCTACGGCATCGAACTGGTGAAGGACAAGGCCACCAAGGAGTCCTTCGACGCCGAGGAGTCCGAGCGCATCCTCTACGGCTTCGTCTCCAAGAAGCTGTTCGAGGAGGGCCTGTACTGCCGCGCCGACGACCGCGGCGACCCGGTGATCCAGCTCTCGCCGCCGCTCATCGCCGACCAGGCGGTCTTCGACGAGATCGAGCAGATCATCCGCACGGTCCTGACCGAGGCGTGGACCAAGCTGTGACCTCGCCGGCGGCGGGGTGAAACCGCCGCCGCGCCCGGCCCGCCGGCCCCGGTGATCCGTCCTTCCCCCGTTCGGATCACCGGGGCCCCCGTGTGTCGTGACCGATCCCGCGTGCGCTCGTTCACCCTTGAGGGGATGCGGTGGACAGCGGGTGGACGACGGAGCGCGAGCGGAGGAGGGCGGCATGACGGCCCCGGCGGGCAACGAAGTGCTGTGGGGGCGTGACCTGCACCACTCCTACCGCGGCTCCCCCGCCCTGCTCGGCGCCTCCTTGCGGGTCGCGGACGGGGAGATCCTCGCCATCGTCGGCCCGCGCGGCGCCGGCAAGACCACGCTGCTGAAGTGCCTTTCGGGGCAGCTCAGGCCCGATCTGGGCGAGGTCTGGTTCCAGGACGCCCCACTCCACGCCCTGCCCACCGGTGTCCGCGAGCGGCTGCGGCGCGACCGCTTCGGCTGGATCGGTACCACCCCCGGCCTGGTCCCGGAGCTGACGGCCCGGGAGAACGCCGCCCTGCCGCTGCTGCTGTGCGGCGTCTCGTACCGCGCGGCCCGGCAGGCGGCCGAGGAGTGGCTGGAGCGGCTCGACGTGGCCGCCGCCGCCCGCAAACGCCCAGCCGACCTGACCACCGCGCAGGCCCAGCGGGTCGCCGCCGCCCGCGCGCTGGTCACCCTGCCCGAAGTGCTCTTCGCCGACGAGCCCACCGCCCCGCTGCACCGCACGGACCAGGCGCAGGTGCTGCGGGCGCTGACCTCGGCGGCCCGCACCCACCGGATCACCGTGCTGCTCGCCACCCACGACCCCGAGGTGGCCTCCTACGCCGACCGCATGATCGCCCTGGTCGACGGCCGCTGCACCGCTCACCCCGCCGCGGGGCCGGACCCGGAGGGCGCCGCGTCGTGTCCGACGTCCGCGTGACGGGTTCCCTCCGGGGCCCTCACCAGGCAGGCCGCCGGGGCCGCCGCCCCCAGCACCCGCCGCGCGGACACCAGCTCACCCCGGTTCCCCCGCGGGGCCCCGACCAGGAACACGGCCGACCATGATCCACCTGCGACTGCTCCTCGGTACCCGACCGGCGAACGTGCTGCGCCGCGTGCTCATCGCCGGGGCGTCGGCGTGCACCGGTTTTCTGCTGCTGTGCGCGCTGGAGCACGCCGTGCGCCATCCCGGGCACACCCCTTCCTCGGTGGCCCGGCTGGTGTGGTGCCTCGTGCCGCTGGCGGCCGTGATGCATCTGTCGGCGGCGGTGTCCCGCAGGGAGGCCGGTGCCCGGCCCGCGGGGGTGGCGGGGGCCGGATTCGGCCCCGGGCGGGCGGCGGTGACGGCCGC
>CAYNNX010000571.1:0-4120 GCA_964398515.1 uncultured Streptantibioticus sp. | reverse complement strand
CTCGCCGCCCGTGAGGCCGCCCGCGGCAGACACGCCGCCGAACGGCCCGACCCGCTGCGCCAGTTGCTGCCCCGCGCGCTCGTGCTCGCCTTCCTCGCCGGCGCCCCCGGCGTCTACCTGGCGGCCGACAAGGAGATCGCGCTCACCGTGGACGGAGTCCCCCGCACCCTGCACACCTTCGCCGACGACGTCCCCGGGCTCCTGCACGAGCAGCACGTGCCGGTCGGCGCCCACGACATCGTCGCCCCCGGCCCCGAAGCCGCCCTGCGCGACGGCGACCAGGTCGCCGTCCGCTACGGCAGGCCCGTCGACCTCGTCCTCGACGGCCGGCCGCAGCGCCTGTGGACCACCGCGCGCACCGTCGACGAGGCCCTGCGCCAGCTCGGCGTGCGTGCCGAAGGCGCCCACCTGTCGGCCTCCCGCTCCACCCCCATCGCCCGCCACGGCCTGCACCTGGACGTGCGCACCGAACGCACCGTGACCTTCCTCGCCGACGGCGGCGAGCACACCGTGCGCACCAACGCCGCCACGGTGCGCGAGGCCGCGGCGCAGGCCGGGATCGCCTTCCACGGCCAGGACACCACGTCCGTCGACCCCGGCAGCTTCCCGCGCGACGGCCAGACCATCTCCGTGCTGCGCATCAGCGGCACCACCGGCACCCGCCTGGAGCCCATCGCGTACCGCACGATCCGGCAGGCGGACCCCACGCAGTTCAAGGGCACCGAGACCGTCGTCACCCCCGGGCGGGCCGGTGTGCGGCAGATCACCTACGTCCAGCGGACGGTCAACGGGGTCAAGGGCCGGCCGCGGATCGTCGCGGTACGCGTCCTGCGGCCACCGGTCGACGAGATCGTCACCTTCGGCACCAGGCCCCTGCCCCCCTCCGTGGCCGGCGCCGACGACCTGGACTGGGACGCGCTGGGCCGCTGCGAGGCCGGCGGACGCCCCGACGCCGTGGATCCCTCGGGCACCTACGGCGGGCTCTACCAGTTCGACCAGCGCACCTGGCACCGCCTCGGCGGCCACGGCCGCCCCCAGGACGCCCCCGCCGTCGAGCAGACCTACCGGGCCAAGCGGCTCTACGTCCAGCGCGGCGCCGCTCCCTGGCCCGTGTGCGGCACCAGACTGCACGGGTGAGCGGCCGGGCCCGGAGCTTACGTAGGCTTGCGGGGTGAGCAGCACCCCCTCCACCGAGCCCGGCCCGCTGCTGGGCCCCGCCGACATCCGCGAACTCGCCGCCGCGCTGGGCGTACGCCCCACCAAGCAGCTCGGCCAGAACTTCGTCATCGACGCCAACACCGTGCGGCGCATCGTGCGCACCGCGGGCGTGCGCCCCGACGACGTGGTCGTGGAGATCGGGCCCGGCCTCGGCTCGCTCACCCTGGCCCTGCTGGAGGTGGCCGAGCGGCTGGTGGCGATCGAGATCGACCCGGTGCTCGCCGGCGCCCTGCCCACCACCGTCGCCGCCCGGCTGCCCGACCGCGCCGGCCGCTTCAGCCTCGTCCACAGCGACGCCCTGCACGTCACCGAGGTGCCGGGCCCGCCGCCGACCGCCCTGGTCGCCAACCTCCCGTACAACGTCGCCGTCCCCGTGCTGCTGCACATGCTGGCGGCCTTCCCCACCATCGAGCGCACCTTGGTGATGGTCCAGTCCGAGGTCGCCGACCGGCTCGCCGCCGCCCCCGGCTCCAAGGTCTACGGCGTGCCCTCGGTGAAGGCCGCCTGGTACGCACAGGTCAAACGGGCCGGGGCGATCGGCCGGAACGTCTTCTGGCCCGCGCCCAACGTCGACTCCGGCCTGGTCTCCCTGGTCCGCCGCACCGAGCCGGTCCAGACCCGCGCCACCCGCGACGAGGTCTTCGCCGTGATCGACGCCGCCTTCGCGCAGCGCCGCAAGACACTGCGCGCCGCCCTCGCCGGCTGGGCCGGATCACCCGCGGCCGCCGAGGCCGCCCTGACCGCCGCGGGCATCTCGCCCCAGGCCCGCGGAGAGGCGCTGACCGTCGAGCAGTTCGCCGCCATCGCCGAGCACAAGCCCGCCGAGCCGAAGCCCGCCGCGCAAGGAGAGCAGTGACCCCCGCACCCGTCACCGTCCGCGTCCCCGCGAAGGTCAACGTCCAGCTCGCCGTCGGCGGCCTGCGCCCCGACGGCTTCCACGGCCTGGCCAACGTCTTCCTCGCCGTCGGCCTCCACGACGAGGTCACCGCCACCCCGGCCGGCACGCTGCGGATCACCGCCTCCGGGCCCGACGCCCACCAGGTACCCCTCGACGAGACCAACCTGGCCGCCCGCGCCGCCCGCGCCCTGGCCGAACGCCACGGCCTGCGCCCCGACGTCCACCTCCACATCGCCAAGGACATCCCCGTCGCCGGCGGCATGGCGGGCGGCAGCGCCGACGCGGCGGCCGCCCTCCTGGCCTGCGACACCCTGTGGGGCTGCGACACCCCGCAGGACGAACTCCTCAAGATCTGCGCCGACTTGGGCAGCGACGTCCCCTTCAGCCTCATCGGCGGCGCCGCCCTCGGGCGCGGCCGCGGCGAGCTGCTGGAGCCCCTGAAGGTCGGCGGCACCTTCCACTGGGTCTTCGCGGTCGCCGACGGCGGCCTGTCCACCCCGGCCGTCTACCGCGAGTGCGACCGGCTGCGCGAGGTCGGCGGGCAGGGCTCCTCCGCCGCCGACGTACCCGACCCGCAGCCCTCCCCGGCCCTCCTCGACGCCCTGCGCAGCGGGGACGCCGGGGCGCTCGCCGGGGCCGTCGCCAACGACCTGCAGGCGGCCGCCCTCTCGCTGCGCCCCTCCCTGGCCAAAACCCTGCGCGCCGGCACCGAAGGCGGCGCCCTTGCGGCCCTGGTCTCCGGATCCGGCCCCACCTGCGCCTTCCTCGCCGCCGACTGCGCCGCCGCCGAGAAGATCGCCGAAGCGCTGACCGCCTCCGGCACCTGCCGCCAGGCCCGGGTCGCCACCGCACCGGCGCCGGGGGCGACCGTGCTGAGCCGGTAGCGCCCGCGCCCCGAAGCCGTACCCGAGCGGTCGCGGGCCCCGACTAGGCTGGATAGCCGGACCATCGGGTGAGCATTCCGGCGAGTATGGAGAACAATGGCGGTCAACCTGGTCAACGCCGAATCGATCAGCAAGGTGTACGGCACCCGGACCCTGCTCGACGGCACGTCGCTGGGGGTCTCGGAAGGCGATCGCATCGGCGTCGTCGGCCGCAACGGCGACGGCAAGACCACCCTCGTCCGGATCCTCGCCAAACTGGAGGAGCCGGACAGCGGCCGGGTCACCCACGCCGGTGACCTGCGCCTCGGCGTGCTCACCCAGAGCGACCCCCTCGATCCGAAGGCCACCATCCGGCACGAGGTCATCGCGGACCGCGCCGACCACGAGTGGGCCGGCGACGCCAGGATCCGCGACGTGCTCACCGGGCTCTTCGGCGGCCTGGACCTGCCCGGCTTCGCCCAGGGCCTGGACACCGTCATCGGCCCGCTGTCCGGCGGCGAACGCCGCCGCATCGCGCTGGCCAAGCTGCTCATCGCCGAGCAGGACCTGCTCGTCCTCGACGAGCCCACCAACCACCTCGACGTCGAGGGCATCGCCTGGCTCGCCGACCACCTTCAGGGCCGCCGCTCCGCGCTGGTCTGCGTCACCCACGACCGCTGGTTCCTCGACCAGGTGTGCACCCGCATGTGGGACGTGCAGCGCGCCGAGGTCTACGAGTACGAAGGCGGCTACTCCGACTACGTCTTCGCCCGCGCCGAACGCGAACGCCGGGCCGCCACCGAGGAGGCCAAGCGCCAGAACCTGGCCCGCAAGGAGCTGGCCTGGCTGCGCCGCGGCGCCCCGGCCCGCACCAGCAAGCCGCGCTTCCGCATCGAGGCCGCCAACGAGCTCATCGCCGACGTCCCGCCGCCGCGCGACTCCGCGGAGCTGATGAGGTTCGCGGGCTCCCGGCTGGGCAAGACCGTCTTCGACCTCGAGGACGTCACCGTGGCGGCCGGCGACAAGACCCTGCTCACCCGCGTCACCTGGCAGCTCGGCCCCGGCGACCGCATCGGCCTGGTCGGCGTCAACGGCGCCGGGAAGACATCGCTGCTGCGGGCCCTGGCCGACGCCGCCGCCT
>CAYNNX010000570.1:3021-4124 GCA_964398515.1 uncultured Streptantibioticus sp. | reverse complement strand
AGCGCGCGGGCGTGGCCGTCTTCGCCCCCGAGGAGGGCAACGGCTCCGGCGACCCGGTCCGGGTCGCCAAGGACTCCATCGACCACGCCCGCACCAAGCAGTACGACGTGGTCATCGTCGACACCGCCGGCCGCCTCGGCATCGACCAGGAGATGATGGAGCAGGCCGCCGACATCCGCGACGCGGTCAGCCCCGACGAGATCCTCTTCGTCGTCGACGCCATGATCGGCCAGGACGCGGTCAACACCGCCCAGGCCTTCCTCGACGGCGTCGGCTTCGACGGCGTGGTCCTCACCAAGCTCGACGGCGACGCGCGCGGCGGTGCCGCCCTGTCGGTGGCCCATGTCACCGGCAAGCAGATCATGTTCGCCTCCAACGGCGAGAAGCTGGACGACTTCGACGCGTTCCACCCGGACCGCATGGCGTCCCGCATCCTCGGCATGGGCGACGTGCTCTCCCTCATCGAGAAGGCCGAGCAGACCTTCAGCCAGGCCGAGGCCGAGAAGATGGCGGCCAAGCTGGCGAAGGGGCCCAAGGAGTTCACCCTCGACGACTTCCTCCAGCAGATGGAGCAGGTCCGCAAGATGGGCTCGCTGTCCAAGCTGCTCGGCATGCTCCCCGGCATGAACCAGATCCGGGACCAGATCAACAACCTCGACGAGCGCGACGTGGACCGCACGGCCGCGATCATCAAGTCGATGACCCCGGCCGAGCGCACCGACCCCACGATCATCAACGGCTCGCGCCGCGCCCGTATCGCCAAGGGCTCCGGTGTCGAGGTCGGCGCGGTCAAGAACCTCGTCGAGCGGTTCTTCGACGCCCGCAAGATGATGTCCCGCATGGCCCAGGGCGGCATGCCCGGGATGCCGGGCATGCCGGGGATGCCGGGCCTGGGTGGTGCCAAGAAGAAGAAGCAGGCCAAGCCCGCCAAGGGCAAGCGCCGCAGCGGCAACCCGCTCAAGCGCGCCCAGGAGGAGGCGGCCGCCGCGGCCCGTCGCGAGCAGCAGCAGGCCGGCGCGTTCGGGCTCCCCGGAGGCGAGGGCGGGGCACAGGACTTCGAACTCCCGGAGGAGTTCAAGAAGTTCATGGGCTGAGGCTGAGGC
>CAYNNX010000570.1:0-2921 GCA_964398515.1 uncultured Streptantibioticus sp. | reverse complement strand
GGCTGAGGCTGAGGCCGGGGCCTGGCCGGAACGGATCCTCCATGGTCAGTGTGCACATCAGACCGCCGGTCGCCTCCGACGCCGAGGCGTACGCCGCCGCCGTCCTGCGATCGGCGCAGCACATCGGCCCCTGGAACCCCGTCGAACCCGACGGCTTCCCCGACCTGCTGCGCCGCCAGGGCCCCGGTCTGCGCACCTTCCTCATCATCGACGACGAGGACGGCGGCCTGGTCGGCAAGTGCAACGTCGCCAACATCGTGCGCGCCCGCTTCCGCAACGCCGCCCTCGGCTACGACTCCTACCTGCCCTACGCCGGAACCGGCCGGATGACCGCGGGGATGCGCCAGGTCGTCGACCGCTGCTTCACGCCCGCCCCCGAAGGGCTCGACCTGCACCGCCTCGAGATCAACATCCAGCCCGACAACACCCGCTCGATCGCTCTCGCCAAGCGTCTCGGCTTCCGCCACGAGGGCTTCTCCCCCCGCATGCTCTACATCAACGGCGCCTGGCGCGACCATGAGCGCTTCGCCCTGACGGCCGAGGAGTGGCCGGGCCCGTGAGTCCCCCTCGCGGGGTTCCCGGGGGCGGGCCCCGCAGAGGGTGACCCGGGGGTCCCGGCGAGGGGTGATACGGGCGATTCACCCGTATGGTCGAGTTATGAGCAACCCCGCGCCGCCCCGCGACAGCCCCGATCAGCCGTGGCGGTCCGAAGGGGCGCCACCGTCCGGGCCGTCCCCGGGCCGACCCCGTCGCAGGCTGCCCGGCCGGGTCGCCCTGATCGCGGCAGCGGTGATCGTCTTCCTGGTCACCTACGCCCTGCTGTCGCTCTTCGGCGGCACCGCGGGCCGCTCGGTCCCGTACACCGAGTTCAGCAAGCAACTCGGCTCCGGCAACGTCACCAAGATCTACGCCAAGGGCGACGCGATCCAGGGCCAGCTGAAGCACGACGCCCCGGTCCCGGGCGCCAAGGGCACCTACAAGAAGTTCAGCACCCAGCGGCCGTCCTTCGCCGACGACCACCTGTGGGCCCAGCTGACCCGGCAGCACGTCACCGTCACCGCCGAACCCGTCGTACAGCAGCGCGGTGACCTGGAGAACGTGCTGATCTCCCTCGCCCCCATGATCGTGCTCGTCGGCGTCTGGCTCGTCATCGCCCGGCGGATGCGCGGCGCCCTCGGCGGACTGGGCGGCCTCGGCGGACTGGGCCGCAAGCCGCCGCCCAAGCCGATCGCCCACGACGGACACCGGCGCACCACCTTCGCCGACGTCGCCGGGATCGACGAGGTCGAGGCGGAGCTCAGCGAGGTGGTCGACTTCCTCAAGCGCCCCGACGCCTACCGCGCCCTCGGCGCCCGGATGCCCCGGGGGGTCCTGCTGTCCGGGCCGCCCGGGACCGGCAAGACGCTGCTGGCCCGGGCCGTCGCCGGCGAGGCCGACGTGCCGTTCTTCTCCGCCTCGGCCTCCGAGTTCATCGAGATGATCGTCGGCGTCGGCGCCGGCCGGGTCCGCGAACTCTTCGGCGAGGCGCGCAAACACGCCCCCGCGATCATCTTCATCGACGAGATCGACACCATCGGCCGGGCCCGCGGCGCAGCCGGGGGCCTCGGCGGCCACGACGAACGCGAACAGACCCTCAACCAGATCCTCACGGAGATGGACGGCTTCTCCGGCTCCGAGGGCGTCGTCGTCATCGCCGCCACCAACCGCGCCGACGTCCTGGACCCCGCCCTCCTGCGCCCCGGCCGCTTCGACCGCACCGTCACCGTCAGCCCGCCCGACCGGGCCGGCCGCGAGGCGATCCTGGCGATCCACACCCGTGAGGTACCGCTCGCCGACGACGTCGACCTCGCCCGACTCGCCCGCAGCACACCGGGGATGACCGGCGCGGAGCTGGCCAACCTCGCCAACGAGGCCGCGCTGCTCGCCGTCAAGCGCGGGCTCGACCGGGTGGGGCAGGCCGAGTTCACCGAGGCCCTGACGAAGGTCCAACTCGGCGCCGAGCGGCCCCTGGTGATGCCCCTGGAGGAGCGCCGCCGCACCGCCTACCACGAAAGCGGCCACGCGCTGCTGGGCATGCTCCAGCCCGGCGCCGACCCGGTCCGCAAGATCACCATAGTGCCGCGCGGCCGCGCCCTCGGCGTCACCCTGTCCACCCCCGAGGCCGACCGCTACGCGTACACCGAGGAGTACCTGCGCGGCCGCATCATCGGCGCCCTGGGCGGAATGGCCGCCGAGCAGACCGTCTTCGGCGAGATCACCACCGGCGCCGAGAGCGACCTGGAGCAGGTCACCCGCATCGCCCGCGGCATGGTCGGCCGCTGGGGCATGAGCAAACGCGTCGGACGCCTGTCCGCCGTCCCCGACGACGCCCAGGAGCCCTACGGCCTCACCGCCGCCCCCGCCACCCTCGACGTGGTCGACCACGAGATGCGGCGCATCGTCGAGGAGTGCTACGAGGCGGCGTGCGACCTGCTCACCGACAACCGCGAGCGCCTGGACGCCCTCGCCGAGGCCCTCCTGGAACGCGAGACGCTCGACGAGGACGAGGCCTACCGCACCGCCGGCATCCCCCGGCCGCCCGCCCCGCCGGAGGAGTGAACGGCGGGACTCACACCACGCGGGCGATCAGATAGCGGAAGACGTTCTCCATCCGCACCGCGCCCTCGTCACGCCGGTACGGGTGGAGGGCCTCCGTCAGCTCCTTCTCCGCCCGCTCCGCGTCGGCGGCCGCCACCGCGGCGTCGAACAGGCCGGTCGACATCAGGCCGCGCACGGCGCTGTCCATGTCCGGGTAGGCGAACGGGCACGCCACCCGGCCGGAACCGTCCGGCCGCAGGCCCGCCGCGCGCGCCAGGTCCTCCAGGTCGTCGCGGCCGCTGACGCGGGCGGGCCCGCCGGCCTCGCCGCCGCTGCCATCGCCA
>CAYNNX010000569.1:0-4138 GCA_964398515.1 uncultured Streptantibioticus sp. | reverse complement strand
CACCGGCCCAGCAGCGCCCCCGGCACACCCACCCCCGCCGACCAGCCGAGCGCCGCGGCCCCGGTGAGCCAGGCCGCCGGGCCGAACCGGGCCAGCGCGCCGACGCCCATGGGCCCGGCCGCGAGCCCGGTGGCGAACGCCATCGCCGCACCGCAGCAGCCCGAGGCCAGGGCGGCGACGGTGGCCGTGCGCTTGGCCGGCCAGCCGCGTTCCACGGCCTCCCGGCACACGGCGCGGGCGAGAACGGCCCCCGCCGCGACCGGAACGAGCAGCACCAGCCACGCCAGCGGCGAACCCCCGGCCGGGCCGGTCGGCGACGGCAGCTCGGCCAGCAGCGGGAAGTCGGGCAGCGCGACCGGGTAGCCGTGGACGGCGGCCGGCCAGACCCAGCCGCCCGATCCCACGGGAAAGCCCGGCCCGAGCGCGTACGCCGCCGCCCACACAGCCGCGTTCGGCACCAGCGCGACCGCCAGCAGCAGGACCGCGAAACGCCCCGACACCGTGCCGGACAGCCGCAGCAAGGACTGCACGGCGGCGTGTCCGTGCCAGATCAGCGACCCGGTGCTCAGCACAGCCCCGCCGCCGGTCAGCACGGCCGCCGCCGCCAGCCCGGACCGCGCCGCCACCCGCAGGCCGCCGTACGGCAGCCGCACCCGGGCCGCGGCGCGCCGTACCGCGTGCGGCAGGGCGGCGGCCAGGCGTACGGACGACGGGCGCCCGCAGGCGGTCCACGTCCCGGCGGCCGCGGCCGGTGCGGCGAGCAGCGGGACGTGGAGCACTGCGGAGACCGGCTCGCACCGCAGCGGGCCACCCGTCGTCCACAGCACCACGCACCCGGCGACCAGCAGATACCCGGCCAGCAGCCAGGCCAGGGTGGCCTGCGGGCCCAACGGCGCCACCCGGGCGTCCGTACTGCGGTCCGCCTGCCCGGTCACGGCGTGCACCGCCAAACGGTGCAGCAGCCACGCGGGCACGGCGGTCAGCAGCATCGGGGTGACGCCCACCGGCACCGTCGTCCCCGACAGGGCGTCGGTGCGCAGCACGGTCGCGCCGTGGGCCAGCAGCCACAGGGCGGCGGTGACGTGCAGGGCGGAGCCGGAGCCGCTGGCGGGGTCGGGGGAGGTGATCCAGAGAAAGAGCACCAGGATGGTGATCGCCCCGAGCCCCAGCCCGGCGGCGACCGCGCCGCCGAGCGCCGCGGCGACGATCGACGGAGTGCGCCGGCGCGCGGCGTGCCTGCCGCGGGGCAACGGCGGGGAGGACTCGGTGAACTGCGTCACGCCGTCTCATGCTGCCAACAAGTCCCGGTTCACCCCGGTAAGGGGGAAATGTCGCCCCCCGCGTGTCGGCCGCTGCTGCCTGCGGTGGAACGCGTGGATCCGGGCGCGACAGGGGGCCGAAAAGGCGCGGGCCCGACCCCGGCGGGGGTCGGGCCCGCGCCCGGTACGGCGGATGCTCAGCCGGCCAGCGCGGCCCGCGCGAGGCGCGCGGTCTCGCTCGGGGTCTTGCCGACCTTGACGCCCGCGGCCTCCAGGGCCTCCTTCTTCGCCTGGGCGGTACCGGACGAGCCGGAGACGATCGCGCCCGCGTGGCCCATCGTCTTGCCCTCGGGGGCGGTGAAGCCCGCGACGTAGCCGACGACCGGCTTGGTCACGTGCTCCTTGATGTAGGCCGCGGCACGCTCCTCGGCGTCGCCGCCGATCTCACCGATCATCACGATGAGGTCGGTGTCGGGGTCCTCCTGGAACGCCTTGAGGCAGTCGATGTGCGTGGTGCCGATGATCGGGTCGCCACCGATGCCGACCGCGGAGGAGAAGCCGATGTCCCGCAGCTCGTACATCATCTGGTAGGTCAGCGTGCCGGACTTCGACACCAGACCGATGCGGCCCGGCTTGGTGATGTCCGACGGGATGATGCCCGCGTTGGACTGTCCGGGGCTGATCAGGCCGGGGCAGTTGGGGCCGATGATGCGGCTCTTGTTGCCCTTGGCCTCGTTGTAGGCCCAGAAGGAGGCGGTGTCGTGCACCGCGATGCCCTCGGTGATCACCACGATCAGCGGCATCTCGGCGTCGATCGCCTCGATGACCGCGTCCTTGGTGAACTTCTCCGGCACGAAGATGACGGAGACGTCGGCACCGGTGGCCTCCATGGCCTCCTTGACGGTGCCGAAGACCGGGACCTGGGTGCCGTCGAAGTCGACCTTCTGGCCGGCCTTGCGCGGGTTGGTGCCGCCGACGATGTTGGTGCCCGAGGCGAGCATCCGGCGGGTGTGCTTCTGACCCTCGGAGCCGGTCATGCCCTGGACGATGACCTTGGATTCCTTGGTGAGGAAGATAGCCATGGTGTGTGGTGACCTCGTCCCTTACTTCGCGGCAGCAGCCAGCTCGGCGGCCTTCTCGGCCGCACCGTCCATGGTGTCCACCTGCTGAACGAGCGGGTGGTTCGCGTCGTCGAGGATCTTGCGACCCAGCTCGGCGTTGTTGCCGTCGAGGCGCACGACCAGCGGCTTGTTGACGTCCTCGCCCTTGGACTTCAGCAGTTCCAGGGCCTGCACGATGCCGTTGGCGACCGCGTCGCACGCGGTGATGCCGCCGAAGACGTTGACGAACACGGACTTGACGTCCGGGTCGCCGAGGATGATCTCCAGGCCGTTCGCCATGACCTCGGCGGAGGCGCCACCGCCGATGTCGAGGAAGTTGGCGGGCTTGACGTCGCCGTGCCGCTCACCGGCGTAGGCCACGACGTCCAGGGTGCTCATCACGAGACCGGCGCCGTTGCCGATGATGCCGACCTCGCCGTCGAGCTTGACGTAGTTGAGGCCCTTGGCCTTGGCCGCGGCCTCCAGCGGGTTGGCGGACGCCTTGTCCTCCAGCGCCTCGTGCTCCGGCTGGCGGAAGGCGGCGTTCTCGTCGAGCGAGACCTTGCCGTCGATCGCCAGGACCTTGCCCTCGGGGGTCTTGGCCAGCGGGTTCACCTCGACGAGCAGCGCGTCTTCCTTGACGAAGACGGTCCACAGCTTCTTGAGGACCTCGGCGATCTGGTCGTGCAGCTCGGCCGGGAAGTTCGCGGCCTCGACGATCTCGCGGGCCTTGGCGTCGGTCACGCCCTCGTTGGCGTCCACCGGGACCTTGGCGAGCGCCTCGGGCTTGGTGGCGGCGACCTCCTCGATCTCCATGCCGCCCTCGACGGAGGCCATGGCGAGGAAGGTGCGGTTGGCGCGGTCGAGGAGGAAGGAGACGTAGTACTCCTCCGCGATGTCCGCCGTCTGGGCCAGCATCACCTTGTGGACCGTGTGGCCCTTGATGTCCATGCCCAGGATGGCGCCCGCCTTCTCGACGGCGTCATCGGCGCTGTCGGCCAGCTTCACGCCGCCGGCCTTGCCTCGGCCACCGGTCTTGACCTGGGCCTTGACGACCACGCGGCCGCCGAGACGCTCGGTCACCTCGCGCGCGGCCTCGGGGGTGTCGATGACTTCACCGTCAAGCACCGGTACACCGTGCTTGGCGAAGAGATCCCTCGCTTGGTACTCGAACAGGTCCACGCGCGTCCGTCCCTTTACTGGTGATCGCGGGTTGTTGTCTGCGTGGGCGTGCCGTGGTCCGAAAGGCAACGGCGTGCAGACGCGATCTGGAAAAGAGGGCGCACACGTCGGCCAGTACGCGGCATGTCCGCATCGCAGGTTATCCCTGCCCGCTGCAAGGGTCTAAATTCCACGTCACACCGGAGCGGTGAGAACGGTCACAGACACCGACACCGCGCGTTCGCAACTTCGTCTCACGAGCCGAGCGACCCGGCGGATCTTTACGTCCGATCGTGCGAAGGCGGGGCCGCCGCCGCTCGCCGATCCGATCAGGATGATGATCGCAGGAAGGGCGACGAAGGGTGGGCCGCCCGGCGGCTCCGGGGTCGGGTCCCGGGTCAGCGGGCGCGCCCCGGAACCAGACCGCCGGGGTCGCGGGGATCGCCGCAACGGCGTGGCGTCGCTCAGACCGGAGGCGCCGAGCGCGGCCGGCACCTCGGTGACGGTGATCCGCACGCCGCCGACGGTGGTGGTGCCGGTGCCGGCGGCGCCCGGGACGGCCGTGCGGGCAGCGGTCCGCGCGGACGGCGTCACCTGCGCGGCGACACTGCGGGCGAA
>CAYNNX010000568.1:1761-4140 GCA_964398515.1 uncultured Streptantibioticus sp. | reverse complement strand
GCGCGTCCCGGCCTTCGGCATGCCGGGGGCCGTGGGCGGGAATCCGCCTACTCGCCGGTACGCGGGTCTTGCGCGAGGTGCGGCGCGTTTCTAGCATCGCTGGTGTTACATCAGTGCTGTCATAGTGACTGTCATAGTGAGCGGTCGTCGCGGCGGCCACGGCGAGACGGGAAACCTGCCCATGGACGCGTCATCGACTACCGGACCGCTCACCGGGGTCCGCGTGGTCGAGCTCGCCGGGATCGGCCCCGGGCCGTTCGCCGCCATGCTCCTGGCCGACCTCGGCGCCGACGTCGTCCGCGTCGACCGGCCCGGCGGCGCCCCCATCGGCATCGACCCGGCCCACGACGTCACCAACCGCAACAAACGCTCCGTCGTCGTCGACCTGAAGTCCGAAACCGGACCGGCGCTCGTACTCGACCTCGCGGCACGCGCCGACGTCCTGCTGGAGGCGTACCGCCCCGGCGTCGCCGAGCGCCTCGGCGTGGGCCCCGAGCCCTGCCTCGCCCGCAACCCCCGGCTCGTGTACGGCAGGATGACCGGCTGGGGTCAGGACGGGCCGCTGGCCGAGCGGGCCGGACACGACATCGGCTACATCGCCACCGCCGGCACCCTCGGCCTGATCGGGCCCCCCGACGGCCCGCCCGCCATCCCCGCCAACCTCCTCGGCGACTACGCGGGCGGCTCGCTCTACCTCGTCGTCGGCGTCCTCGCCGCCCTCCACCACGCCCGCGCCACCGGCAACGGGCAGGTCGTGGACGCCGCCATCGTCGACGGCACCGCGCACCTGGGCGCCATGCTCTGGGGCATGCTCGCCGCCGGTGCCTGGCAGGACCGGCGCGGCGCCAACATCTTCGACGGCGGCTGCCCGTACTACGGCGTCTACGCGACGGCCGACGGCGGCCACATGGCGGTCGGCGCGCTGGAGCCGCAGTTCTACGCCGAGTTCACCGCGCTGCTCGGCCTCGGCGAGGACGCCTCCGACCGCTCGGACCCCGGCCGCTGGGGGGAGTTGAGGCGGCGTATCGCCGAGCGGTTCGCCACGCGCACCCGCAAGGAGTGGACGGCCCGATTCGAGGGCAGCGACGCCTGCGTGGCGCCCGTGCTGTCGCTGCGGGAGGCCGCCGAACACCCGCACCTGAAGGCCCGCGGCACCTTCACCCGCGCCGGCGGCACCCTCCAGCCCGCGCCCGCGCCGCGCTTCTCCGCCACCCCCGGCAGCCTGCGCCGCCCGCCCGCGCACCCCGGCGAGCACACCGCCGAGGTCGCCCGCGACTGGGACCTGCCCGGCCTGACCCGCATGTCCGGTCCTCAAAGCCCGTCCACCGCCGAACACTGTCCTGACACATCGTCATTCACCTGAGAGGTTTCGCCGACGTGAGCACCGAAGCGTACGTGTACGACGCGATCCGCACCCCCCGCGGGCGCGGCAAGGCGGGCGGCGCGCTGTACGGCACCAAACCCGTCGACCTCGTCGTGGGGCTCATCCACGAACTGCGCCACCGCCTCCCCGGCCTCGACCCGGCCGCCATCGACGACGTCGTGCTCGGCGTGGTCAGCCCCGTCGGCGACCAGGGCTCCGACATCGCCAAGATCGCGGCGATCGCCGCCGGACTGCCCCACACCGTGGCCGGGGTCCAGGAGAACCGCTTCTGCGCCTCCGGCCTGGAAGCGGTCAACCTGGCCGCCGCCAAGGTCCGTTCGGGCTGGGAGGACCTGGTGCTCGCCGGCGGCGTGGAGTCGATGTCCCGGGTGGCCATGGGCTCCGACGGCGGCGCCTGGGCGATGGACCCGATGACCAGCTTCGAGACCGGCTTCGTCCCGCAGGGCATCGGCGCCGACCTCATCGCCACCATCGAGGGCTTCACCCGCGACGACGTGGACTCCTTCGCCGCCGAGTCGCAGGCCCGGGCCGCGGAGGCGTGGAAGTCCGGGCACTTCGACCGGTCCGTCGTCCCGGTGCGCGACCGCAACGGGCTGACCGTCCTCGACCGCGACGAGCACATCCGCCCCGGAACCACCGTGGAGACGCTCGCCGGGCTCAAGCCGTCCTTCGCGACCATCGGCGAGGCGGGCGGCTTCGACGCGGTGGCCCTGCAGAAGTACCACTGGATCGAGAAGATCGAGCACGTCCACCACGCGGGCAACTCCTCCGGCATCGTGGACGGCGCCGCCCTCGTCGCCATCGGCAACCGCGAGGTCGGCGAACGCCACGGGCTCGTGCCCCGGGCCCGCATCGTGTCCGCCGCGGTCTCCGGCGCCGACCCGACGATCATGCTCACCGGCCCCGCCCCCGCCTCCCGCAAGGCGCTCGCCAAGGCCGGGCTGACCATCGACGACATCGACCTGGTCGAGATCAACGAGGCGTTCGCGGCCGTC
>CAYNNX010000568.1:0-1751 GCA_964398515.1 uncultured Streptantibioticus sp. | reverse complement strand
GCTGCGCTTCGCCAAGGACATGGGCCTCAGCCTGGACAAGGTCAACGTCAACGGCGGCGCCATCGCCATGGGCCACCCCCTGGGCGCCACCGGCGCGATGATCCTCGGCACCCTCATCGACGAACTGGAGCGCCGCGACCAGCGATACGGCCTGGCCACCTTGTGCGTCGGCGGCGGCCAGGGCATCGCCACCATCGTCGAACGCCTCTGACCGCGAAAGCCCCTCGCACGACCGGAGACCGAAACACCATGCCAGAGAACGCAGAGCGCTCCACCATCCGCTGGGAGCAGGACGCCGACGGCGTCGTCACCCTCGTCCTGGACGACCCGGACCAGTCCGCCAACACCATGAACGCCGCCTTCGGCGACTCCCTCGCGGCCGTGGTCGACCGCCTCGAGGCCGAACGCGACACCGTCCGCGGCGTGATCGTCACCTCCGCCAAGAAGACCTTCTTCGCCGGCGGCGACCTGCGCGACCTGATCCGGGTCACCCCCGACACCGCCGCCGAGGCCTTCGAGGCCGGCATGCGCATCAAGCGGCTGCTGCGCCGCCTGGAGACCCTCGGCAGGCCGGTCGTCGCCGCGATCAACGGCGCGGCCCTCGGCGGCGGTTACGAGCTCGCCCTCGCCTGCCACCACCGCGTCGCCCTCGACACGCCCGGCAGCAGGATCGGCTGCCCCGAGGTCACCCTGGGCCTGCTGCCCGGCGGCGGCGGAGTGGTGCGCACCGTGCGGCTGCTGGGCATCGCGGACGCACTGCTGAAGGTGCTGCTCCAGGGCACGCAGTACACGCCGGCGCGGGCGCTGGAGGCCGGGCTGATCCACGAGGTCGCGGCGACCCCGCAGGAGATGCTCGACAAGGCCCGCGCCTTCATCGACGCCAACCCCGGGGCCCGCCAGCCCTGGGACGCCGACGGGTACAAGATCCCCGGCGGAACGCCGTCCAACCCGAGGTTCGCCGCCAACCTGCCCGCCTTTCCGGCCAACCTGAAGAAGCAGCTGAACGGCGCGCCCTACCCGGCCCCGCGCAACATCCTGGCCGCCGCCGTCGAGGGCGCCCAGGTCGACTTCGACACCGCACAGGTCATCGAGGCCCGCTACTTCACCGAGCTGGCGGCCGGCCGGGTCTCCAAGAACATGATCCAGGCCTTCTTCTTCGACATGCAGGCCGTCAACTCCGGTGCCTCCAGGCCCGACGGCGTCGAGCCGCGCACCGTGCGCCGGGTCGCCGTGCTCGGCGCCGGCATGATGGGCGCGGGCATCGCCTACGCGTGCGCCAAGGCCGGCATCGAGGTGGTCCTCAAGGACGTCTCGCAGGAGGCCGCCGAACTCGGCAAGTCCTACTCCGCCGGCCTGCTCGACAAGGCGCTCGCCAAGGGGCGCACGACCGCCGCCGACCGCGACGCGCTGCTGGCCCGGATCACCCCGGCCGCCGAGGCATCCGCGCTCGCCGGGTGCGACGCGGTGATCGAGGCGGTCTTCGAGGACCCGGCGCTCAAGCACAAGGTGTTCCAGGAGGTCCAGGGCGTCGTCGCCCCCGACGCGCTGCTGTGCACCAACACCTCCACCCTGCCGATCACCCTGCTCGCCGAAGGCGTCGAGCGGCAGGAAGACTTCATCGGCCTGCACTTCTTCTCGCCCGTCGACAAGATGCCGCTGGTGGAGATCATCAAGGGGAAGCGCACCGGGGACGCGGCGCTGGCCCGCGCCTTCGACCTGGTGCGCCGGATCCGCAAGACCCCGATCGTGGT
>CAYNNX010000567.1:0-4152 GCA_964398515.1 uncultured Streptantibioticus sp. | reverse complement strand
ACGACCCGGTGCGCGCCGCTCAACTCGCCCGGCAGCGGGCGGCGTTGGCGACGGCCCGGGCCCGGAGGGAGCGCGACGCCGATCCCGCGCGGGCGGGGCTGCGGCGTTCGGTGCTGGCCGAGGCCGCGATCGCCGTTGCCGTGCTGGCGGTCACCACCGTGCTGAGCGGCAGCGAGCCGGGCCGCGCGGCGGAGCAGGCGGCCGCCGCCGGGACCGCGCCTTCGGGTACGCCCGCGTACGCCGGGCCGGTCTTCGTGCGGCTCCCCTACGACACGGGCGGCCCGAAGGGCAGGGGCACCGCGAGCGTGCACCTGGACCCGGCCCGCACGGGCCACAACGAGCTGCACCTCGTCCTCAGCGATCCGGCGGGCAATCCGGTGAACGTGCCCGAGGTCCGGGTCGCCTTCACGCTCCCCTCCCAGCAGCTCGGACCGCTCACGGCGAAGCTGGCGCCCTTCGACACGGGGCAGTGGGCCGCCACCGACGTGCAGCTGCCGGTGCCCGGACGGTGGCAGCTGGCGGTAACCGTACGCACCTCCGACATCGACGAGGTGACAGTGACCAAGGAGGTGACCATCGGCTGATGGCACGTCAGGAATTCTCCCGCAGGAGAGTGTTGGGTACCGCGGCCGCGGCGGGTGCCGCCGGTCTGATGGCCGGCGGCGCGGGCGGGGCCTTCGCCCGCGCCGGCTCCGGGGAGCCGCCGCTGGCCTCGGTGGGCGGGACCGCGGTCCCCTTCCACGGCACCCACCAGGCGGGCATCGCCACCCCGCTGCAGGCGTGCGGGCACGTGGCCGCCTTCGACCTGAAGCCGGAGGCGGGCCGCAAGGGCGCCGCCGCGCTGCTGCGCCGCTGGTCGAAGGCGGCCGAGGCGATGACCGCCGGCCGGGCGCCGGACGCCGACAACCAGATCGCGCTGGACGCCGGGCCCTCGTCGCTGACGGTGACCTTCGGCTTCGGCCGGTCGTTCTTCGGCCGGACCGGGCTGGCCGACCGCACCCCTGCGGCCCTGCAGCCGCTGCCCGCGTTCTCCTCCGACGCGCTCGACCCCAGGCGCAGCGACGGCGACCTGTGGGTGCAGATCGGCTCCGACGACGCCCTGGTCGCCTTCCACGCCCTGCGCGTCATCCAGAAGGAGGCGGCGGAGGCGGCGACGCTGCGCTGGCAGATGAACGGCTTCAACCGCACCCCGGGCGCCACCGGGCACCCGATGACGGCGCGCAACCTGATGGGCCAGGTCGACGGCACCAACAACCCCAAGCCGACGGACCCGGATTTCGGCGCCAAGGTCTTCGTACCCGCGGCGACGGGCGCCGAGGCATGGATGAACGGCGGCTCGTACGCGGTGGTGCGCCGTATCCGGATGCTGCTCGACGCCTGGGACAACCTGCCGCTGCGCGCCCAGGAGGAGGTGATAGGGCGCCGCAAGTCCGACGGCGCACCGCTGTCGGGCGGCACCGAGACCACCCCGGCCGACCTGAACAAGATCAACCCGGACGGTTCGCTGGCGATCGCGGGCGACGCCCACATCCGGGTCGCCGCCCCGGCGTCCAACGGCGGCGCCTCGATGCTGCGCCGCGCCTTCTCCTACCACGACGGCTTCGACCCCGACGGAACCCCTGACGCGGGCCTGCTGTTCATCTGCTGGCAGGCCGATCCCGCGAACGGTTTCGTCAAGGTGCAGCGCAAACTCGACCGCGGCGACGGGCTGTCCCGCTTCATCCGCCACGAGTCGAGCGCCCTGTTCGCCGTCCCGGGCGGCTGCGCACCGGGCGAGTACGTGGGGCAGAGGCTGCTGGAGTCGTAGGGCGCCGAAGCGCTGCAGCGCCGCCGTGCCGGGCCCGGGCGGGACGATCGGCGTCCCGCCCGGGGCCACGCGCCCCCGCGACGCGTAACGCGCCCCCGCTGCGGGGGACGGTCGGACGCATCGGCCCACGGTCCCGCGGCAGGCCATTAGGCTGACGGACATGACGTCGCCCTCTGCGCGGTACACCTATCTCGGTCCTGAAGGCACCTTCACGGAGGCCGCCTTGCGCACCCTCCCGGAGGCGGCGACGCGTGAGCTGGTGCCGATGGTGTCGGTGCCCGCGGCGTTCGACGCGGTGCGCGGCGGGGAGGCCGACGCGGCGTTCGCGGCGATCGAGAACTCGGTGGAGGGCGGGGTGACCGCCACGCTGGACGAGCTGGCCACCGGCGCGCCGCTGATGATCTACCGCGAGGTGGTCATGCCTATCGCCTTCGCCCTGCTGGTGCGCCCCGGGACGCGGATGGACGGGATCAAGACCGTCACCGGGCACCCGGTCGCCCAGCCCCAGGTGCGCAACTGGCTCGCGGCGCACCTGCCGGACGCGGTGTGGGAGTCCGCCGCCTCCAACGCCGACGGCGCGCGGCAGGTGCAGGAGGGACGATTCGACGCCGCCTTCGCGGGCGAGTTCGCCGCGCCGCGCTACGGCCTGGAGGCCCTGGCCACCGACATCCACGACCAGGCGACGGCCGAGACCCGGTTCGTGCTCGTCGGCCGCCCGGGACGGCCCGCCGCGCCCAGCGGGGCCGACAAGACCTCGGCGGTCTTCTGGCTCGGCGACGACCACCCGGGCGCGCTGCTGGAGCTGCTCCAGGAGTTCGCGGTGCGCGGGGTGAACCTGCTGCGCATCGAGTCCCGGCCGACGGGTGCGGGCATCGGCCGCTACTGCTTCTCGGTGGACGCCGAGGGCCACATCACCGACCGCCGGGTCGGCGAGGCGCTGATGGGGCTGAAGCGCATCTGCCCGCAGGTGCGGTTCCTCGGCTCGTACCCGCGGGCCGACGAGGGCCGGCCCCAGGTGCGGCCGGGCACGAGCGACGCCGAGTTCGCCGCGGCCGCGGACTGGCTGACCCGGGCCCTGGACGGGCGGGCCTGAGCCCAGATCGCCGGGCGCCACGGGCGCCACCGGGCCCCGGCGCCGTTGTCCACCGGTCGCCCACGAGTTATCCACAGCCCCTGTGGGGTGTCCTGGGGATAAGTCGACAGGAGCGGCGCCACGGAGTGCGGCCTAGTCGACAAATCGGTCTGTTGCCTCTTTCATGTCCACAGGTACGTAGATCATCATGCGTCACCTCGATTTCACCGAACAACTCCATAGGGGGAACGAAAGGGGAACGGCAGGGAACGGTTCTCACTCGAAAGGGAGTCGCAGCCGTGTTTGAAACAGAAATTACCTGCGCGAGATCCAATAGAGCGGAATGATCAATTCCGTCTTCCACAGCCCCCAGCCCCCCTGTGGACAACCGCCGGGAATCCCCATCCCCCTGTGGATAACCTGGGCAACTCCCGCCCTCGGCGAGGGCCCGGAGGGGGCGCCGACCGTCGGCGTTCGCCGCGTTCGTCGTGAATTCGACTTTCCCCTTCCCTTTCGCCAAAACGGACAAATGCCACATATTTCCTCTATTTGTCGCGGCCGGACTCGCCGTCCCGGTAGCCTGTAGCCGTGATTGACCTTCGCCTGCTTCGTGAGGACCCCGACCGAGTGCGCGCCTCCCAACGCGCGCGCGGAGAGGATGTCGGCCTGGTCGACGCCCTCCTCGCCGCCGACGAACGGCGCAGGTCGTCCAGCCACCGCTTCGACGAGCTGCGTGCCGAGCAGAAGTCCCTCGGCAGGCTCATCCCCAAGGCCTCCGGCGAGGAGAAGGCCGCGCTGCTGAAGCGGGCCGAGGAGCTGAAGGCCGCCGTCAAGGCCGCAGACGCCGAGCAGAACGAGGCGGCCGAGGAGGCCCAGCGCCTGCTGCTGCGGCTCGGCAACGTCATCCACCCCGACGTCCCCGTGGGCGGCGAGGAGGACTTCGTCGTCCGCGAGACCCTCGGCACCCCGCGCGACTTCGCCGCCGAGGGCTTCGAGCCCAAGGACCACCTGGAGCTCGGTGAGCTGCTCGGCGCCATCGACGTCGACCGCGGCGCCAAGGTCTCCGGCTCGCGCTTCTACTACCTCACCGGCGTCGGCGCCCTGCTGGAGCTGGCCCTGGTCAACGCGGCGATCGCGCAGGCCACCGCGGCCGGCTTCACCCCGGTGCTCACCCCGACGCTGGTCAAGCCGGAGGCCATGGCGGGCACCGGCTACCTCGGCCAGGTCGAGGACGACGTGTACCACCTGGAGAAGGACGGCCTGTACCTGGTCG
>CAYNNX010000566.1:0-4166 GCA_964398515.1 uncultured Streptantibioticus sp. | reverse complement strand
ACAGGTTGACTTAGCAAGTTCAGGTCGACGGTAGGAGTTGGCAGGTTGACTTGTCAAGTGATTGAGCGGTGAGTGTCGGCAGGCTGCCCGGTACAGTCCCCCGCGGGCCGATCGGACCAGGGGGCGGGCATGAGTGGCTCAATCAGCGAAATCGCGGTCGCGGTTCTGGGCATCGGGGGCACGCTCACGTCAGCCCTGCTCACGCAGCGCGGCGCCAACCGCGCCAGGTTGCGTGAGCTGGAGCACGCCAAGCAACTCAGGGACGAGGAACGCGAGTACACCGCACGTCAGGCTCAGCTAGAGGCGCGGCGAGCGTGTTACGCCACCCTCAACGCCGGCTGCCGCGACTACATCACCGCGATGACGAACTTCCTCCACGCCTTGCGAGCACACGAGGTGACCGACGAGCTCCGGTCAGAGCTGGATCGGGCACGCCGGGACCACCGCCTACGCCACGGCGAGGCCCAAATGATGCTGCCCGATCCCGTGATGGCAGCTGCCAGCACGGTGAACCGCGGCCTCGGCGATCTGTACGGCTTGCTGAAGAGGCTCGACAAAAGCGTCGCTGGGCATGGAGAGAGCGTGGACACAGCCCGAGAAAGCATGCGCGGGCTGTGGGACGCCTTGTGGAGGATGCGCCACGTCATGCGTGTCGACCTTGGGATCACGGCACCTGAGCAGGACCACCCGGTTACGTGAGCGCGTAGGTGTCTTCCAGTTCCTGCCGATCCGACGGCAGCGCCAGGTCGACGACCTGGAGAGCGCGCCCCGTCGCATCGCAGGCAACCACCAGGACACCCAGCACCGGATCCCCGGCGGTCAGCCCGAGCAGTTCCGCTTCCTCGTCGGTCGCGCGGCGCGCGCAGACCCGTTCCGTCACATGGTCGAAGCGCACCTTCTTGCGCGTCTCCAGGTGGGTGCGCAGCCCCTCCCCCAGCGGCTCGGACCTGCCGAGGTCCGTGCCCTCGACGAGCGTCGCCGGGAAGTAGGCCGAGGCCAGTTCGACCGCTTCGCCGTCCGCCTCGACGAGCATCCGGCGCACGAGCACCTTGGACCGCTGGGGAAGGCCCAGCACAGACGCGACCCGCGCCGGCGCCTGGACGGTGGCGACCTCGATCAGACGCCCGGGAGTGGTGGACTCGTCGCGACTCAGCGCTTCCAGGCCCCGCCGGTCCCGTTCCTCCGTACCGCCGGGTCGACCGCGGACGATCGTGCCGAAGCCCTGGCGGGATTCGAGCCAGCCATCCCGCTTGAGCAGCTCCAGTGCCCGGACGACGGTCGGCCGTGACATGCCGAAGGTCTGGGCAAGCTGGTTCTCACTAGGGACGAGCGTCCCCGGCGGATAGGTCCCGTCCTCGATCCGGCTCTGTAGGGTCCGGGCCAGGCGCACATACTTCGGCTGTTCGACCTCGTACGTCACACCTGTCACCCGTTCGATAGCCATCGCCTACCCAGTTACTTGGGTAACTGGTTGATCAGTCTACCTAGCAAGCTCAGGTACAGCTAGGCGTCCGGAAGGCCGCCGTTGCGCCTCCGCGTCGGCTGCCCCGGCTTCCACGCGCCGGCCATGAAGAAGGCGACCACCGTCCCGCCGTCGGGACCAGGACCAGCAGCCCAGGATTCGGCGAGCCTGTCGACCAGACACAGTCCTCGGCCGTGCGCCTCGTCCGCGTCCGGCCGCCGGAGCCGGACGTTCGCCGGAAAGCCCGGATTGTGGACGTCTACCCGGAGCCGTTCGCCCGCCCGCCACCAGTTCACCCGGACCAGCCACGGCTCGTCATGCTCGCCGTAGACGATCGCGTTCGTCACCAGTTCCGAGATGAGCAACACGCAGTCGTCGACGGAGCAGCCCAACTCATAGGATTCGGTGAGCTTCCGGAACCACCGCCGCGCCGTTGCGACCGACTCCGGGATCGCTGCCAACGTCATGCCGCCGAGCGACTCGCACTCGGGGCCCTCGCCTTCGATGTACGTGATCCGCGCCATCGCGCCTACTCCCTGCCGGTGCCGTCGCAATCCAGGCAGCGTCGCTTGACCGTCGCCCGTAACTCGGCGTCAGCCGCCGTACGTGCCAGGGCCCTCCGGGAGCTGACGAGCTTCCAGCCACGGCCCCGGCAGCGCGCGCAAGGAGCAGCCTTGTCCCCGACAGGCTTGCGTCCGTCCTCGCCGCCCATGGCCTTGCCCCCTTCCGACCCCAAGTGGCATTAGCCAATTACTGGATGGTGGCATTAGCCACTTCGAGCCGCAAGGGGTTCGGCGCAGAATGTCGGCCCATCACCCCAAGGGGTAGCCCTGCTCGAACGCCCAACGCCCGGGCGGGTAGATGGCCTCGGCGAACTCAAGCGGACGGTCCTGCAGGTCGTAGACGACGTGGTGAACCACCATCACCGCGGCAGGCAACTCGATCCGCAGGTCCGCTGCCTCTTCCTCAGTGGCCAGCCGGGCGCATACGCGATCCTCGCCGTAACTCCCGCGCCGGCCGGTCATGTTCTCGATGTAGAGAAGCGTCCCTTCGCGGATGCGGTCCGGGTCGCTCAGCTTCGGGGCACGACGCCCGACCTCCGGCGGGAACCAGGACGTTGAGACCTCGACCGGCCCGGACTCGTTGTTCGTCACCCGACGCCGATGGACCGCCTCCCGGTCCTTGCCGAGACCGAGCGCCGCCGCGACGTGCTCCGGCGCCTCCAGCAGACCGGCCGACGTGATCACCGCGTACTCGCCCGGCGCGTAGATCTTGCCGGTCTGCCGGGCCCGGCCGTAGCGCTCACGAGCACGCCGGTGCACCCGCTGATCGCGGACGTACGTCCCCGAGCCCTGCCGCTTCTCGACCAGCCCTTGCTGACGCAGCGCCTCCAACGAGCGCGCCGCCGTCGGCCGGGACACGTTCCAGTCGCTCGCCAACTGCCGTTCCGACGCCACCTCGTCACCCGGCCGCAGGTCACCCCGCAGGATCTGGTCACGGATGTGGTACGCGATCTGGAGGTACTTGGGCAGCGCCTCTTCGATCTCAGGCATGAGACCCCTCCGGTCCAAGTGGCTATTACCACTGGCCACTATAGGTGAGTGGTCAAGTCCACTGCCCCTACGCTGATCGTGTGACGCGGCTGATTGTGGCTGCCGGGGGAGGCGGGGACGCGGTTGCCGCCGCGATGCTCCATACCGCTCTCTACGGCCAAGACGACGCACCAGCGGTGATCCTCACCTACGCGTGGGACCGCCTCATCATCGACCCCGTGCCCGGCCCCAGGTCGCCCCGCGACTTCCAGGGGATCAAGCCCCTCACGCCACACGTCGGCATCGTGCGTGCCATCGCCGCTCCGGTGCCGCCTTCCGGCTCGACGCTGCCGCGGCTCGCGGGACAGGTACCGCACACACTCGCGCTCATCGACCCGTACAACGGAGTCGAGGGCATCACGCACCAGCTCGAAGAGCTCATCGAGCACCTCGACCCCGAGTCGGTCGACATCCTCGACGTCGGCGGCGACATCCTCTCCCACGGCGACGAGCCCACCCTCCGCAGCCCTCTCGCCGACGCGCTCACCCTTGCGGCGTGCGCCCAGGTCCTCGCCCCGTTCCGCCTCTTGGTGGCCGGCCCCGGCCTCGATGCCGAACTACCCGCCCAGACGGTGACCGAGCGCCTCGGCCCTCTCGTCACCACCTTCACGGCCGAGCACGCCGAGACGATCGCCCCCATCCTGGAGTGGCACCCGTCGGAGGCCACCGCACTCTTGGCCGCCACGGCTCGCGGGATCCGCGGAACGTGCGAAATCCGGGACGCAGGACTCCCCGTCCCTCTCACAGACGACGGCCCCACCGTCCATCAGGTCGACCTCGACGACGCCTTCAACGCCAACCAACTCGCCTGCGCCATCACGGATACGACGACGCTCGACCAAGCGGAGCAGTACAGCCGCCAGATCTGCGGGTACTCCGAGATCGACTACGAACGCAACAAGGCCGCATGGCTGCCCAGCCCCGAGCCGTCGAAGCTGGATCCAGCCGAAACACTGGCCCGGCTCGACGAGTTCGAGGCAGACGCCCGTGCCCGCGGCGCAACGCACACGACGTTCCGCCGGATCACCGAAGCGCTGGGTATCAACGGCCTCCAGCGCGAGGAGTTGCGCCAACTGCTCGTCACGAGCCGCCCGGAGCAGTACGACGCCCCG
>CAYNNX010000565.1:0-4173 GCA_964398515.1 uncultured Streptantibioticus sp. | reverse complement strand
CTTCGGTGAGCCCCAGCCGGGCGCCGGCACCGGCCGCCGCAAGGAGTCCGTGGCCCGCGTCCGGATCGTCCCGGGCACCGGCAAGTGGAAGATCAACGGTCGCACCCTGGAGGGCTACTTCCCCAACAAGGTGCACCAGCAGGAAGTCAACGAGCCGTTCAAGGTCCTCGAGCTCGACGGCCGTTACGACGTCATCGCGCGCATCAGCGGCGGCGGCATCTCCGGCCAGGCCGGTGCGCTGCGCCTGGGTGTCGCCCGTGCGCTCAACGAGGCGGACGCCGACAACAACCGCCCGGTGCTGAAGAAGGCCGGCTTCCTCACCCGTGACGCTCGCGAGATCGAGCGCAAGAAGGCGGGTCTGAAGAAGGCCCGCAAGGCGCCGCAGTACAGCAAGCGCTAAGCACGCCTGTCGAACGCCCCGGAGGCACTCTGTGCGCCTCCGGGGCGTTTGCTTACGAAGGCCGCTACGGGCGCGGTACGGGGGCATACGGGGCACACAGGGGCCCACAAGGCCACGGGGGCCACCTTTCTCGTCATCTCGGAGGAACGACAGTGGGACGACTCTTCGGCACGGACGGTGTACGCGGTATCGCCAACGCGGACCTGACCGCCGAGCTCGCACTCGGCCTGTCGGTGGCGGCGGCGCACGTACTCGCCGAAGCGGGGACGTTCGAGGGCCATCGGCCGGTGGCCGTCGTCGGGCGCGATCCGCGAGCGTCGGGAGAGTTCCTGGAGGCCGCTGTCGTGGCCGGGCTGGCCAGTGCGGGCGTGGACGTGCTGCGGGTCGGGGTGCTGCCCACCCCGGCGGTGGCGTACCTCACCGGCGCGCTCGGCGCCGACCTGGGCGTGATGCTCTCCGCGAGCCACAACCCCATGCCCGACAACGGCATCAAGTTCTTCGCCCGCGGCGGCCACAAGCTCGCCGACGAGCTGGAGGACCGCATCGAGGACACCTACCGGGCGCACGCCTCCGGTGAGCCCTGGGACCGCCCGACCGGCTCCGGGGTCGGCCGGGTCCGCGACCACCACGAGGGCCTGGAGCAGTACGTCGCCCACCTGGTCGGCGTCCTGCCCAACCGCCTCGACGGGCTGAAGGTGGTCATCGACGGTGCGCACGGCGCCGCCGCCCGCGTCTCGCCCGAGGCGTTCGCCCGCGCCGGGGCCGAGGTCGTCACCATCGGCGCCGAGCCGGACGGCCTCAACATCAACCACGAGTGCGGCTCGACCCATCTGGACCGGCTGCGCGCCGCGGTCGTCGAGCACGGCGCCGACATGGGTGTCGCCCACGACGGCGACGCCGACCGCTGCCTGGCGGTGGACGCCCGGGGCAACGAGGTCGACGGCGACCAGATCCTCGCCATCCTCGCGCTCGCCCTGCGGGAGGCGGGCGCCCTGCGCAAGGACACCGTGGTCGGCACGGTCATGTCCAACCTGGGCTTCAAACTCGCCATGGAGCGCGAGGGCATCCAGCTGGTGCAGACCGCGGTCGGCGACCGCTACGTGCTGGAGTCGATGAAGGAGAACGGCTTCGCGCTCGGTGGCGAGCAGTCCGGCCACGTCATCATCCTCGACCACGCCACCACCGGCGACGGCACCCTGACCGGTCTGATGCTCGCCGCCCGGGTTGCGGCCACGGGCCGTTCGCTGGCCGAACTGGCCGCGGTGATGGAGCGTTTGCCGCAGGTGCTGGTCAACGTGCCCAACGTGGACAAGAGCCGGGTCGGCGCGGAGCCGGAGCTGGCGCGTGCCGTGACCGAGGCGGAGCGCGAGCTGGGCACGACCGGCCGCGTCCTGCTGCGCCCCTCCGGTACCGAGCCGCTGGTGCGCGTGATGGTCGAGGCGGCCGACATCGACCAGGCCCACGCGGTGGCCAGTCGGCTCGCCGACGTCGTCAAGTCGACGCTGGGCTAGGGAAGACAGCGGAGCCGGGCGGGCTCGCGGCCCGTCACAGCTTCCGCAGCGAGAGCCGCTGGACCTTGTGGTCGGGCCCCTTGCGCAGCACGAGCGTGGCCCGGCCGCGGGTCGGCGCCACGTTCTGCTCCAGATTGGGCCTGTTGATGGTGCGCCAGAGCATCCGCGCGTAGTCCACCGCCTCCTCCTCCGGCACCTGGGTGTACTTGCGGAAGTAGGAGAACGGGTTCTGGAACGCGGTGCGGCGCAGCATCCGGAAGCGGTCGAGGTACCAGCGCTCGATGTCCTCGGTGCGCGCGTCCACGTAGACGCTGAAGTCGAAGTAGTCGGCGAGACCGACCCTGGTCAGCCCGTCCTTCCCCGGAAGGGCGGGCTGCAGCACGTTGAGGCCCTCGACGATGAGGATGTCGGGCCGGCGCACCACGAGCCGCTCGCCGGGCACGATGTCGTAGATCAGGTGGGAGTACACCGGCGCGGTGACCTCGGCCCTGCCCGCCTTCACGTCGGCCACGAAACGCGTCAGCGCCCGGCGGTCGTAGGACTCGGGGAACCCCTTGCGGGACATCAGGCCCCGCCGGTGCAGTTCGGAGTTGGGCAGCAGGAAGCCGTCGGTGGTGACCAGCTCCACCCGCGGGTGCTCGGGCCAGCGGGCGAGCAGCGCCTGCAGGACGCGTGCGGTCGTCGACTTGCCGACCGCCACGCTGCCCGCCACCCCTATGACGAACGGCGTGCCGGACTGGGCGCCGTGGCCGGTGCGGGCGTCGCCGAGGAAGGTGTTGAGCGCGCCGCGCAGTCCGGTGGTGGCGCCCACGTAGAGGTTGAGCAGCCGGGACAGGGGCAGGTAGACGTCGCGAACCTCGTCCAGGTCCACCACGTCGCCGAGTCCGCGCAGCCGCTCCACCTCTTCGGCGGTCAGCGGCAGCGGCGTTCGCTCCCGCAGCGCACTCCACTCGGCGCGGGTCAGGTCCACGTACGGGGTCGCCTCGCGGCGGGCGGTCGTCGTCGATGACACGCCGTCCATTGTGCGACTGCGTTACGCGGCGTTCATGTTCGGGGGTGCACTCAGTGCCGCACTGAGTGCCACACCTCGGGGATGCTGTCGGCGAGTTCGTGGGCGCCGAACGGGACGCGGGTGTGGCGGGCGGCGAGTCCGTGCAGGTAGGCGCCGACGGATGCGGCGTCGCGGGTGGCCAGCCCGGCGGCCAGCAGGGAGCCGGTGAGCCCGGAGAGCACGTCGCCGCTGCCCGCGGTCGACAGCCATGCCGTGCCGGTCGGGTTGACCCGCACGGGCACCCCGGCGCCGCCGACGATCAGCGTGGTGGACCCCTTGAGCAGGACGGTGGCGCCGTAGGCCGCGTGGAGCCGGCGGGCGTGGTCGAGCCGGGCGGCCTCCACCTCCTCCCGGGCCACGTCCAGCAGGGCCGCCGCCTCGCCCGCGTGCGGGGTGAGCAGGGTGGGTGCGCTGCGGGCCCTGACCCGTTCCCGGTCCGCCAGGCGCAGCCCGTCGGCGTCGATCAGCACGGGGACGTCGGATTCGAGCACGTCGTCCATGGCGCGCCGGGCCCTGGAGTCGTCGCCGAGACCGGGGCCGATCACCCAGGCCTGCACCCGCCCGGCCTTCGCCGGCGGCCCCGCCGACACCAGCGTCTCGGGGTAGCGCCCGATCACCGCGCCGGCGGCCGGGCCGACGTACCGCACGGCACCGGCGCCGCCGCGCAGCGCACCCCCCACGGCCAGGACGGCGGCGCCGGGGTAGCGCTCGGAGCCGGCGACGACGCCGACGACACCGCGCCGGTACTTGTCGCTCTCGCCGGTCGGCGCGGGCAGGAGGGCGGCCACGTCGGCGTGCTGGAGGGCTTCCAGCTCCGGTTCGGGCAGGTACGGGCCGAGCCCGATGTCGATCAGGCGTACGGCGCCCGTGTACTCGGCGGCGGGGTCGATGAGCAGGCCCGGCTTGTAGGTGCCGAAGGTGATGGTCGCCTCGGCGCGGACGGCGGCGCCGGGCACCTCGCCGGTGTCGGGGTCGATGCCGCTGGGCAGGTCGACGGCGACGGTCGCGGCGCGGGCGGCGCCGGCGGCCTCGGCCAGGCGGGCCGCGTCGGGGCGCAGTCCGCCCTTGCCGCCGATGCCGACGATCCCGTCGAGCACCAGGTCGGCGCGGGCGATCGCTTCCTCCGCCCGGGCGAGCGGGGCGATCCGGCCGCCTGCGCGCCGCAGGTCGGCCAGGCCGCCGCGGTGGGCGCGCTCCGGGCTGAGCAGCAC
>CAYNNX010000564.1:0-4174 GCA_964398515.1 uncultured Streptantibioticus sp. | reverse complement strand
CCGTACACTCCGCCGACGCAAGCCGCAAAGACCTCCGACACGACATTCGACATCGACCTTCAACAGAACCTTCGACACACAGAGCCGAGGAAGCCCGTGAGTGACACCCCATTTGGATTCGGCGTCCCTTCTGAGGAGCCCGAGGACGGGGACGAGGGCAAGAAGAAGGGGCTGCCCGGCGGCGGCTCCTTCGGCTTCGGCGGCGGCCCGGGCGGGGACAACCCGCTTGCGGCGATGTTCGGTTCGCTGAACCCCAACGACCTCGGTGCCGCCTTCCAGCAGCTCGGCCAGATGCTCTCCTACGAGGGCGGCCCGGTGAACTGGGAGATGGCCAAGGACATCGCCCGTCAGACGGTCGCCCAGGGCGCGCAGGACGGCTCCAAGGACGCCAGCGTGGGCGCCGGTGAACGCGCCGCCGTCCAGGAGGCGTTGCGCCTGGCCGACCTGTGGCTCGACGGTGTCACGTCGCTGCCGTCGGGCGCCGGTTCGGCGGTCGCCTGGAGCCGCGCCGAGTGGGTCGAGGCGACGCTCCCGGCGTGGAAGGAACTGGTGGACCCGATCGCCGAGCGGGTGGGCGCGGCGATGGGCGGGGTGCTGCCGGAGGAGATGCAGGCGATGGCCGGCCCGCTGCTGGGCATGATGCGCTCCATGGGTGGCGCCATGTTCGGCACGCAGATAGGGCAGGCGCTGGGCGTGCTGGCCGGCGAGGTCGTCGGCTCGACCGACGTCGGGCTGCCGCTGGGCCCGGCGGGCAAGGCCGCGCTGCTCCCGGTGAACATCGCGAACTTCGGCTCGGGCCTGGGTGTGCCGGAGGACGAGGTGCGGCTGTACCTGGCGCTGCGCGAGGCCGCCCACCAGCGGCTGTTCGCCCATGTGCCGTGGCTGCGGGCCCACCTGTTCGGCGCGGTCGAGGGGTACGCGCGCGGGATCGCGGTGGACACCGCACGGCTGGAGGACGCGGTCGGCCAGCTGGATCCGGCAAACCCGCAGGCGCTGCAGGACGCGCTCCAGCAGGGCATGTTCCAGCCCGAGGACACCCCTGAGCAGAAGGCCGCGCTGGCCCGCCTGGAGACCGCGCTGGCCCTGGTCGAGGGGTGGGTCGACGCCGTGGTGCACGCGGCCGCCGCGCCGCATCTGCCCTCGGCGGGCGCGCTGCGCGAGACGCTGCGCCGCCGCCGTGCGACCGGAGGCCCGGCCGAGCAGACCTTCGCCACGCTGATCGGCCTGGAGCTCAGGCCGCGCCGGCTGCGGGACGCCTCGCGGCTGTGGGCGTCGCTGACCGACGCACGCGGCATGGACGGGCGCGATGCGCTGTGGGCCCACCCCGACATGCTGCCGACCGCCGCCGACCTCGACGACCCCGACGGCTTCGTGCACCGCGAGCCCGCCGAGGAGGCCTTCGACTTCGACGCGCTCGACAGGATGCTCGGTGAGGCCGCCCGCGGCCACGGCGGCGAGGCCGCCGAGCGGGGCGAGACCGGACCGGACGAGGGCGGCGAGGACGCGGGCGAGGGCGACGGCCGGAAGTGACGCCGCTGCACGCTGACGCGGTGCGGGTCCTCGAGGAGTGGACGGCACCGGACGACGAGCCCGGCCAGGACCGGCTGCGCGAGGAGTACCTCGGCCACCTGTCCGCCTACCCGGACGGGATGTGGAAGTCCTGCGCCGACGGCCATCTCACGGCCAGCGCGCTGGTCGTCGACCCCGAGGCCGGGCGCGTTCTGCTGACCTTGCACCGCAAGCTGCGGATGTGGCTGCAGATGGGCGGCCACTGCGAGCCGTCGGACGGGACGCTGGCGCAGGCGGCGCTGCGCGAGGCGACGGAGGAGTCCGGGATAGCCGGGCTGACGCTGCTCGGCGGCCCCGCGCGCCTGGACCGCCATCCCACGCCGTGCGCCTGGCACCTGGACGTCCAGTACGCGGCCCTCGCCCCGCCGGACGCGTCCTGGGCGGTCAGCGACGAGTCGCTGGACGTGCGGTGGTTCGGCTACGACGAGGTGGCCTCGGTGGCCGACGCCTCGGTGGTCCGGCTGGTCGACCGCGTCCGCGAGCTGCTCTGAGCGCGGTGCGAGCCGCTCCGGCCGGGGGGCGACTGCGACGCGGGTTCGCGGCGGGGCCGGCGCTCGGGGTTCAGCCGTCCCGTTCGCCGGGGGGCTCGTCGCGGGCGGCGGGCAGATGCGGCAGGCGGTTGGCGGCGACGACGCCCTCGAGGTAGCCGCGGGCCCGCTCGGTGCGCGGGTAGACGTCCAGCAGCCGCCAGAAGTCGCCGCCGTGACCGGGCACGAGCAGGTGCGCGAGCTCGTGCAGCAGCACGTAGTCGACCACGTACTCGGGCATGCCCTGAAGGCGATGGGAGAGGCGGATGCTGCCCTCTGCGGGGGTGCACGACCCCCACCGGGCGTTCTGGTTGGTCACCCAGCGCACCGAGTCCGGGCGGGCCCGCCCCCCGAGGTACTGGGCGGACAGTCGCGCGGCACGTTCGGCGAGTTCGTCGTCGCCGAGCATCCTTCTGCTCTCCTGGGCCGCGAGCTTGTCCAGCATGACCGTGACCCAGCGCTGCTCCTCGGCGGCGGACATGCGGGCGGGGATCAGCACGATGGTGCGGTCGCCTTCACGGTAGGCCGAAACCGTTCTACGGCGGCGCGCACTGCGGCGGACCTCCACCTCGCTCGCCTGGGGACCGCGGGAGTGGCTGCGGGACAGGTGGTGGGCGGGGTCGGCGGACACGCCACGACGTTACCGGCTGAGCTCCGGGAAGTCCCGCCTCCTTGGCAGGTACGCGGAGAAGGGCACAGATTCCCTCCTCTGCCGACCCATCGTGCACATATGAAATTACTTATCCACAGCCCTGTGGATAACTTTCCGCATCCACCGACCCACCCGTGCATCCTGGCTCCACAGCGAACGCCCCGGCCGCCGCGACGGCCGGACCACGCGAGAACGGGGTGGCCCATGCATCCGATGCTCAAGCCCGCCATGCGACGCAGCTGGCGCGACCGCGACACACTGCAGTTCGGCGTGGACCCGGCGCACGCGGTCGTACTCGGCCCGGTCGACGACCCGGCGGCCCGCTTCCTCACCCTGCTCGACGGCACCCGTGGCCCCGGGCTGCTGCGCGAGGAGGCCGCCACGCTGGGCCTGCCGCCCGACCGCGCGGACCGCCTCCTCGGCGTCCTCGCCGACGGCGGCGTGCTCGACGACGCCGACAGCACCGGCGAGTTGGCCGAGGTGATGCGGCACAGCGACGCCGCCCTGGAGCGACTGCGGCCCGATCTGGCCTCGCTGTCGCTGCTCCACCCGGCACCCGGCGCCGCCGCCGCGGTACTGGGCGCCCGCCGCGGAATCCGGGTGCGGGTGTGCGGCGCGGGACGGGTGGGCGCCGCGACGGCCGCCGTGCTCTCCGCGGCCGGGCTCGGCCGGATCGACGTGACCGACGGCGGCGAGGTGGACCCCTGGGACACCACGCCGTGCGGCATCCCCGCGCTCGCGGTCGGCGAACGCCGGGAAGCGGCAGCCCGTGGCGCGGTACGGCGCGCGGCACCCGACGCACGCCCTCCGCGCGCCCGCCCGCGCGGCACCGGCGAACCACCGCTGGGGCTCGCCGTGCTCGCGCCCCGGGACGGTCTGCACGCCTACGCCCCGGACCCCCGCGACGCGGAGCCCTGGCGGTCCGCCGGCATCCCCCATCTGTACGCGGGGGTCGTCGAAGGCATGGGAGTCGTGGGTCCCCTGGTCGTCCCGGGCCGTACGGCCTGCGCGGAGTGCCTGTTCCAGGGGCGTGCCGAGGCCGACCCGGCCTGGCCGCGCATGATCGCCCAACTACGCTCCGGCCGGTCACCGGGCGTACCCGCCTGTGACGTGGCGCTCGCCACCCTCGTCGCCGGCCTCGCCGCCGCGCACGCCCTGACCTTTCTCGACGGCGGCCACCCGCCGAGCCTCGGTGCCAGGATCGAGTTCTCCCTGGCCACCCTCGGCATGCGCACCGTACGGGTGAAACCGCACCCCGAATGCGACTGCGGCGCGATGGGAACCGGCATGTGAACGGGCTCGGCGGCGACACCGGTGACCGGAGAGCGAGGTTCCGGGGAGGAGGCCGGATGCGGGTAGGCCCACATGCGGGTGGCGTGCAGCTTGCGCGAGGGCGCCGACGAAGGCCGCCCGGCGGGCGAGTTGG
>CAYNNX010000563.1:0-4190 GCA_964398515.1 uncultured Streptantibioticus sp. | reverse complement strand
GTGATGATCCGTACCCCGGGCCTGCCCAGGGGCGGATCGGAGCGCCCATGAACAACCGAAAAGCCGAGCACACCAGAACGTCCGCCCGCGTCATCCGCGCCGGCGACGCCACCGCCCTCGTCGCCTTGCCGGACTGGTATCACGGCGCCATCCTGGCCCGCACCATGACCAGCGTGTCGGCTGCGGGCGACGTCTAGGATCCGCGACTTCGCCAGCAATGCAGGTGGTTCGTTAGCAGTGGATTAGCAAATCCGCGATCTCGTTGACAATGGCTACGTTCAGCAGCGATCCCCTTCGAGGCTCTTTCCATCTTCGTTCAGCATGCGTTGCTCGTCTTCCGTACGGTTCCCCGCACGGCAGTACGGAGCGCAAGCAGCGCCCGCCGTGCAGGTTCACGATCATCGAACGCACCCGGCCGCTCACCGCGACGGAACCGGGGCAGGTATTCCTCGCTCGTACCGAGCTACTCATCCAGAGCCTTGACCCTGGAGGCTAGAAGACCGGCAGCAGTGCGACACCCCGTGGCTCGGCTCCGGCCCAGATCAGTAGGCGGCCGGGGCCTCGCGCCGGGAAAGGGCCTCGGAGGTTCTGACCGTGATGTAGAGCGAGGCCGCGAGGGTGAGGACCAGTGCGGCGCCCGCGGCGAAGATGCTGCCGTTCGCGACGGCGGGCTGGCTGCCGGCCTCGGCGCGGGCTGAGCCGCTGAGGAAGGGGACAACCGCCAGCACTGCGGCCCCGAGGGCGACCTCGGCCCAGACGACCCTCGGGAAGTGCCGCAGCGTCAGGTGCAGGAGAGAAACCGTGGAGTCGGCGCGGCGGGCCTGGGCGATGCGGGGCATCAGCCAGAACTGGTTGACGCCGCCGGCCGTGACCATGCCCCCAACCAGCACGATCTTGATGAGCAGGAGGAATCCATAGGTCGTCGTCCACAACTGCCCAATGCCGCCGACCTGTTCCCAGGTCATCCACAGGCCGGAGGTGAGCACCGCGCCGACACAGACGAGGGCGACGAAGCTGAAGCGGCGCCAGAGGTCCGCCCACAGCACCCCGGCGTTCTCGCTCAGTCGGCTGCGGGTGCTGGTGAGGCTGGCGAGCAGGGCCAGGCCCCCTACCCACACGGTGCCGCTGACGATGTGGACCTGAGTGAACACGCGGTGGAGCACCTGGTCCACGTCCGCCGGTGTGGCGGCGGGTATCGCAGCAACGAGTGACACCGCGAGCGCCAGGGGCAGGGCGGTCAACGCGAGCGGGTTCAGGAGCCGTCGCACCTGCGGGAAGAACAGCGTGATGAGTGCTGCAGAGGCCAGGACCAGGACGGCGTTCTGGACCAGGTAGATCGTGCCCTGAGCCACCCAGGTTCCCTTCTCGGCGGGTGCGCTCAGGAAAGCCCAGATCCGTTCTGGCGTGAGAGCGTCGGCGAACGACATGCCCGTGCCAGCCTGGGCCACGCGGGCTGCGAGCTGGAAGTAGCCGGCCACGAGCAGGACGGCCCCGGCCCAGGCCAGATATCCCGCCGTCCGCCGACGCAGAGCGTCGACGTCACCGTGCTCGTTCTCCGGCGGGCGGAGCGCCGGGCGGACCACTGCCGCGTACGTCACCGTGGCGCCGACGGCTCCGGACAGGCCGACGAAATAGCCGGCCTTGGTGAGGATCCGCCAGGCGGGAGGGGCGCTGTAGCCGACGGAGGCAGCCAGATCCGCAAGATTCATAGTAGGTAAGCCTAACCTAACTCTTTGTCCGCTGCTCGGAGTGCGTCCAGGACGAAGCACAGATCCGCCTGGGCGGCGCGGATATGGAAGAGCAGATCCCCTGGGGTGGCCACGGCACGATGCCAGGGCCCGGCCAACTCACGGAAGGAAAGCAAGGCGGCAGGCCGCGGAACACCGAACAGGCGACCCCCGCGCCCTGGTGAGTTACCTGAACTTCCTGCACAGCGCTCGCGGCGGGAAGTCGTGGCGGCAGGCGACCGAGGCCGATCATCTGGCGTTTCATCAGTGGCGGCGCCGTGATCCGGACGCCCGCGGGTGGCGGGCGGCACCTGGAGCCAGGAGGTCGCGCACGTCAACCGATTCTTCGAGTGGGCGGTACGGCAGAACCAGATCGGTGGCCATCGCTGTTGCGTCGCCGGCCATATACACGGGCGGATCGGTCGTCGCGGGGCTGGGCGTCGGCCTGACGTTCAACGGCAGCCTCCGCGCCATCAGCGCGGTCACCACCGCGAAGTCGCGGTCGGAGGTCTTCTCGGCCGTCTACGTGATCAGCTATGCGTCGTTGAGTCTTCCGTCCCTCGCGGCCGGGCTCGCGGCGCCCTCATAGGGAATTCAGACCACGGGCTACCTGTACGTCGGCTTCGTCGGGGCGCTGTCCTTGGGTGCGGCCCTCCACGCCGGACGATCACGTGCACACAGGCCCACCGGCGATCCGATACGCACGGGCTGGGAAAGCGGACCTCACAGCACACGGACCCGCTGCTGAGCGTGCCGCACGCCCTACGCCGACACCATCCCCAAAGGGGCTTGACACGACGTGCGGCTGCCATGTCCGAGCGGGCCGGCTCGCTTCCGCTGAGCTGTCTTCGAAGATCCTGAGTCCGCATGTCCGCGCTGCATCCGCAAGCTGGAGGAGGTTGCGATCTGTATGGGTGACGGGCACGGGCACGGGCGGTGTGAGCAGCAGGACCCGCTCGGAGCCGAATGGGAGACGCACCGGCCCGCGGTTTTCGGTGCGGCCTACCGGCTGCTGGGGAGTGTGGCCGATGCCGAGGATGTGACGCAGGACGTGTGGCTGCGGGCGGCCGGAGCGGATCTGCAGGACATCGGTGACCTGCGGGCCTGGCTGGTGACGGTGGCCGCGCGACATCCTCAAGAGCGCCCGCTTCCGCCGGGAGACCTACGTCGGGCCCTGGCTGCCGGAGCCGCTGCTGACAGGGCCGGACGTGTCGCAGCCGGTATTCGTCGACGAGTCCGTCAGCTCGGCGATGCTCCTGATCATGGAAGAGCTGAGCCCGCCAGAGCGGGTGGCCTTTGTCCTGCACGATGTCTTCGGTCTTGAGTTCGGCCGGATCGCCGAAGTGCTGGACATCTCCGCGCCGGGTGCCCGGCAACTCGCCTCGCGGGCACGACGGCGGGTGGCCAAAGCAAAGCAGTCCACGCCGCAGGCGTCGAAGGCGGAGCGTGAACGCGTCCTCACGGTCTTCCGCGCCGCCTACGAGGCCGGGGACCTGGCCGGCCTGGTCAGGCTCCTGCACCCGGACGCCGTCTACGTCACCGACGGCGGCGGCAAGGTCTTGGCGGCACGCAAGCTCATCCACGGCGGCGAACGCGTCGCCGAGGTCATGGTGCGTACGGGGCGCCAGTGGCACCCGGACCGCATCGACTTCGCCGAGGTCGGCGGCGAGCTCGCCCTCGTGTTCCACCGGGAAGGCCACGTCTACTCCGTCGACACGGTCCAGATCACAGACGGCCTGATCACCGCATACCGCAGGGTCATCAATCCCGACAAACTCGTGCGCGTCTGAGCTGTCACACCCGTAGGGGCTACCTCGTTTCCCTGGTGAGAACGCACAACGGGCGACGAAGCAAGACGCCGGAGCAGGTGAGATCGATCAGGCGGCACGGCATACATCCACCTGCAGCCGTGAGCCCTGCGCGCGAACGGGCTGTGCGCTCGGGTCGCCCCTCCCTCAGTAAGGACGTATATGCAAGCCATCACTGTGCGGGACCGTGACGCCGGTGTTGCCGGGATGTCCCTGACCGATATGCCCCACCCTCATGCGGCCGAGAACGACGTCATCGTGCGGGTACACGCCGCCGGGTTCACCCGTGGCGAGCTGGACTGGCCCGCCACGTGGACCGATCGTGCCGGCCGCGACCGGACGCCGAGCGTGCCCGGGCACGAGCTGTCCGGGGTCGTCGTAGAGCTGGGGTACGGCACCACCGGCCTGAGCGTCGGACAGCGGGTGTTCGGCCTGGCCGACTGGACCCGTAACGGCACGCTCGCCGAGTACACCGCTGTGGAGGCCCGCAACCTCGCCCCGCTGCCGGCGGACATCGACCACACCGTGGCCGCCGCGCTGCCGATCTCCGGGCTGACCGCCTGGCAGGGCCTGTTCGACCACGGCCGTCTCACCACAGGCCAGACCGTCCTGATCCATGGGGCCGCGGGCGGCGTCGGCTCGATTGCGGTACAGC
>CAYNNX010000562.1:0-4200 GCA_964398515.1 uncultured Streptantibioticus sp. | reverse complement strand
CGCGGAGGAGGACCACAGGCGCCGCGAGGCCGCCGAGACCCGCAACCAGGCCGAGCAACTCGTCTACCAGACCGAGAAGTTCCTCAAGGACAACGAGGACAAGGTCCCCGGCGAGGTGAAGACCGAGGTCGAGGCCGCCGTCGCCGAGCTGAAGGAGAAGCTCAAGGGCGAGGACGTCCCCGCGATCCGCGAGGCCACCGAGAAGGTCGCCGCGGTCAGCCAGAAGGTCGGCCAGGCGATGTACGCCGACGCCCAGGGCGCGGCCGCCGCCGGGGGCGCCGACGGCGAGAAGGCCGGCGCGGCCAAGGAAGAGGACGTCGTCGACGCCGAGATCGTCGAGGAGAAGAAGGATGGTGCCGCGTGACGGAGGAGTCGCAGGGCTTCCCGCAGGAGCCCTCTGACGTCCCCGCCGACGCCGCGACCGCTGCCACTTCAGATGACGCGGCGCAGGGCGCCGGGCCCGCCGAGCAGGCGGGCCCGGCGGCCCCGGCCGACGGTGGGGACGCCGTCAGGAAGAAGGAACTGGAGACGGTTCGCGCCCAACTCGCCGAGCGCACCGCCGATCTGCAGCGCCTCTCGGCGGAGTACCAGAACTACCGCCGCCGGGTGGAGCGCGACCGGATCGCCGTGCGCGAGGTGGCCATCGCCAACCTGCTGAGCGAACTGCTGCCGGTGCTCGACGACATCGGGCGCGCCCGGGACCACGGTGAACTGGTCGGCGGGTTCAAGTCGGTCGGCGAATCGCTGGAGACGGTCGCCGCCAAGCTGGGCCTGCAGCAGTTCGGCAAGGAGGGCGAGCCCTTCGACCCGCTGGTGCACGAGGCGCTGATGCACAGCTACTCGCCGGAGGTCACCGAGACCACGTGCGTGCAGATTCTGCAGCCGGGGTATCGGATCGGGGAGCGGACCATCCGCCCGGCCCGGGTCGCGGTCGCCGAGCCGCAGCCCGGCAGCCAGCCGCAGTCCAAGGACGCGAAGGCGAAGGCGGAAGAGGCGTCGGACGAGGAGAACGGTGGCCCGGAACAGGGCTGACGTGTATACAACAGCCGTACTGCCAGCGGTTCGGCCAGGAGAGGAGGGACGCCGGGGATGAGCACCAAGGACTTCCTTGAGAAGGACTACTACAAGGTTCTCGGCGTTCCCAAGGACGCGACCGAGGCGGAGATCAAGAAGGCGTACCGGAAGCTCGCCCGCGAGAACCATCCGGACGCCAACAAGGGCGACCCCAAGGCCGAGGAGCGCTTCAAGGAGATCTCCGAGGCCGCCGACGTCCTGTCCGACCCCAAGCGCCGCAAGGAGTACGACGAGGCGCGCACGCTCTTCGGCAACGGCGCCTTCCGGGGGCCGGGCGGTGCCGGCGGCCAGGGCGGCTTCGGCTTCGACCTGGGCGACCTGTTCGGCGGCGGAGGCGGCCAGGGCGGCGGCTTCGGCGGCGGGCTCGGGGACGTCTTCGGCGGCCTGTTCGGCGGCCGGGGCGGCGGTGCGGCCCGTACGCAGCCGCGCCGGGGCCAGGACATCGAGACCGAGGTGACGCTGAGCTTCACCGAGGCGGTGCATGGTGAAACGGTCCCGCTGCGGCTGTCCAGCCAGGCGCCGTGCAAGGCGTGCTCCGGCACCGGCGACAAGAACGGCACCCCGCGGGTCTGCCCGACCTGTGTGGGCACCGGTCAGGTCTCGCGCGGGGGCGGTGGCGGCTTCTCGCTGACCGACCCCTGCGTGGACTGCAAGGGCCGCGGCCTGATCGCCCAGGACGCGTGCGAGGTCTGCAAGGGCAGCGGGCGCGCCCGCAGTTCGCGCACGATGCAGGCGCGGATCCCGGCGGGGGTCAGCGACGGTCAGCGCGTCCGGCTGCGCGGCAAGGGCGCACCGGGCGAGCGCGGCGGCCCCGCGGGCGACCTGTACGTCGTCGTGCACGTCAAGCCGCACCCGGTCTTCGGCCGCAGGGGCGACAACCTCACGGTCACCGTGCCGGTCTCCTTTCCGGAGGCGGCGCTCGGCGGCGAGATCAGGGTGCCCACCCTCGGCGGGCCCCCGGTGACGCTGAAACTGCCGCCGGGCACCCCGAACGGGCGTACGCTGCGCGCCCGGGGCAAGGGCGCGGTCCGCAAGGACGGCACCCGGGGCGACCTGCTGGTCACCGTGGAGGTGGCCGTGCCGCCCACGGTGGAGGGCAAGGCGCTGGACGCGCTGGAGGCGTACCGCGACGCTACGGCGGACACCGATCCGCGGGCGGAGCTGTTCAAGGCCGCGAAGGGAGCATGAGATGGACGGCCGGGGCGGACGACGCAATCCGTACGAGCTGACGGACGAGTCACCGGTCTACGTGATTTCGGTGGCGGCTCAGCTCTCCGGGCTCCACCCGCAGACGCTGCGCCAGTACGACCGTCTCGGCCTGGTCTCACCCGACCGCACCGCGGGCCGGGGCCGCCGCTACTCGGCACGGGACATCCAACTCCTGCGCCAGGTCCAGCAGTTGAGTCAGGACGAGGGGATCAACCTCGCCGGGATCAAGCGGATCATCGAGTTGGAGAACCAGGTGGCGGCGCTTCAGGCGCGCGTCGCCGAGCTGGAGGCCACCCTGGACGGCGCGGCGGCGACGATGCGGCAGCGTGAGGCCGCGGTCCACGCCTCGTACCGCCGCGACCTGGTGCCCTACCAGGACGTGCAGCAGACCAGCGCGCTGGTGGTGTGGCGGCCCAAGCGGCAGCAGCAGGGCTGAGGACCGGTCGCGGTGACTTCGCGGGCCCGGTGCCCCCTTCGGGGTGCCGGGCCCGTCGTCCGTCCGGCGGTGGCGGCCAACCGAGCGCGCCCTGCGGCGACTTCAGCGCGTCCGTGCCGCCACGTTGCCCATCGCACGGCTCAACGCGATCTCGATCACGACTCGTTCGGGGTTGGGCGACGGCGGCCGGTAGCGCTCGGCGTAGCGGCGTTCGGCCTCGGCGACCGCCGCCGGGTCCGCGGTGACCTCGGCCGTGCCCTCCAGCGTGGCCCAGCGGCCCCGGTCCACCTGGCAGACCGCGACCCGGGCGCCCCCGGGGCCGGCCGCGAGGACGTTGCGCACCTTCGTGCTGTCCTTGCGCGTGATCACCCGGGCGAGCCCCGCCTCGGGGTCGTAGGTGGCACCGACCGGCACGACGTGCGGGGTTCCGTCGGGGCGGTGGGTGGTGAGGGTGCACAGGTGGTACTCGCGCCAGAACTGAAGGAAGTCGGCCGGGGGGTGCAACGGGTCGATCGCCATGGGCAGACGGTACCCGGAGGGAACCCCCGCAGGGGCCCCGAACGTTGAGCGGAATAGACTCAACTTGTCTTAAGCTGAACCTGGCAGGGGTCGGGCTCGTAAAGCCCGTAGGCGATCGAGGAGGAGGTCCGGCCAGCCGTGAACGCCGAGCTGACCAACAAGAGCCAGGAGGCGCTGAGCGCCGCCAACAGCCGCGCCGTGGCCGCGGGACACGCGGACCTGACGCCTGCCCACCTGCTGAGCGCTCTGCTGGAGCAGGAGGGCAACGAGAACATCAAGGACCTGCTGACCGCGGTCGGCGCCGACCCGCAGGCGCTGCGCACGGCGGTCGGGGCCCAGGTCGAGGCGCTGCCCAGGGTCCAGGGCGCCACCGTCGCCCCGCCGCAGCCCTCACGCGACATGCTGGCCGTGATCGCCGACGCCTCGCAGCGCGCCCGTGAGCTCGGCGACTCCTACGTCTCCACCGAGCACCTGCTGATCGGGGTGTCCGCCAAGGGCGGCGCCGTCGCGGAGCTGCTGGAACGCCAGGGCGCGAGCGCGACGAAGCTGCTGGACGCCTTCGAGACCGCCCGCGGCGGCACCCGGGTGACCAGCCGCGACCCGGAGGCCACCTACAAGGCGCTGGAGAAGTACGGCACCGACTTCACCGCCGCCGCCCGCGAGGGCAAGCTCGATCCGGTGATCGGCCGGGACAACGAGATCCGGCGGGTGGTCCAGGTGCTCTCCCGGCGGACCAAGAACAACCCCGTCCTCATCGGCGAGCCCGGCGTGGGCAAGACCGCCGTGGTCGAGGGGCTCGCCCAGCGCATCGTCAAGGGCGACGTGCCCGAGAGCCTGCGGAACAAGCGGCTGGTCGCGCTCGACCTCGGCGCCCTGGTGGCCGGCGCCAAGTACCGCGGCGAGTTCGAGGAGCGGCTGAAGGCCGTGCTCTCGGAGATCAAGGAGAGCGACGGGCGGATCAT
>CAYNNX010000561.1:0-4206 GCA_964398515.1 uncultured Streptantibioticus sp. | reverse complement strand
AAACCGGCAGCCTGGTCCGGATACGGAAAAAGGCGAGGCAGGCCATCCTCCACCTCGCCACAATCGGCCTCCGGCGCATCGGCGAAGGCCAGGAAGCACTCGTGGCTCTCCGACGCCCAGTTATCCAGCCTCTGCCGTTCCGTTCCTGGGCAACCACCGGTCCCCACCCAGTCGGAGGTAAGCGCGTGACCGAGCTGGGGGTGAGATTGTGCTTACGGACTTGGCAGTGCCGCACAGGGTGATCCCCGGGATCGCCGAGTTCGCCAGGGGCGGCCTGCCCACCCCCGCCGAAACCGACGACGGCAACCACTGGGTCGACGGCTTCTGCTGGCTCTACTGCGGTCAGCAGTGGAGCCGCGTCCTATGGATCGGCCCAGCAAGCGTCGCCGGTACCCAAGCCCCCATGTACGCCTGCGGCCCCTGCATCCGCGAACTCCAAGACCGGATCTGGCGCTCGATGCTGCTCAACGACGAACCAGCACGGCCCGCTCAGGCCGCTGTTCCCGTTGCCCCCGATCCACCCACCGAGCGACGCGGTGGCCGTCATCGAGGCAGCGGGAGAACGTTCCAGCCACCGTGAGTGTTGGCCCTGCTCCAAGGGACGCAAAGTTCCCCATTTCCCAGGCGCGTGGTGCTCACCTGGCTGCTGAGCACGCAGTCGGATCCGACCGACAGTGACGGAAGCGACGCGTCATCGTTTAGTCCGCCGAAGCGCTTCGGAGATCCAACTGCTGTGGCAGTTCCCGCAACCGGTGGTCATCGACCTAGAAAACTGCCCCGGAATCCGAGCAGCAGCCTGCATATCAGCTATCACCTGATGCCTGGACCTGGCTCGGACGTCGGAAGACAGCCAATGTCCCGTAATCAGCGTATCCACATTGAGCGAGTTCGGCGTGCTCACCAACCAGGGACAGCCGGAACCCGAAAATGTCCGGCCAAGTGCTGATCGGCATGGTTTCGCCGATCATGATGCTCCCCCAATCGAGTTCCCCTGCCACGCTGCGCCGATCGATGACGAAGCCGTAGCTGGTTTCGTGGATCGGATCGAAGGCACGAACGAGGGCCGCCTCGATAGGTTGTTGATCAGACGGCGCAACACCCCCGAGTTCGAATGTGATCTCGGTTGCATCGTCGCTCACTTTTCGCGCGTAGGCCGTGATCGACCGATCATCAGTGAGCCAGCACTGAAAAGATACGTCGTGGTACTGGAGCCTGAGGGACAGCTCATTGATCAGGCCCCGGATATCCGAACCACGGAGTTTCGCAACTCGCTGGCCTGGCCTGTACTGACCAGCGAAGTAGTTCCCCGAAGACGGCTGCATAACCGGCAGCCCAGCCTCACCCAGGGTTTCGAGGACCCTCCTGCAGTCGTCCTTGTCGAACGCTGGAAAGAACCAGGAGATGAACCCTCCGGTCGGCCTCACGTAGCGTTCCGGGCAGCGGGAGGGAAGAAAGATGTCCAGAACCTCTGCGCAACGCTCCTTTGACACCTCCGGCGCCTGGTAATTGTTTTCTCGCACGTGTTCAAGGAAGTCACCCGGCAGGGCGAGATGGTACCGACGAAGATAATGGATCAAGTCAATCGGCCATACCCACATACCGTCGGTGATGAGGGAGCCCGCACCCGCGATGCGCTCGTCGTTCGAAATGACATCCAGCTCGGCTCCCTGCGTGCTGAAGATCTCCGGGCAGGACTCAAGGTACGTCAGGATCTGCTCTTCGTCAGGAGCCGGAGCCTCTTCCATCGCGTCACTGATAGAGGGCAGAGCCCCCAGGTAACTACGACCGCCGAGCTCCTTATAGAAACCGACCAATTTCGTCACGGCGTCTCCCACGTCATCTCCTAATCGGCGGCCGCGGGCTGGAACGTAATCCACTCACCCTCGTGGTCGATGACCGGCTGCTGTCCTGGTCCAGCGTCCCGAGCGGTACCGATTCTATCCGAAGGTGCCTTGACTTCGACACCGAGATCGTTCGCCAATACTTGCCCAAGCGGGATCTCTCCCGGCTTGGCGGCTCCCGTGTGGCACGAGATGAGGCGGATCGGCCCACCGTCATAGTTGGGGTTGTTGAGGATGGCCTCTTCAATATGGGCGGGCGAAACGTAGTGACCCATGAGGCTTTTCCCTGCCGCATTTACTCGGCCTGCTATGAAAAGGCCCTCGTCGGTGCCGTGGACGACAACGTCATGGAACCCAGGTTCCCTGGCTACATTGGCGGTGTTGTTCAACGTCTTCGGGTCATAGCCGATCGTTGTGGAATCCTCGCCAAAGTAGACCGGATCACCTGACACGAGCTCGAAGTCACCGGGAACCTGCGGCGGAACCGGTATCTCCGAATCGGCGTCCTGGAGCAGCGCCCACGTTCGCCGCTTACCCATAAGGTCGAGGGCTGAAGCGTCTCCACCAAACAATCCCGCCCCGGCGAGCGCGGGCATCATGCGCGGTCCGAGCCCCTTGAGGAGTCCTTCGATGCCCTTGCCGAAGCCGCCGCCGATGATCCCGACGACTGCGCCTATCTCGACGTCCTGTTCAAGACTGTCAGCGCGCCGGAGCCGGTCGGGGTTGGTGATGGCGTCGTATCCGACGGTCATGGCGATGCCGCCGGCGGCCATCTTGGCTATAGGGGCCAGGGCCTTCAAAGCGCGGCCCAGAGTGCCGAGGGCCTCGAGGATGGCGTCGACCGCTCGGTCGACGGTCTTGGCGGCCTCGGCGATGCGGGCGATCAGGGCCATGATCTTGGCGGCGCGCTCGCCTGCGGCGAGGTTGGAGGCCACCTCCGAGATCGGACCGGTCAGCAGCGACAGCGGCAGCGCGGCCATCTCGAACTCAAGGATCTGCGCGCACAACACGCCGATCTGGGAGATCAGTTCATGGGCCTCGTCCGCGAACTTGTTGAGCTGGTCGTGCCCTTGGTAGAGGACACCGGCCGCCTTCTGGCAGTGGTCGCGCACGTCCTTGGCGCGGGAGCTGAAGGCATCGGCGGCCTTGCCCTCCCAGCGGATCCCGCCCAGGGCCTGTCCGACGTGCCAGTGCGCGTCGTCCAGCGCGTCACCGAGGTGCTTCCAGTGCCGGGCGATATCGCGGATGCCGTCGGGGTCGACGGCCGGGTTAGTGATGCCGATGAACTCCAGGACGTCCGCGGTGGAGTGGCCGATCTGCTCGTTGATCTTGTCGATCCAGTGGAGCGGGTTGAGGTCCACGCGCGGCTACTCCTTGCCCGGAGCCTGACGGGCGAGGGCCTCGTCGACTCTGCGCAGGACATCGGCGATCGCGGTCAGCGCGGTGGCCTCGGAACCCCACTCACTGTGCAGGTCGTCGGCAAACTGGCCGAGCTGCTTCATCGACTCCGCGACCATGTGCTTCGCCTTGCCGGCCTCCGGCAGATGCCCGAAGGCGTCCAGGGATCCCTACGCGCGAAGGAAGTCGGCCACCGCACCCTGAAGATGAGCGATCGCGTTGCGTATGTGCCGTGCCGCCTCCTCCATCGAGGCGTACTCGGTCTTCAGATCCGTCATCTTTCGTCCCTCCCCCGGTCGTTCAAGATCGAGGGAAAGTCTAGGCGCGGACACTGACATGCCCCTGGCCAGACAGCCGCGCGGCCAACGCTGCTGGCGCTTGCGGAGCGTCATACGAGTCGATGACATGCAGCCAAGTCACTGGAACGGTGCAGGGCGGCCTGCTGAGTCAGTGCGCGGCCCCGCACCATTGCGACCCGTGCCTACCTGTGGTGACCGCGGCGGTGTAGGGCTGCGGCAGTGGTGGTTGAGGGAGCTGGCTGGGGGATTCCCTGCCGTGGCACAACGCCCGTGGTCGTGGAGCGGAGGCGCGCGGCTTCGGCCCTGCGGTTGGGTACCGGGTTACGAGCGGTGTGCTGAATGCGGCCCAGGAGGACTCGGGCGGGGTGGCGGGCGGTGTCGAGTTCCCGTTGTGCGGCGGCCTCCTTGAGGGGTTGGTGGGGTTCGTGGCCGCCGGCTTCGGCATCGGCGAGGACGGTAGTGAAGGCTGGCCAGTTGGGGTCGGCCAGGACGCGCAAGGCGTGCTCAGGCACGGCGGCCTTGACGTCTGCTGCGAGGGGGTTGCGGGCATCCTGCTTGGGCTGGCGGCGGGTGAGTTCGGCCAATTGCTGGGCCGCAGCCTGGTCGCGGGCGGCCTGCAAGTGCTGGACGGCTTGGTGGGCTGCAGCGGTCTGCTGGGCGTGACTGCG
>CAYNNX010000560.1:0-4210 GCA_964398515.1 uncultured Streptantibioticus sp. | reverse complement strand
GACCGGTCCCTGCGCCCTCCCGTGGCAGGGACCGGGAGGCTTTCCCAGCGCCCTTGTTCCGCGGCTTGTTGGGCACGGTGACGACGACTTCGCCCCGGGCGTGGCCCTGTTGCACGTAATGCACGGCGTCCGGCACTTCGTGCGGCGGGTACACGCGGTCGACGACGGGCCGCAGCCTGCCCTCGGTGATGAGTTCCGCCAGGAGTCGGAGGTCGTCGTGGCGCTGCCGACAGGAGCGGGCGGAACGTCTGGCCGACGAACGGCGGCAGGGCGAGCGCCCGGAGCTGGCGGTCCATGCCGCCGGTCCAGCGGCCTCCGTCCTCACCCCCGGCCATAAGCAGCGCTGACAGCAGGTCAGGAGTTCTTTACACCAGGCGGCGTGCGGCAGCACACGGCGGCGCAGGCGCTGCCCGCGTTGTGTGGGGGTTTCGCGGTGTCGTGTGCACGGTCGCCGAGGCCATCGTGCTCGGATGGGCCGAGGTCGGGCCGCAGCCCGGGAGTCAGGGCCAGGGTCACGGCGAGGGAGGCCGCCGCCATCACGGCCATGGCCGTCGCGGGTGAGGTCTGCTGGGCGACGGCGCCCGCGAGAGCCGCGCCGATGCCCTGCATGGTGAGCATGCCGGAGGAGTGCAGCCCGAGGGCGTGCCCGCTCAGCTCGTCCGGCGTCAGCGACATCAGGCGCTCCTGGAGCAGCAGACTCGCCGCGTACCCGATCGAGGCGAGTACGACTGCCGCTACCGCGAAGGGCAGCGCCGGATGCGCGGCGAAGACGAGGTAAGGGGCGGCGAGCAGCATGCGCAGGGGGCCGCCGAGCCGTTGCCTCCACCGCTGTGGTGTGAACCGGCCGGCCAGGGTGTCCCCGGCCAGCATGCCGACCGCGGCGGAGGCCAGCAGGAGCCCCGAGTGCCTGGGTGCGTAGGGGACGAAGAGGGACTCGCAGCCGACGATCAGCCCGTTGGGCACCCACAAGGCCAGGTACACGCAGCGGCGGGATGCGGAGGACCACAGCCGCGCGTTGTTCCGCCAGGTCTCGCCGGCCGACGGCCGTCCTGCGGCACGCGGCGCCCGGGGGCTCAGGCCGAACCGGGCGACGGTCGCGGAGACGAGGTAGAGCGCGGCACCGGTGAGGAGCGTCCCGCGTGGTGACAGGGTGGTCATCAGCACGCCGCCGACCGCGAACCCGCAGATCTGCGTTGCGCCCGTGCACATGTTGAGCACAGAGCGGCCGAGCAGATACCCCTCTTTCGCGAGGACTTCGTTGAGCAGCCCGTAGCGCACTCCGCCGCCGAGTGCAGAGATCACACCGAGGCCGAAGATGAGGGCGAAGACCGCCGGCACGGAAAGGCCGGGGATGGCTTGGGCGGCGGTGGCGAGGCCGAACAGCAGGCCCAGTCCGGCCAGCGCGGCGCGCGGCGGCAACCGGTCGGCGGCCGACAACAGTGTTGCCGCGCCGAACACTTGGGCCAGGGAGGGGCCGAACATGGCCAGCGCGGACAGCAGCGGTGAGCTGGTCGCCGTGTAGATCAGGGTGCCCCGGGCCAGTCCGCTCACCGTCTGGCCCGCCACCTGTGCGGTGGACGTCAGGAACAGTGGTGTGAACTCCGGTGTGTGGAAAAGTTCGCGGTAGGTGCGCATGGCCGGATTGTCGAAGGCCCCGCCGCGGCGGCGTTATTGTTTCGCAGGGAGGCGAAACGATGGGGTGGTGGCAGGTCAGCGCGGACACCCTCGCGGGAGGCAGGTTCGTCGTCTCCCCCCTGGCCGAGGCCATCGCGAGCCTGAAGGTTCTGGAACGGGGAACCGCCGCGCACCCGGGCGAGCAGGTCTGGCTCCACACCCACCTTCCCGCCTACCGCAGGCGGCAGGCCGGCGACCCCGTCACCGCGCTGCTCATACGGGCCGCTCTGGGCCGCACCTGGAACGCGGACTTCCTCACCCCCACGCCCACCGGCGAGGGCGAACCCACCTTCGCGCAGGAACTGGCGCGCATCCGCGAAACACCGCCCGGGACCGCCCGTGCCGACCTGACCGTGTCGCTGGGCGGCCCGGTCCCGGACCGGTTGAACCGTGACGACCTGCCGGAACGCGCCGCAGACGTCCTCCAGTGGGTGTGGGCGGAATCAGTCCTCCCCTACTGGCCGCGGCGCCGACGGATCATCGAGGCCGACGTCATCGCGCGTACCGCGCAGTTGAGCCAAGGCGGCTGGGCCAGGGCTCTGGACCACATGCGCCCCGGCATGCGCTGGCTCGGACAGAGCCGGCTGCAGATCAACACCCACGACTACCCGCCGCGGGAGATCTCCGGCGCGCAGTTGATGTTCGTTCCCGTCACACCGCGGCACGGCTGGGTCTCCTGGGAGTCGCACCGGTACGCCGTGGTGTACCCGTGCTCGGGCGCCCTGGCCGATGCGGGCCTGGCACCGGTGCCCGAGGCTCTGCGCGCACTGCTCGGGCCCACGCGGGCAGCCGTCCTCGTCCGCCTCGACACCCCGAAGAGCACCACGCAGCTGGTGGCGCTGACCGGCCAGGGGCTGGGATCGGTGGGCCGCCATCTGAAGATCCTGCTCGACGCCGGCCTGGTACGGCGCCGCCGCGCCGGCCGGTCCGTGCTCTACTACCGGACAGCCGCCGGCGAGGTCCTGCTGAAGGCCCAGGAGAACACCTGAGAAGGCCTGAGAAGGCGGGCATCATCGCAATCGACATTCGACTTCACGCCGGCACAGTGGAAACGTGTGACCGAACGGGGTGTCCGAAACTTGCGAGGAGAGTGAACCACCGTGAGCGACCAGCGAGTTGTCATCGTCACCGGCGGGGGGACGGGCATCGGCGCTGCCACCGCCCGGCTGCTGCGGGCGGCCGGCCATCACGTCGTCATCTCCGGCCGGCGACCCGAGCCGCTGCACGACGTCGCCACCGAGACCGGCGCCCTGGCGCACCCCTCCGACGCCACCGACCCGGCGGCCGTCGGCGAGCTCGTCAAAACTGCCGTGGCCACGTACGGCCGACTCGACGGAATCGTGCTCAACGCGGGCGTCGGACGCAGTGGACGTGTGGGCGAACTGTCCGACGAGGACTGGGAGACGGTGATGCGCACCAATCTCACCGGGCCGTTCCTCCTGATGCGGGCCGCCCTCCCCCACCTGCTCGAAACCCGCGGCGCGGTCGTGGGCGTCGCCTCGGTCGCCGCACTGCGCAACGGAGCTGGCAACGCGGCGTACGCGACCTCCAAGGCAGCGCTCCTGCAACTGTGCCGTTCCCTGGCCGTCGACTACGGACAGCAGGGGCTGCGCGCCAACATCGTGTGCCCCAGCTGGGTGCGCACCGAGATGGCCGACCGCCGTATGGCCCGCTTCGCCGAGGAGTCCGGCATGGCGGACGGCGGCGTCGAGGCGGCCTACGAGGAGGCGACCCGGTTGCTTCCCACGCGTCGCCCCGGCGAGCCGCGCGAGGTCGCCGAGGCGATCGCCTGGCTCCTGTCACCCGCCGCCTCCTTCGTCAACGGCGCCGTACTCACCGTCGACGGCGGTGTGACGGCACTCGACCCCGGGACCATCGCGTTCGACTTCCGTGTGGAACCGCGTGCTGCCGGGAGCTGACGGCGTTCGGTGTGTTCCCGGCGATGCCGGGCCTCGGTTGTCACAGGTGGCGCAGGCCGTCGATCACCTCACGCAGCAGCGCGGGGCGCGAGTCCGCGGGGAGAGCCGGCACGTACGTCCGGAAGAACACCCGCCAGACCTCGACGGTGTCCGCGAAGGCCTGTTACTGCTGGGCCGTGAAACCTCCCGCGGCACGGGCCGCGGTGCCCATCGCGTCCTCGCGGGAGACGAACTCGCGGTCCCGGACGAGCTCGATGACCGTCTGCGCCTCCCGTGCGAGGTGTCCGGCCTGCAGCGCGGTCAGTGATGACTCGACCTGGAAGCGACGCGCACCCGAGACGTGAACGGCAGCACCGTATCGGGCGCTCGACCGGTTTGAGCCCCGTCGATGACCGTCTGCGCCTCCCGTGCGAGGCGTCCCGGCCTACAGCGCGGTCAGTGATGACTCGACCTGGAAGCGACGCGCACCCGAGACGTGAACGGCAGCACCGTATCGGGCGCTCGACCGGTTTGAGCCCCGTCGATGACCGTCTGCGCCTCCCGTGCGAGGCGTCCCGGCCTACAGCGCGGTCAGTGATGACTCGACCTGGAAGCGACGCGCACCCGAGACGTGAACG
>CAYNNX010000559.1:3723-4234 GCA_964398515.1 uncultured Streptantibioticus sp. | reverse complement strand
AGAGGTCGAAGACGATCAGCGGCGCGTCGAGGTCGATGCCGGCGGTGGTGGGACCGTCGAACATGCCGCGCAGGTCGCCGTCGACGAGCCGGTCCAGGACGAGGGCGACGTCCAGGCCCCAGGCGCGGACGTCCTCTATGTCGACGTTCATCGAGTCGGCGGAGGCGGCGACCGGGTGGCGCAGCCGTTCCACGATGTCGGTGAGGATCGGCTGGCGGTCCGTCACCGTGGTGTTGACGTAGGAGTGCGCGACCTTCAGGGCGAAGCCGGCCCGCTCGTCGAGGCCGCGGCCCGTCGCGACCTCGATGATCGTGCGCAGCAGGGCGAGCTGTCCCGTGGTGGTGATCGCCGGGTCGAGGGGGTTGAGCTTGATCCCGCCGTCGAGGGCGGCCATGGGGTCCAGGCGGATGGGAGTTATCCCCAGCTCCTGGGCGATGAGGTTCCATTCGCCGACGCCGTCCTCGCCCTGCGCGTCGAGGACGACGACCTGCCGGTCCCGGAAGCGCAGTTG
>CAYNNX010000559.1:0-3713 GCA_964398515.1 uncultured Streptantibioticus sp. | reverse complement strand
CTCGCCGAGGACCAGCCAGTGCGGGGCCGGGAGCTGCTGGCCGTAGAGCTGGAAGGGGTCGTAGATGTAGCCCTTGCCGGAGTAGACCTCGCGGCCGATGATGACGCCGGAGTCGCCGAGGCCGGGGGCGGCGGTGGGGAGGTAGACGGCCTGCGCCTGTCCGGTGGAGGTCCGTACCGGCAGGCGGGTCGTCTCGACCTTGCCGAACAGGAAGCTGGTGAAGGCGTCGGTAAGGGCGGAGATCGGGTCCAGCATGGCCATGACGCAGCCTCCTCAGCGGCGGATTCCGGTCGCGAACGGCAGCGTGTTGACGAATGCCCGGTGGTGTTCCCGGTCGCACCACTCCAGCTTCAGGTAGCTCTTGCCGGCGGAGGCGCGGATGGTGCGCTTGTCGCGGGCGAGGGCTTCGGGGGAGCGGGCCGAGACGGTGATGTAGCCGACGAGGTTGATACCGGCGGCGCCCGCCGCGAGGTCCTCACCGCGCTGGTCGACACGGCTGTGGTGGGCGATGTCGCGCGGGTCGACCACCCGGTTCATCTTGGCGGCGCGGCTGGCCTCGGCGTCGTCGTTGGTCTTCTCCGTCAGCATGCGTTCGATGGCCACGTCGGTGGGTTCGAGGTCCATGGTGACGGCGACCGTGCGGATGACGTCGGGGGTGTGGACGAGCAGCGGCGCGAGGAAGTTGACGCCGACCGGGGTGAGGGGCCACTCCTTGACCCAGGCGGTGGCGTGGCACCAGGGGGCGCGGGTGGCCGATTCGCGGGTCTTGGCCTGCAGGTAGGTGGGCTCGGTGGCGTCGAGCTCGGCGGGCCAGGCGTTGCGGCGGCTCATGGCCTGGATGTGGTCGATGGGGTGGTCCGGGTCGTACATGGAGTGCAGCAGTGAGGACAGCCGCGCCTGGCCCAGCGGTTGGCGCACCCGGATGTCGGCCTCGGCCAGGCGGGCGCAGATGTCGTTGAGTTCGCGGGCCATGACGATGGCCAGGCCCTCGTCGCGGGTGTGGCCGGTGGCGCGGGCCATCGCGGTGGCTTCGGCGGCGAGTTCGCGGGTGTAGTGCATGCAGGCGACGAGGTAGGCCCGGTGCTGCTCGGAGGAGGTCGAGACCATCGACTGGAGCTGGTCGTAGGAGGCCTGCAGCCAGGCGGGGGCCTTGTCGTCGCCGCGCTGGGCGACGTCCTTGGCGTGCGCGTCGGGGTCGGCGGGCAGGGTGCGGGCGAGCATCTGCAGGCGGGTGACGAAGCCGTCGCCGTTGGCGACGTGCTTGAGCAGCGTGCCGAATCGCTCGACGAGGGCCTCCTGGTCCTCGCTGTCGCGCAGGCCCACGCCCGGGCCTTCGATCTCGATGACGGCGGTGGCGGTACGCCGGTCCAGGTGCAGCAGTACGGCGATCTCGTCGGGGCCGAAGGGGGCGCTCAGCCAGGTGAGCCGGCCGACGCCCGGCGGCGGGCCGACCTCCACCTCGCGGCCGTCCAGCCGGGTGCCGGCCTCGTGGGCGTCGGAGCGGTAGGTGGCGCCGCCGCGCAGGGTGCGCCGGTAGGTGCGGTTGATCTCGAACCAGCGGTAGAACGTGCGGTGCCGGTAGGGCAGGAAGACCGCGGCGAACGCCAGCGCCGGGAAGCCGACCAGCCCCGCGATGCGCAGCGGCAGCACCGGGATGAGCAGCCCGCACAACATGCCGATCCCGGCGCCCACGACGATCAGCGCGATCTCGCCGGTCTCCCGGTTCTTGCCGACGACGGCGTTGGGCCGGGCCTTGCCGATGAGATATGTACGGCGTTGCCCGATCGGCTGGGTGGTCATGACGTGCCCCCTCCGTTCTTACGGTCTGACGTGCGCGGCGCGGGAGTCGAGGGGGCGGCGGCCGGAGGGGTGGGCCGACCGCCCGTGCTGTTGGTGCCGCCGCGGGCGCTGTGGGCGGCGATGCCGCCGGTCATGGCGCCCGCGGGCTGCGGGGCGCCGCCGGAAGCAGGCTGCTGCTCCTGGGTGCCGCCGCGGGTGCTGTGCGTCTTGATGCCCTGCTTGACCAGGGCGGCGGGGGAGGAGATGACGGCGGCGGCCGGGGATTCGGCGGACGCCTTGCGGTTGTTGCGCAGGTTGACGACGTCGTCGCCGAATCCGGGGACGAAGCGGTAGATCATGGCGCTGGCGAAGATGGCCAGCAGGATGATGGCCAGGCCGGAGACGACGGCGGAGAAGGAGCTGGGACCGTTGCTGCCGGAGAGCGCTCCGGCGAGCCCCAGCACGACCACGATCACCGGCTTGACCAGGATCACGGCGATCATGATCCCGGCCCAGCGGCGTACGTGGTGCCACATGTTCTTGTCGACGAGGCCGGAGTACACGGCGGTGCCGAGCAGCGCGCCCACGTAGAGCAGGGCGGCGCGGATGACGAGCTCCAGCCACAGCACGCCTGCGGCGAGCACGGAGACGAGCGAGACGACGATCAGCATGATCGGTCCGCCACCGATGTCGCTGCCCTTCTTCAGGGCGTCGGAGAACGAGCCGAAGAAGACGTCGGTGTGGGTGGTGGTGCCGGACGCGACGACGGTGGTGACGGCGTCGACGGCCGAGACGACGGTGTAGAGGACCAGGGGGGTGAAGGCGGACGCCAGGACCGTGAGCCACAGGAATCCGACGGCCTCGCTGAGCGCCTCGGTCAACGGCACCCCGCGCACCGCCCGCTTGGCGACGGCCAACAACCACAGGACGAGCGTGAGGATGGTGGAGGCGGCGAAGACGATGGCGTACTGGCGCAGGAAGGTGGTGTTGGTGAAGTCCACCTGAGAGGTGGAGGTCACCGCGTTGCTCAACTTCCCGATGATCCAGGACGCGGCCTCGGCACAGCCTTTGGCGAGGGAGGCGAGGGGGTCGAGGGCTGACGGTGTGTCGGGCAGGCTGGGCCCGGTGGAGCCTCCCTTGTGGAGGTTCTTCTCGCAGGCGTCCTTGACAAGGCTGATGACGTTGGAGCATGCGTCGCCGGTGCCACTTGGCGTGGGTGCCGGGGCAGCGGCAGAGGTGGTCGGGGTCGGAGTCGTGGTGGGGTTCGGTGCCGCGAAGGCACGCGCGGGCAGCAGCATGAAAGCGACCTGAACGGCCGACAGGGCAGCGGTGGCGAATACGGCGCGGCGGCGGTTACCTGGCATATGTGAACCCTCCGTACCCATTGACCGCATCGGCGATCTCGTTCGCTCCGGCCACCGGGATGTCACCGCTGATGGGCGCGGGGCCCTGCCGCTGCGAGGACGACTCGATCTTCCAATCGTTGCCGATCCACTTCAAATGCTCGGTGACGGTCAGCCAGGTATCGGTGACCGGCTTGGTCGAGCCGGAGCCGGCCAGTCCGACGAGGCCTGTGCACCAGACCTCGACCGTCGCGCTGCCGCCGCCGAACGCGGTGGTCTTCGTCCCGACGGGAACGGTCCGCGACACGAAGACCATGCCAGAAGGGGCGCTGCCGTCCGGCCTGAGACCAACGCTGGTGAGGTAAGCCCCGGAGTAGACCTTGTCTAGATCGGGCCGGAGAGTGCCCGTCACAGCCGGGTCGTACACAGCGTCGATGATCTCGTGCCGCCGCTGCGCCGTGAACATCCCCTCCCCGCCGAGCGCCACCGCGTAGTTCGCCGCCGCCGACTGGTCGCCCTGGGCTGTTTTGGGGAAGCCGGTGGGGATGCCGGAGGTGGCGGTGGTGACCTGGGACTGGCCGGTGGGGGTGG
>CAYNNX010000558.1:0-4252 GCA_964398515.1 uncultured Streptantibioticus sp. | reverse complement strand
GTGGTGCCCTCGTAGAGGGTGTCGATCTTGGCGTCGCGGATGTACTGCTCGATCGGGTACTCCTGCAGGTACCCGGAGCCGCCCAGGGTCTGCAGGGACTGGGCGAGCTGCTCGTAGGACTTCTCGGAGCCGTAGCCCTTGACGATGGGCAGCAGCAGGTCGTTGAGGCCGTGCGCCGCGGAGGCGTCCTCGCCGGCGGCCTCCTTGAGCAGGATCTCGTCCTGGACGGCCGCGGTGTAGAGCACCAGGGCGCGCATGCCCTCGGCGTACGCCTTCTGGGTCATCAGCGAGCGGCGCACGTCCGGGTGGTGGGTGATGGTGACGCGCGGCGCGTTCTTGTCCGTGAACTGGGCGAGGTCGGCGCCCTGGACGCGCTCCTTGGCGTACTCCAGCGCGTTGAGGTAGCCGGTGGACAGCGTGGCTATGGCCTTCGTGCCGACCATCATCCGGGCGAACTCGATGATCTTGAACATCTGGCGGATGCCGTCGTGCTTCTCGCCGAGCAGCCAGCCCTTGGCCGGACGGTCGGCGCCGAAGGTCATCTCGCAGGTGTTGGAGGCCTTCAGGCCCATCTTGTGCTCGACGTTGGTGGCGTAGACGCCGTTGCGCTCGCCGAGCTCGCCGGTCTCCCAGTCGAAGTCGTACTTCGGCACGATGAACAGGCTCAGCCCCTTGGTGCCGGGGCCTGCGCCCTCGGGGCGGGCGAGCACGAAGTGGACGATGTTCTCGGCCATGTCGTGCTCACCGGAGGTGATGAAGCGCTTCACACCCTCGATGTGCCAGGAGCCGTCGGCCTGCTGGATCGCCTTGGTCCGGCCGGCGCCCACGTCGGAGCCGGCGTCCGGCTCGGTGAGCACCATGGTGGAGCCCCACAGCCGGTCCGTCATCCGCTGGGCGATCTTGTGCTGCTCCTCGGTGCCCTCCTCGTAGAGGACGCCGGCGAAGGCCGGGCCGGAGGCGTACATCCACACCGCCGGGTTGGAGCCCAGGATGGTCTCGGCGAAGCCCCACAGCAGGGAGCGCGGCGCGGTGGTGCCGCCGATCGCCTCCGGGATGCCCAGGCGCCACCACTCGGCGTCCATGTAGGCGGCGAAGCTCTTCTTGAAGCTCTCCGGGACCGGGGCGGTGTTGGTCTCGGGGTCGAAGACCGGCGGGTTGCGGTCGGCGTCGACGTAGGACTCGGCGAGCTCGTTCTCCGCCAGCCGGCCGATCTCGGCGAGGACGCTCCTGGCCGTCTCGACGTCCATCTCGGCAAACGGACCGGTGCCGTAGATCTTGTCGCGGCCGAGAACCTCGAACAGGTTGAACTCGATGTCGCGCAGGTTCGACTTGTAGTGGCCCATGACGAAGGCTCCGTCTGCTCGGGAGGGCGCGCCTTGGGGGCATGCCTCGCACATCTACTGATTAGTAGTACACGATGATGCTACCCGTCGGTAATAACAAGCAACCCCCAAACGGCCAACTGTGACTCGCTACGCTTTCCCGCGTGTACGGCTACGACCAGACCGCCGCCCCCGGCGCCCCGCCGGCCTCCGGCATGCCCGGTGCCTACGGCGGGCAGCAGCAGCCGCTGTATCCCGAGCCCTCCCCGCCGTCGCTCGGTGACGCGGTGCGCGCCTTCACCACCGGGTCGATGGCGGCGGAGGACTTCCAGACGATCTTCCACAACTCCAAGGTCTACTGCCCGCGCGGTGACAACCCCGGATTCCTCGCGCTGCACAACACCCAGCAGCCGGTGATCCCGATGTTCACCTCGCTCAAGGAGCTGCGCGCCTACGCGGGCAAGGAGTCCAAGTACTTCGTGATCACCGGCGCCGAGGTGCTCGACCTGCTGCCGACCGGCTACGGCTTCGTCCTCGACATGGAGGGCGAGCACCGGATGGTCTTCGACGCGAAGGCCGTGGAGCAGATGGTCGACTTCGCGATGCGCCGGATGTACGGCTAGCCAGGCGCCGACACCTGTCGCGGGCGGCCGGTCGCCGCCCGCCCCGTGCCCGGCCGGCGGTCGCTCCCCTTTGGTGCCTTTTCGGCCTCTTTCTGGCGCCCTTTCGCCGCTCTCTCGTCACCTTTATCCCCTCTTTTGCCACTCTTTCGGGTCGCCTGCGGCGATGCGGGAATGTCTGACGCCTTGTGGGTTGTTCATCCTTCAACTAAATTGGATCCTGAGCGACCCCGAAGGAGGCCGTCATGCCCGCAGTAAGCGTGGACAACCCGCTGACCCTGCCCCGCGTCGCCGTCCCTGACAACGTCGTCAAACGGCCCGTGCTCGCGGTGAGCACCGCTCCCAGCGGCTTCGAGGGTGAGGGCTTCCCCGTGCGGCGCGCCTTCGCCGGCATCGACCACAGCCGCCTCGACCCGTTCATCATGATGGACCAGATGGGCGAGGTGGAGTACGCGGCGGGCGAGGCCAAAGGCACCCCGTGGCACCCCCACCGCGGCTTCGAGACCGTCACCTATCTGATCGACGGCACCTTCGTGCACCAGGACTCCAACGGCGGCGGCGGTGTCATCAACGGCGGCGACACCCAGTGGATGACCGCCGGCAGCGGCCTGCTGCACATCGAGGCCCCGCCGGAGGAGCTCGTGGTCACCGGCGGCCGCTTCCACGGCCTCCAGCTGTGGGTCAACCTGCCGCGCGAGCACAAGATGATGCCGCCGCGCTACCAGGACATCGGCGGCACCAAGGTCACCCTGCTCACCTCGCCGGACGGCGGCGTGCTGCTGCGGCTGATCGCGGGCGAGATCGGCGGACACCGCGGGCCGGGCATCACCCACACCCCGATCACCATGATCCACGCCTCGCTCAGCCCGGGCGCCGAGCTCACCCTGCCGTGGCGCCCGGAGTTCAACGCCCTCGCCTACGCCCTGGCCGGACGCGGCACGGCGGGACCCGAGCGCCGCCCGTTCCGCATGGGCCAGGCCGTGGTCTACGGGCAGGGCACCGCGCTCACGCTGCGCGCCGACACCGCCCAGGAGTCGCGCGGCCCCGACTTCGAGGTCGTCCTCCTCGGCGGACTGCCGATCCGCGAACCGGTCTTCCACTACGGGCCGTTCGTGATGAACTCGCACGCGGAACTGGCTCAGGCCTTCGCGGACTTCAGAGCCGGCCGCCTCGGTACGGTCCCCGCCACCCACACCTGAGGCCGCCGCAGCCGGCAGCCCCGCCACGCATCCGACGGTCACCCGGCGTCGCCGTCGGGGTGCGGCGGGTGGTCGGCTCCGCCTCCGGCTCACCGGGGGGAGGGCACCGTCCGTGCGCGTTCCGGTGGGCTTCGGCGGCCGCGTAGGCATGTCTATGCCAATGATGGCCGCGGGGTGCCACGGTACCCTGTGGAAGACTTGCTGTTTCTTACCCGGAGGCAGGACCTCCGGACCTCCCTTGGATGGACGATGCATCGGTACCGCTCCCACACCTGCGGCGAGCTTCGCGCCGCTGACGTCGACAAAGAGGTGCGCCTTTCCGGATGGCTGCACAACCGGCGCAATCTGGGCGGCATCCTCTTCGTCGATCTGCGGGACCACTACGGCGTCGTGCAGCTGATCGCCCACCCGGGCACCCCGGCGTACGAGGCGCTGGGCAGCCAGTCCAAGGAGTCCGTCATCCGGGTGGACGGCCGGGTCCTGGCGCGCAGCGCGGAGAACGTCAACCCCGACCTGCCCACCGGCGAGATCGAGGTCGAGGTCACCGAGGTCGAGGTGCTCGGCGGCGCCGACCCGCTGCCCTTCCCGGTCTTCCCGGAGGACGGTGCCAACGAGGAGATGCGGCTCACCAACCGCTTCCTCGACCTGCGCCGCCAGCGCATGCACCGCAACATCATGCTGCGCTCGCAGGTCATCGCGTTCCTGCGCAAGGAGATGACCGCGCTCGGCTTCAACGAGCTGGCGACCCCGATCCTGTCGGCCACGTCCCCCGAGGGCGCCCGCGACTTCCTGGTCCCCTCCCGTGTGCACCCGGGCAAGTTCTACGCGCTGCCGCAGGCGCCGCAGCAGTTCAAGCAGCTGCTGATGATCGCCGGCTTCGACCGCTACTTCCAGATCGCGCCCTGCTTCCGCGACGAGGACAGCCGCGCCGACCGCTCCCCGGGCGAGTTCTACCAGCTCGACATGGAGATGAGCTTCGTCGAGCAGGAGGACGTCTTCGCGGTCATCGAGAAGGTGATGACCGACCTGTTCGAGGAGTTCGGCGGCGGCCGCCACGTCACCTCCCCGTTCCCGCGCATCCCGTTCCGCGAGGCGCTGCTCAAGTACGGCT
>CAYNNX010000557.1:0-4260 GCA_964398515.1 uncultured Streptantibioticus sp. | reverse complement strand
GGACGGACGCCGGCAAGGCCGCCCACCACTGCACGGTGATCGACGCAGACGGGAGATCCTGGTACTGCTCGGTTGGGATCGCAACCCCGAGCTACCAAGAGGCCCTGCCGCTATGCCCCGACGACCGAGAGATCACCCGAACAGGAACCCTGTTCGACTGATCAAGCCTGCCGAACGGTAAGCGGATGGCGTCTCAGCTTCTGGGGTGCTCTGATCGTGTCGTGCTCCATGGTCAGGCCGGTGGGCGGCAGACAGCCGTCGATCAGCTGGATGCCGCGAAGAGGACCAGGCGCGAGAGAGCAGCGCAGCGCAAGGCAGGCGCGACAGGGAACTGGAACCGCACGCCCGCCTACGAGTGGCGCACGATCGACGCCGGATGTCCGGTGAGGCGCCGTTGCCGGCTCCGCGTGCACGAAGCGGAGCGGCGTGAGCCTGTTCACCGGGGACTGACCGTGCCACGTCCTGTTCATGAGCGCAGCGCCGCGAGGAAGGCCGCCCTGGCCTGTGCGGGCAGTCCGTCACCGTTGACGGTCTGCTGGCCCGCGGCACCGGCCAGCGACCGGGACTTGGGATCAGGTTTGAGATCGGGGCCATCACGAAAGAGCGCGACTGCCGTGGCGAGTTGATCGCTGGCGCCTACGGACCAGGCCGAATCGTCGGACAGTGACTCACCGTTGATCCCGCAGTCCCCGGTTACGCCGGAGGCCCACGAGGTGGAAGCGTGATCGGGGGCGGCTGGGACCGCCCGCTTGCACAGCATGGCGTTGGTCATCCCGGCCGCTCTCTGGTCCAGGGCACGCGTCGGACGGCTCTGCGCGCGGTACAGAGTCTGGCCCTGCGCGTTCGACACATCGGCGACCAGATGTGGAGCGGAGCGCATGCCATGGGCGGCCAAAGCGGCGTACGCACCGGCGATGTCCAGCACGTGGGGGGAGACATCGCCGGTGAGCAGCCCGTCGGTGGACGACAGTCCCAGCGACTTGTCCGGTATCCCCAGCCGGACCACCGCCGCCCTTATCGCCTGAACATGCTCCTTGTGGTTGTCGGTATCCAGCGCGGTGCTGTCCGGCGAGAAGGCCCGGTTGGCAAGGTCCTCGGTGAGCGGCCATCCGTTGCCGGCCAGGATCCCGGCCGCGACCAGAGGTTTGAAGATCCGCCCGGCTGGAACCGCCGACTGGGTGGCGTCGTTGAACTCGCGGCGGTTGAAGTCCCGCCCGCCGTAAAGGGCGATGATGGCGCCGTCCGAAGGGCGCACTGCGGCGAAGCCCACCCGTACGTCGGCGTCCACGGCCCGGCTGGAAGAGAGTTGGGACAGGACCTTCGTCCGCACCGCCTGAACAGCCTGCTGCTGCGCCGAACGCTGCACAGTCGTGCGCACCCGCAGGCCACCGGTGGCGACCTGCTGCTCGGATATGCCGTTCGCGTTCAACTCACCGGTGGCCGATGCCATCAGATACGGCGTCTGGTCCCCTGACGGATGCTGCTGTACGGGCTGGAGCCGGGGAAAGGCCGACCTTCGTGCCTGGTCCGCGGAGAGCCAGCCGGAGGAGACCATGCCGTTGACGACGTACTTCCAACGGTCCTTGACCACCGGTAGCACCTCGGGGCGGGCCACCGGGTCGTAGGTACTCGGCGCCTGGATGATCGCCCCCAGGTAGGCCGCCTGGCTCACGTCCAGGTCCTTCACGTCGTGGCCGAAGTATGCCCGAGCCGCCGCCTCGATGCCGTAGGCGCCGCGGCCGAAGTAGATGGAGTTCAGATAGTCCTGAAGGATCTGGTCCTTGCTGCGCTCGTTGTCCAGCTTGATGGCGATAAACAGCTCGCTGAACTTGCGCGCCATGGTCCTGGAACTGCTCAGGAAGGCGTTCTTGACGTACTGCTGCGTGATGGTGGAACCGCCCTGCAGCGGCTTGCCCTCCACGTCGGCGATGAGCGCCCTCGCGATACCCTGAGCGGAGACGCCCGCCTCGTGGTAGAAGCCCCGGTCCTCCGCGGCGAGTACGGCGTGGCGCACCCACAACGGCACCTGGGAGAGCGGGACATCACGGCGGCTGGTCACACCCACGGTGCCCATCACCGAACCGTCGGCGTAGGTCACCACGGTCGCCTGCCGGGTGACGTCCTGGCCGGGGTCCGGGATCCGTACGTTCTCGTACACCACGGCACAGACCGCGGCCAGGAGCAACAGGGGGCCGAGGACCAGCCCCATGAGCAGGCGCGGCGAGGGTATCCAGCGGCGGACGCCGCGCTTGCCTGCCCGCGGGTAGTCGATCAGCCGACGCCGCCGGTTGGCGGCGCGCCGTGGTGCGTGCCTCGGGGCCCTTGATGCCGCCTTGGCAGCAGAGGGCTCCTGAGGTGGCGCAACGGCGTCCGGGCTCCGGCGCCCGCGAACGGACCGCGAATTGTGGGGCATACCTATGGCCCTTTCCGTTGTGCGGGCCCTGCGGACCCATTCCTGTCACCCGTTGGAACGCGAGGTATCCCGGGCAGGCCGGGCCTCTCCGGGACATCGCGAGGCGACCGCTCCCGGCAGGAGATGGTTCAGCACTGCCCGTCCGATGGCACCGATCAGCGACACGGCGTCGGTCGTGCCCTCTCGGGCAGTGCTGATTACCGGTCGGCGTGCGCTCGGTGCAGCGCCAGCCGCCACGGGCAACGGTCCCAAAGCCACACTCACCCGATACCACCTGGCTGAGCCAGCCCTACGGATGGCTCGCTCAGCCCGATCAGGAAGGCAGGCCGGTCCTATCGGCGCCCGCGGACCCGGGGAGACTCGATCCGCTCGTAGCAGGAGCCGTGCACCAAAGCGGCGATGTCCTGTTCAAAGACGGTCCGGTCGGGGGTGCGCGGGTTGTGACAGCCGAGCGGGTGCGTGTCCACGTGCTCGGGAAGCAGCGCCGCAAACTGGTCCCACAGGGGTTCGAGCAGGCATGATGGCAGGACAGCCACGAGCTCCAGTGATCACTGAGCGTAGAGAACTCCGTGATCACGCAGGCCCGTGCCTGCCCTGCCTCCGGGGTGTCCGATAGGCCACCCAACGGGCCTACTTCCGGGCGTTCTTAGTACCAGCGGAAGTTGTAGCCACCGCCCCAGGGGGTGCAGGTGTAGCCGGTGAGGCCTCCGATTTGGGCATATTCATTGCCGTAGGTCTGGCACTGCAGCAAATCGGGGAACCAGGTGTCCTCGGGGTGCCAGCCGCTGGATGCTGCAGACGCGGGACCCGCAGCCAGAAGAGAGGCCGCAGCAGCGGCGGAGACGATAGTGGAGACCACTACCGACTTCATCACTATCTTACGCATCATACTCCCTTTAGGGTTTCCAATTTCCGGACAATGAGAGAGTGGAGGGCATAAAATGAGCCTTCTACCTGGGGGGAAGGTCAACCTCTCACCATCCCCCCACCGATTTCGACTCGCTCATCCGTGCCAACCGCCCGCCCCCCTGGACTCATTCCTGCTGTACACGCACTCGATGTACGTTGACGGTAAGTTCACAGCAGCATCCAGAATCAGACAGATCGGGCGGCCGAGAAGCGGCCGCCGCCAACTCGGCCCAATATAGGTTGATTGGCTTTCCAGAACCTCGGCTCGGCCACCATAGGCAGACTTCTGAATGACTGACAATGCACCCGATCAGTGGTGCACTGATGGCCACAGGAATTTGCCATTATAGACACTGGAGTGGTCCTACGTTGTTGGTGGGACGGACGGGCCAGTCGTATGGTCCTGGGATCCAGAGACTCCGGGTATGGCTATGGAGTGGTTGTCCTTGACGACTCGATACACCTGGCCGCCCGGAGTCTCACGACGACTCGGCCGATGATTGGGAGTTGCGGGCCCCTCGGGTGCATCGCTGGGCAGGACCACGCCGGCGAGGTCGTCCGGAGTACGACACTCAGCGATCGACCGGAGGTCCGGATCTGGGCGGGACCGACATCGGCAAGGCTCACCACCACTGGCTTTCAAGCGTCCACGCCGATCGGCATCGCGTCGGTGCCGGGCCCTTTTCGTCGTGTCGATCTTCTTGCGGTTGGATCGCGTCCGTGGTTCGAGCCCGCCGGCACGGAGCATCCCCACATCACTCCGGGGCCGCAGAGCCCTCCGTGAAGGGACTATCCGCGTGGGCTGTTCCAGCGGCCAGCGGTGACACCGCGACAGTGAGCGACATAAGACGAGCTTGAGGAGTGCGGCACTTCCGCGTCGTCGTTGTCCGCGTGAGAGCGGCTCGAGAAGAGCAATTGTCAAGAGTTGTGGACTGAGT
>CAYNNX010000556.1:0-4275 GCA_964398515.1 uncultured Streptantibioticus sp. | reverse complement strand
GGCCTGGCCTGACCTCGACCCCCGGCCGGACCCGCCCCGATGCGCCCGGACCGCTGCGCTCGTGGAGGTCCACGCGGAGGCGAGCGAGGCCGAGGTGCGGCAGCAGGCGCTCGCCAAGTTATCCGAGGCGATGGGCGGCAGCGGCTGCCAGCCTCCGGGACGCCGACCGAACCCGTTGTTGCAGTGCACTGCTGCACGGCACGACAAAGCCCCCTGCGGGATGATTCCGAGGGGGCTTTGACCTGCTGTGCACTCGGCAGGATTCGAACCTGCAACCTTCTGATCCGTAGTCAGATGCTCTATCCGTTGAGCTACGAGTGCTCGGCTTCCCGGTTTTTCTTGCCGGTCGGCGTTGCGGGAACAACATTACATGACCTGCGCCGGGACGCGAAATCCATATCGCGGGACGCCGCAAATACGGGCAAATCGCACAGGAAGCAGCCCTCAGACCCCAGGCCAGGCAGAGACAGAGACGGAGAGGCGCAGACAGCGACCGGGACGGCGACAGGCGGAGGGCGCGGGGAGGACGGCGAGCCGCGGCAGCAGGTAAGACGGGGGCGGGAGGCGCCGCGCGGAGCCACTGCGCACCCGCCTCGGGGGGGCGCACCCACGCCCCTACGTGCCGCGATCGGGACGAGCGCCGCGTTGCCGCTTCAGGGCCCAGGTGCCCTGAAGCCCAGGGGTCCACAGGGCCAGGCTCCCCCGACCCGCCGCACCCGGTGGCTTCCGGTCCTCGCCGGCGCCCCCGTGAACCGCGATCGGCCGTGCTCCCCGTGACCCCATCGGCGCGAAAAGCCCGGCAGCCCCGTCCGTGAGAGGACGGGGCTGCCGAATAAGCGGAGGCTCCGGGATTTGAACCCGGGATGGGCGGTTAGCCCAAACCGCATTAGCAGTGCGGCGCCATAGACCAGACTAGGCGAAGCCTCCAGCACGCCCGCGCGTGCAGGGCGTGTGCAGATGATGTCACAGCCCAGGGGGCCGTTACCAATCGCAGCTTACGGTACAAGCCCAGCTGGCGGGAGAGCAAAGCCTTTGGCGAGGCAGAGTGCGACATGCCCACGATCGAGTGGATTGCCCGGGGCGGTCGCACGGTCGGCGGTAGGAGAAGCGGGTCCCCCTTCGCCCCCGCCCGAAAGGCGCACCGTGGCCCGCACTCCGAACGCATCACCAGTCACAGTCGCACCCAACACACCAGCGCCATCTGCAGCGACAAAAACAACGAAAGCAACGAAGGCGATCGCAACGGCGGCACCCGCAACCGCAGCAGCCACAGCAACCGCGGCGGCGGTCCCGGCTGCCTTCCAGGAGGCGTCACCGGGACCGGTCACCGCGGGAGCAGCCCGGACGCCCGCCGCCGACGCGTCGGGCGTACCAGCCCCGCGCAGGGTTCCGCTGCTCACGGCGCTGGGGCTCGCGATCGCCGCCGCCATGACGGCCCCCGCCGCCGCGGCCGCCGACGGCCACCCGGCCGTCGCGCCCGGCACCGTGTCGGGCGCCCGTACCTACCCCGATCACCTGGTCGTCACCGACGACGACGGCCACGGCTGGGTCTCCCGGCACACGCTGCGCTGTCATCCCGAGGGCGGCTCTCACCCGCACGCGTGGCACGCGTGCCATCGGCTTGACGAAATGCACGGGCCGGCCGGACCCGTACCGCCGGGGCGGATGTGCTCCATGCTCTACGGCGGGCCGCAGACCGCGCGGGTCGACGGGGTCTGGCACGGCCGGCCCGTGCACGAGACGTACAGCAGGAAGGACGGGTGCCAGACGGAGCGCTGGCGGCGGATGGTGCCCGTTCTGCCCGATCCGTCGGCACCGATCGAGTGCCCGGAGGAGCGTGGCGCCAAGGGTCCGGGCGCCCGCCCGGCGACCGAGGCCGCCCACCGGGGCTCTTCGCGATCGGCAGCGCTCACGCCGCAGGCGCCGCCCGCGCAGGCGTCGAGCACGCAGGCACCGGGCGCGGCGCCCGGCCTCGGCCTCTCCGCGGACTCCGCCGTCGGGTACGCCTTCGCCCCCGACCAGGACCTCGGCGGCGACTCCGACCGCGACTCAGGCGGCAACTCCGACTAGGCCCGTCGGCGGCGCACGCAGCGCACCCCGTTCGGTCGCCGAAACGCACCGTTTCCGTCACGAAAGCACACCCGTGCCGTCCTCACCGAACCTTCCCGGCATCCGCGCGCCCTCTCCTTCATCCGCCACCGGGGCGGGGAGGGCGCCCCGTACACTCCTCTAGTGACATGCCACGGGGGGGGACGGCAAGATGGGCCGCCTGCGATAACCGGGTGGGATCGCCGGGCGGGCTGAAGCAGCCGACGCGGCCGAGCAGCCGAGGCGGCCGGAGCACGGAGCGGGATCAGCAAGTGCGGTATCAGGGAGGACGCGTCTCGTGAGCAGCAGGCCATCCCGAGGCGCTGCTCGCCTCGCGGCAATACTCGACGCCCTCCCCGACGCGCTCCTTCTGGTGAACGCCAACGGTACGGTGGTCAACGCCAACTCGATAGCGCTGGAGACGTTCGAGGCGCCGGGGACGGCGCTCGTCGGGCGCGGGCTGCTCGATCTGCTGCCGTCCTTCGACTCGCGGCGGATCCCCGGTTCGATGCGCCGCCCCGACCCCGACGACGACGGCCGTACCAAGCCGACCCGGATGGTGGCCCGGCGTACCGACGGGACCGAGTTCCCGGTCGAGGTGACCAGCGCCAACCTGGAGGACGGCCGCACCCCCTACGCCGACGCGTACGCCCCCTACACCGGGGACGAACTGCTCATGCTGGTCGTACGGGACCTCACCGGCACGATGGACACCGAGGCCGAACTCGCCCGGCAGCAGCGGCAGACGGAGATGATCCTGCGCGCCGCCAGCGAGGGCGTCGTGGGCGTCGACACCGAGGGCAAGGTCGTTCTCGTCAACCCCGCGGCCGCGCAGATCCTGGGTTTCCGCGCCAGCGACCTCGGCGGCCAGGAGCTGCATCCGCTCATCCACCACTCGCGGGCCGACGGCAGCCCCCTGCCCTACGAGGAGACGCCGCTGGCGGACACGCTGCGCTCGGGGCGCAAGCACCGGGTGCGCGGGCAGGTGCTGTGGACCAAGGACCGGCGGGCGATCCCGGTGGACCTCACCACGGCTCCGGTGCGCGAGGGCGACCAACTGGTCGGCGCGGTGATGACGTTCACCGATCGCAGCCGCTACGACACGCTGGCGGCTCGCCACGCGCAACTGCGCGAGGTGCTCGACGCCTCGCTGCGGGCGCCCCTGGCGGAGCTGCGCGGCGAGCTCTCCGGGCTCGCGGCCGATCCCGCGGGGCAGCTGTGGCCCGAGGCCAACCAGATCCTGCACCACCTCGCCGCCGGTTACGCGCGGATGACCACGCTGATCGACAACGTTCTCGCCTTCCAGCGCCTGGATTCGGGCAAGGAGAAGCTCGACCGGGCCCCTGCCGAGCTCGACAAGGTCGTCGCGGCCGGCGTCGAGGGCGCCGTGGAACTGATCGGCCCGGGCCGCGCCCAGTACGCCGTTCACGCCCCGCCGATCGAGGCCGACGTCGACGCCGAACGTCTCGCACAGGCGCTCGCCCACCTGATCGCCGACGTGGCGGGCGTGGACGCGACCGGGCGGGCGGCGGTCGTCGCGGGCGGCGGCGACTCGACGATCGTGGTGGCGGCCGCGCAGCGCGGCGAGGTCGTACGCATCGAGGTCCGCGGGCCGCACAGCGGCGGCAGCCCGGTCCACCTGCCCATCACCCGCGGGATCGTCGAGCGGCACGGCGGCGTGCTGCAGACGCACGAGGTCCCCGGCCAGGGCAGCGCGTACGTGCTGGAAGTCCCGGTGGGCGAGGGCGACGGCAACCCGCAGCCGGAGGCCGTGCGCAACCGTGAGTCGGAGACCACGGTGATGCCCGTACCGGCCCAGCCCGCTCGCGGCACCCAGGGCACGGCGGCGAACGCCACCCCCCCGGGAGCAGCGGGAACGGACACCGGCGCACACGCTGCCGCCCGCTCCGGCGCGCACGCGCACACACACGCCGCTCCCGAGCGCGAACCCTCCGCGGGCCCCGGTCAGCCGACCGCGAACCGGCGTGCGCCCCGGCAGCGGCGCCCTGCCGAACTCGGCGACGGCGGCGGCACTCAGCCCGTCGCGCGTGCGGCGAACGGCCCGGCTCCCGGCTCGCCGATCGCGCTGCCCGCAGGTCCTTCGGCGGCGGGTCCCGGGGCCGGTGGGCCCGCGGGCGAGGGTTCCGCCGCCTCCGTGCCCGACCAGCCGACCGGGCGGCGGCGTGC
>CAYNNX010000555.1:3851-4282 GCA_964398515.1 uncultured Streptantibioticus sp. | reverse complement strand
CCAGGGCGACTTCCAGGCCGAGAGCGGGCGGCGGGTCACCGAGGGGTTCCTGGACCTGCCGGAGCCTCCGGACGTCGTCTTCGCCGCCGACAACCTCATGGCGCTCGGCGCCCTGGACGCCGTACGCGCGCGTGGGCTGCGCGTGCCGGAGGACATCGCACTCGCCGCGTTCGACGACATCCCCTGGTTCGTGCACACCGACCCGCCCGTCACCGCGATCGCCCAGCCGACCGGTGAGCTGGGACGGGCCGCCGTACGGGCCCTGATCGACCGCATCGAGGGGCGCACACCCCGGTCCGTCACCCTGCCCGCCCGGCTCGTCGTACGCCGCTCGTGCGGTGTGCCCCCCCCCCCCCCCCACCCCCCCCACGGCCCCCCCCCCCGGGGCAGGGGGCCCGGCCGGGGGCGGGGGCCCGGGGGGGGCACCCCCG
>CAYNNX010000555.1:0-3841 GCA_964398515.1 uncultured Streptantibioticus sp. | reverse complement strand
GTGCGGTGAGCCACCCCCACCCCCAACCCCCACACAGTCCCCCTCCCCAGTGCAAAGGAGCACGTCAGTGCAGAGGAGCACGTCGTGAGCAACCCGGACGAGTTGCTGCGCATCGAGGGCATACGCAAGACCTTCCCCGGCGTGGTCGCGCTCGACGGCGTCGACTTCGATCTGCGCCGGGGCGAGGTCCATGTGCTGCTCGGTGAGAACGGCGCCGGCAAGAGCACGCTCATCAAGATGCTCTCCGGGGCGTACACGCCCGACGGCGGACGGATTCTCGTCGACGGCCGGGAGACGCGTATCCACGGTGCGCAGGATGCCGAGCGGCTCGGTATCGCCACCATCTACCAGGAGTTCAATCTCGTTCCGGATCTGACCGTCGCCGAGAACATCTTTCTCGGGCGGCAGCCCCGGCGCTTCGGGATGATCGACCGGAAGAGGATGGAGGCCGACGCCGAAGCCCTCCTCGCACGCGTGGGCGTTCATGTGTCTCCCCGCGCGCGTGTGCGCGAACTCGGGATCGCCCGGCTCCAGATGGTCGAGATCGCCAAGGCGCTCAGCCTGGACGCGCGCGTGCTCATCATGGACGAGCCGACCGCCGTGCTTACCTCCGAGGAGGTCGAGAAGCTCTTCGCCATCGTGCGCCAGCTGCGCGAGGACGGCGTCGGAATCGTCTTCATCACCCATCACCTCGAAGAGATCGCCTCCCTGGGCGACCGGGTCACCGTCATCCGCGACGGCAGGAGCGTCGGGCAGGTGCCCGCCGCCACGCCCGAGGACGAGCTGGTACGGCTCATGGTCGGGCGGTCCATCGAGCAGCAGTATCCGCGGCAGCGGCCCGAGCGGGGCTCGGCGTTGCTCAGTGTCGAGGGGCTCACCCGGGACGGGGTGTTCCACGACGTCAGCTTCGAGGTGCACGTCGGGGAGGTCGTCGGGATCGCCGGGCTCGTCGGGGCCGGGCGGACCGAGGTCGTGCGGGCCGTGTTCGGGGCCGATCCCTATGACGGTGGGGTCGTCAGGGTCTCAGGCGCCCAGCTCAGGCGGCATGACGTGAACGCGGCCATGGCCGCCGGGATCGGGCTCGTGCCCGAGGACCGCAAGGGGCAGGGACTCGTGCTCGACGCCTCCGTCGAGGAGAACCTCGGGCTCGTCACCATGCGCTACGCGACCCGGGCCGGGCTCGTCGACCGTAAGAGCCAGCACACGGCCGCCGAGCGGATCGCCGGGCAGCTCGGGGTGCGGATGGCGGGTCTCGGGCAGCATGTGCGGACGCTGTCCGGTGGCAACCAGCAGAAGGTCGTCATCGGCAAGTGGCTGCTGGCCGACACCAAGGTGCTGATCCTCGACGAGCCGACGCGCGGGATCGACGTCGGCGCCAAGGTCGAGATCTACCAGCTGATCAATGAACTGACCGCCGCTGGGGCCGCCGTGCTCATGATCTCCAGCGATCTGCCGGAGGTGCTCGGCATGAGCGACCGGGTGCTGGTCATGGCCCAGGGCCGGATCGCCGGTGAGCTCACCGCCGACGAGGCCACCCAGGACGCCGCCATGTCCCTCGCCGTCTCCACTCCCGGCACCCCGAAGTCGGAGAAGACCCAGAAGGAGGCCAGCCGTGGCCACTGACACGCTCACGAGCAAGACGGGCGCGACTGGCGCCTCAGGAGGCCCCGGCGGCCTGCGCCGGCTGCTCCTCGACAACGGCGCACTCACCGCGCTGATCGCCCTGGTCATCGCCCTGTCGGCCCTGTCCGGGGACTTCCTGACCACCGACAACCTGCTCAACATCGGCGTCCAGGCGGCCGTCACGGCCATCCTCGCCTTCGGTGTGACCTTCGTGATCGTCTCGGCCGGTATCGACCTGTCGGTCGGCTCCGTGGCCGCCCTGTCGGCGACCGTGCTGGCCTGGAGCGCGACGCAGCACGGGGTGCCCGTGGCGCTCGCCGTCGTCCTCGGTCTCGGCACGGGTGTCGTGGCGGGGCTGGTGAACGGTTTCCTCATCGCCTACGGCAAGCTGCCGCCGTTCATCGCGACGCTGGCGATGCTGTCCGTGGGGCGTGGTCTGGCCCTCGTGATCTCGCAGGGCTCGCCGATCGCCTTCCCGGACTCGGTCTCGCACCTCGGTGACACGCTCGGCGGCTGGCTGCCGGTGCCCGTGCTGGTCATGGTGGTGATGGGGTTCGTCGCGGCCGTGGTCCTCGCGCGGACGTACATCGGTCGTTCGATGTACGCCATCGGCGGCAACGAGGAGGCCGCCCGGCTCTCCGGTCTGCGGGTGTCGAAGCAGAAGCTCGCGATCTACGCCCTGTCCGGGCTGTTCGCGGCCGTCGCCGGCATCGTGCTGGCCTCCAGGCTGTCCTCGGCGCAGCCGCAGGCCGCCTCCGGCTACGAGCTGGACGCGATCGCGGCGGTCGTCATCGGCGGTGCCTCGCTCGCGGGCGGTACCGGCAAGGTGTCCGGCACGCTGATCGGCGCGCTGATCCTGGCGGTGCTCCGCAACGGCCTCAACCTGCTGTCCGTGTCGGCGTTCTGGCAGCAGGTCGTGATCGGTGTCGTCATCGCGCTGGCGGTGCTGCTGGACACCGTGCGCCGCAAGGCCACGGCCACCCCGGTGACCACCGGCGGTGCTCCGGGCGGCAAGGGCAAGCAGGCGGCGACGTACGCGCTCGCGGCCGTCGTGACCGTGGCGGTCGTCGGCGCGACCTCCTTCCTGCACACCGGCTCGTCCTCGTCCGCGACCCCGCGCGTGGGTCTGTCGCTGTCCACCCTGAACAATCCCTTCTTCGTGCAGATCCGGGCCGGTGCCCAGGCCGAGGCGAAGAAGCTGGGCGTGGACCTGACCGTCACCGACGCCCAGAACGACGCCTCGCAGCAGGCCAACCAGCTGCAGAACTTCACCAGTTCGGCCCTGGGTGCGATCATCGTCAACCCCGTCGACTCGGACGCGGCGAGCAACTCGGTGAAGGCCGCCGACAAGGCGAAGATCCCGGTCATCGCCGTCGACCGGGGTGTCAACAAGGCCGACGTGGATGCCCTGGTGGCGTCCGACAACGTGGCCGGCGGTGAGCTGGCGGCCAAGACGATCGCCGAGAAGCTCGGCGGCAAGGGCAAGATCGTCATCCTGCAGGGCCAGGCCGGTACGTCGGCGGCCCGCGAGCGGGCGGCCGGTTTCGCCCAGGGTCTGAAGGCCTACCCCGGTATCCAGGTGGTGGCCCAGCAGCCCGCCGACTTCGACCGCACCAAGGGCCTCGACGTGATGTCGAACCTGCTCCAGGCCCACCCGGACGTGCAGGGCGTCATCGCCGCCAACGACGAGATGGCGCTCGGCGCGATCAAGGCGCTCGGCGCAAAGGCCGGTACGTCGGTGCAGGTCGTCGGCTTCGACGGCACCCCGGACGGGCTGACGGCGGTGAAGGACGGCACGCTGTACGCGTCGGTCGCCCAGCAGCCGTCGCAGCTGGGAAGGATCGCCGTGGACAACGCGCTGAAGGCCGTGCAGGGCAAGAAGGTCGAGTCGACGGTGAAGGTGCCGGTGAAGGTGGTCACGAAGGACAACGTGGCCGGTTTCAGCGGCTGATGACGGACGGCTCGGGCGGGCGGTCGTACACCATGGGCACCTCGGGTGTTCCGGGTGGCGGCCGTCCGCCCCGGGTCGTCCCGCAGGAGTGTCACGGGGATCAAGGGGAGTCAACTGATGTACGACTACGACCTGCTGGTCGTGGGGTCGGCCAACGCCGACCTGGTGATCGATGTCGAGCGGCGGCCGGCCGCCGGAGAGACGGTGCTCGGCGGTGACCTCGCCGTCCACCCGGGCGGCAAGGGCGCCAACCAGGCGGTCGCCGCC
>CAYNNX010000554.1:0-4286 GCA_964398515.1 uncultured Streptantibioticus sp. | reverse complement strand
GTCCGGCGGCCCGCCCGGTCGGCGCGGCGCGCTCCGGCGCGGGCGTCGCCGGCCGGGCGCGCACCGCGGTCGAGCAGGCCAGGCGGGCCTGGGACCGGCCGCTGACCGCGTACTACCTGATCGTCGGCGGCGCGCTGCTGATCACCGTGCTGGGGCTGGTGATGGTCTTCTCCGCCTCGCAGATCAAGGCGCTGCAGAACGGCCTGCCCTCCACCTACTTCTTCCGCAAGCAGCTGCTGGCGGCCGCCGTCGGCACCGTGCTGGCGGTCGTGGCGGCGCGCCTGCCGGTCCGGCTCCACCGGGCCATGGCCTACCCGCTGCTGGCCGGGTCGGTCTTCCTGATGGTGCTCGTCCAGATCCCCGGGATAGGGAAGTCGGTCAACGGCAACCAGAACTGGCTGTCGATCGGCGGCCCGTTCCAGATCCAGCCCAGCGAGTTCGGCAAGCTGGCTCTGGTGCTGTGGGGCGCGGACCTGCTGGCCCGCAAGAACGACAAGCGGCTGCTCACCCAGTGGAAGCACCTGCTCGTCCCGCTGGTGCCGGTGGTCTTCCTGATCCTGGGGCTGATCCTGCTCGGCGGTGACATGGGCACCGCCATCGTGCTCACCGCGATGCTCTTCGGGCTGCTGTGGCTGGCGGGCGCGCCCACCCGGCTCTTCGCCGGCGTGCTGTCGATCGCCTCACTCCTCGCGGCCGTCCTGATCAAGACGAGCCCGCACCGTATGTCCAGGTTCGCCTGCATCGGTGCCACCGACCCCGGCCCGAGCGACCAGTGCTGGCAGGCGGTACACGGGATCTATGCTCTCGCCTCCGGCGGATGGTTCGGTTCCGGATTGGGTGCGAGTGTGGAAAAATGGGGCCAACTCCCTGAACCGCACACCGACTTCATCTTCGCCGTGACCGGGGAGGAACTCGGTCTGGCGGGGACGCTGTCGGTACTCGGTCTCTTCGCGGCTCTAGGCTATGCGGGTATCCGCGTGGCCGGACGCACGGAGGATCCCTTCGTCAGGTTCGCCGCGGGAAGCGTGACCACCTGGATCATGGCGCAGGCCGTGGTCAACATCGGGTCGGTGCTCGGTCTGCTGCCGATCGCCGGAGTCCCGCTCCCGCTGTTCTCCTACGGGGGCTCGGCCCTGCTGCCGACCATGTTCGCCATCGGGCTGCTGATCTCCTTCGCCAGGAGCGAGCCCGCGGCGAAGACGGCGCTGGCCGCGCGGGGGCACGGTTTCCCGACTGGGGTTTGGACACGGAGCATGAGACGGCTCGCCAGGCGACGACCGTCCAGGAAGCGGTGAATTTCGGTGCATGTCGTTCTCGCCGGCGGGGGTACCGCCGGCCACATCGAGCCCGCGCTCGCCCTCGCGGATGCCCTGCGGCGGCAGGACCCGACCGTGGGGATCACGGCGCTCGGTACGGAAAGGGGCCTGGAGACCAGGCTCGTTCCGGAACGCGGCTACGAATTGGCCCTGATCCCCGCCGTCCCGCTGCCGCGCCGGCCCACCCCGGAGCTGATCACCGTGCCCGGGCGGCTGCGCGGCACGATCAAGGCCGCCGAGCAGGTGCTGGAGCGCACCAAGGCCGACTGCGTGGTCGGCTTCGGCGGCTACGTGGCCCTGCCCGCCTATCTGGCCGCCAAGCGCCTCGGCGTCCCGATCGTGGTCCACGAGGCCAACGCCCGCCCCGGCCTGGCCAACAAGATCGGCTCCCGGTACGCCAAGGTCGTGGCCGTCAGCACCCCCGACAGCAAGCTGCGTGACGCCCGTTACATCGGCATCCCGCTGCGCCGCGCGATCGCCACCCTGGACCGGGCCGGCGCACGCCCGCAGGCCCGCGCCGCCTTCGGCCTCGACGCCAACCTGCCCACCCTGCTGGTCTCCGGCGGCTCACAGGGCGCCCGCCGCCTCAACGAGACCGTCCAGGCGGTCGCCCCGCGCCTGCAGCAGTCCGGCATCCAGATCCTGCACGCGGTCGGCCCCAAGAACGAGCTCCCCGAGCCGAACAACATGCCCGGCATGCCGCCGTACGTCCCGGTGCCCTACCTGGACCGCATGGACCTCGCCTACGCCGCCGCCGACATGATGCTCTGCCGGGCCGGCGCGATGACCGTGGCCGAGCTCTCGGCGGTCGGGCTGCCCGCCGCCTACGTTCCGCTGCCCATCGGCAACGGCGAACAGCGCCTCAACGCCCAGCCGGTGGTCAAGGCGGGCGGCGGCCTGCTGGTGGACGACGCGGAGCTCACCCCCGAGTGGGTGCTCGGCAACGTCCTCCCGGTCCTGACCGACCCGCACCGTCTGTACGAGATGTCCCGCGCCGCCGCCGAGTTCGGCCGCCGGGACGCCGACGACCTGCTCGTCGGCATGGTGCACGAGGCGGTCGCCGCGGGCCGGGCAGGATAGGGCGAAGGGTACCCCCGCGGTGCGGGGGAAGAGCCGAAGGGGCGCGGCCGCCCGCGGCCGTAGGCCGCTGACGGATGCAGCGATAGGGCGAGCACGGTCGACTGTCCGACAGCGGCTGAGCGCCCCATGGGGGTCCCCGCGGGGCAGGGGGAGAAGCGAGCCCTCGAAGAGGAGGAGTGAGCGTGGCCGGACCGACGACCGCGGAGCGGGCAGGGCGTACTGCCCCGTCGGACCGGCCGCGCCTTTACCGCACCCGGCTCTCCCGGCGCGGGGCGCTCCTGCTGCTCGTGGCGGCCACCGTGCTCGCCGCCGGGTCGGCCTATGTGTTCTACGGCTCGCCATGGCTGAGAGTGCGCCAGGTTCAGGTGGCCGGCGCCCGCACGCTCACCCCCGACGCCGTGCGGGCCGCGGCTGCGGTGCCGGCCGGCTCGCCGCTCGCCTCCGTCGACACCTCGGCCGTCGCCGGGCGGCTGCGGGAGCGGCTGCCGCGGATCGCCTCGGTTGACGTCACACGGTCATGGCCGCACACAGTCGTGGTGAAAGTGACCGAGCGAACCGCCAAGGCCGTTGTAAAAAACGGCGGAAAGTTCATCGAAGTGGACTCAGAGGGTGTCCGTTTTGCCACGGACTCCTCCGCTCCTTCCGGTGTTCCCTTCGTGGAATTGCCGGAGGATGCCGCGGCTTCGGCCGGATCGCCCAGTAACCGCTATTTCGGGACGGATCGCCTTCTGCACGCCGCGGTACAGGTCGCCGCAGATCTCCCCGAATCGGTACAGAAGCAGACCCAGGTCATCCAGGTGCGTTCCTGGGACGGGATCACCCTGCAACTCACCGGCAACCGCACGGCGGTGTGGGGGAGCGCGGAGCTGGGCAGGCAGAAAGCCACGGCGCTGGTCGCGTTGATGAAGGCGGCGCACGGCGCGACGCGCTACGACGTGAGCGTGCCCAGCGCACCTGCGTCATCGAGGAGTTGACGTACCGTATTGACGCGATGGACCCTGGTTGGCCCGCATCAGGCGTGATCACATAGGGTCAAAAGAAAAGCGGTAGGTTCGGCGTGTTCGTTGAACGGGAACCGCTTGTCGACTTAGTGTCCTGTCCAGGCGGACTCAAGGCACAGACATACTGGTAACCCTAAACCTCAGGGTTAGGGTTCGGGTCGGCGTCCGGACCGTCCCATCGGCATCAGCCGGCGCACCGCGACTTCGCGGGACGCCGGCACGAATCGAGGCGAGAGGCCTTCGACGTGGCAGCACCGCAGAACTACCTCGCAGTCATCAAGGTCGTCGGAATCGGCGGCGGTGGCGTCAACGCCATCAACCGGATGATCGAGGTCGGTCTCAAGGGCGTCGAGTTCATCGCGATCAACACCGACGCGCAGGCCCTGTTGATGAGCGACGCCGACGTCAAACTCGACGTCGGCCGCGAACTCACCCGCGGCCTCGGCGCCGGCGCCAACCCCGACGTCGGCCGCAAGGCCGCCGAGGACCACCGCGAGGAGATCGAGGAGGTCCTCAAGGGGGCCGACATGGTCTTCGTCACCGCGGGCGAGGGCGGCGGTACCGGCACCGGCGGCGCCCCCGTCGTCGCCGACATCGCCCGCTCGCTCGGGGCGTTGACGATCGGTGTGGTCACCCGCCCGTTCACCTTCGAGGGCCGCCGCCGGGCCAACCAGGCCGAGGACGGCATCGCCGCGCTCCGCGACGAGGTCGACACCCTCATCGTCATCCCCAACGACCGCCTGCTGTCCATCTCGGACCGCCAGGTCAGCGTGCTCGACGCGTTCAAGTCCGCGGACCAGGTGCTGCTCTCCGGTGTCCAGGGCATCACCGACCTGATCACCACCCCGGGTCTGATCAACCTCGACTTCGCGGACGTGAAATCGGTCAT
>CAYNNX010000553.1:0-4290 GCA_964398515.1 uncultured Streptantibioticus sp. | reverse complement strand
ACGGCGACCAGATGGCCGTGCACCTGCCGCTGTCGGCGGAGGCGCAGGCCGAGGCGCGCATCCTGATGCTGTCCTCGAACAACATCCTCAAGCCCGCCGACGGCCGTCCGGTGACGATGCCGACGCAGGACATGGTCCTGGGTCTGTTCTTCCTCACCACGGACTCGGAGGAGCGCGAGGTACGCGGCGAGGGCCGGGCGTTCGGCTCGGTGGCCGAGGCGATCATGGCGTTCGACGCCCGGGAGCTGTCGCTCCAGGCGAAGATCGACATCCGCTTCCCGGTGGGCACCGTGCCGCCGCGCGGCTGGACCCCGCCGGCCCCGGCGGAGGGCGAGGAGCCCTGGCAGCAGGGCGACCCGTTCCGGCTGCGGACCACCCTGGGCCGTGCGCTCTTCAACGAGCTGCTGCCCGAGGACTACCCGTTCGTGGACTACTCGGTCGGCAAGAAGCAGCTCTCCGAGATCGTCAACGACCTCGCCGAGCGCTACCCGAAGGTCACCGTCGCGGCGACGCTGGACAACCTGAAGTCGGCCGGTTTCTACTGGGCGACCCGCTCCGGCGTCACCGTCGCGATCTCCGACGTGGTCGTGCCCGAGGCCAAGAAGTCCATCCTGGCCGAGTACGAGGCCAAGGACGAGAAGGTCCAGAAGCAGTACGAGCGCGGCCTGATCACGAAGGAGGAGCGGTCCCAGGAGCTCATCGCGATCTGGACCAACGCGACCAACGACGTCGCCGAGGCCATGAGCGCGAACTTCCCGAAGACCAACCCGATCTTCATGATGGTCGACTCGGGTGCCCGCGGAAACATGATGCAGATGCGTCAGATCGCGGGTATGCGAGGCCTGGTGTCCAACGCGAAGAACGAGACCATCCCGCGGCCCATCAAGGCGTCGTTCCGTGAGGGTCTCACCGTGCTGGAGTACTTCATCTCCACCCACGGTGCCCGTAAGGGCCTCGCGGACACCGCGCTGCGTACCGCCGACTCGGGTTACCTGACCCGTCGTCTGGTGGACGTCTCGCAGGACGTGATCATCCGCGAGCTGGACTGCGGCACCGACCGCGGCCTGAAGCTGGACATCGCCGAGCGCGGCGCCGACGGCGTGCTGCGCAAGGCGTCCGGCGTCGAGACCAGCGTGTACGCGCGCAGCCTGGCCGAGGACATCGTCGTCGACGGCAAGGTGCTGGCCCCGGTCGGCACCGACCTCGGTGACGTGCTCATCGACCAGCTGATCCTGCACGGCGTCCAGACCGTCAAGGTCCGCTCGATCCTGACCTGCGAGTCCGCCGTCGGCACGTGCGCGATGTGCTACGGCCGTTCGCTGGCCACCGGCAAGCTGGTGGACATCGGCGAGGCGGTCGGCATCATCGCCGCCCAGTCGATCGGTGAGCCCGGCACCCAGCTGACGATGCGTACCTTCCACACCGGTGGTGTGGCCGGTGACGACATCACCAAGGGTCTGCCGCGTGTCGTCGAGCTCTTCGAGGCCCGTACCCCCAAGGGTGTGGCCCCGATCAGCGAGGCGGCCGGCCGGGTCCGCATCGAGGAGACCGAGAAGACCCGCAAGATCGTCATCACCCCGGACGACGGCAGCGACGAGATCTCCTACGGTGTCTCGAAGCGCGCCCGCCTGCTGGTGGAGGAGGGCGACCACGTCGAGGTCGGCCAGAAGCTGATGGCCGGTACCGAGAACCCGCACGACGTGCTGCGGATCCTCGGCCAGCGGTCCGTCCAGATCCACCTGCTGGGCGAGGTCCAGAAGGTCTTCACCTCGCAGGGTGTGTCGATCCACGACAAGCACATCGAGATCATCATCCGGCAGATGCTGCGCCGCGTGACGATCATCGAGTCGGGCGACGCGGAACTGCTGCCGGGCGAGCTCGTCGAGCGCGGCCGCTTCGAGCAGGAGAACCGCCGCGTGGTCGCCGAGGGCGGTCACCCCGCCTCCGGCCGTCCGCAGCTGATGGGTATCACCAAGGCGTCGCTGGCGACGGAGTCGTGGCTGTCCGCGGCCTCCTTCCAGGAGACGACCCGGGTGCTCACCGACGCGGCGATCCACGCCAAGTCGGACTCGCTGCTGGGCCTGAAGGAGAACGTCATCCTCGGTAAGCTCATCCCGGCCGGTACGGGCCTGTCCCGCTACCGCAACATCCGGGTCGAGCCGACCGAGGAGGCCAAGGCCGCGATGTACTCGGCCGTCGGCTACGACGACATCGACTACTCGCCGTTCGGCACCGGCTCCGGCCAGGCCGTTCCGCTGGAGGACTACGACTACGGGCCGTACAACGCCTGAGCCGTACCTTTCAGAGACGCGACACCCGCAGGGCGGTCGTCCCCTCCACGAGGAGGGGCGGCCGCCCTGCGGCGTGTGGGCCAGGTGCCACGAGTCGGCGGTCCCCCTAAGGGGTGAGCTGAGAAGACCCGTCGTGGGAGTGATCCTTTCGGCGTGTTCGCCGGGCAGCCTGTATGCAGTCGCATCCGGTGCGACATCCCGTGTGAGAGGACGCCCGATGAACCGCCGCCCAGCCGCCCGCCCGCTGTCTGCCGCCGCCTGCCTGATCGCCGTCGCGGCGCTGTCGGCGTGCTCGGCGATGGTGCCGGACAAGCACCGCTCGCTCGGCTACTCGGTGCACGAGCCCGTGACCAGGCTGGTGGTCAAGGGCAGCACCGGCGACGTCCGCGTCATCGGCGGCGGTTCGTCGGTCGACGTCACCGAACGGCAGAACTACCGGGGCAGCGAGCCGCGCAGCACGCACAAAGCCGTCGGCGGCACGCTGACGCTCACCTACAACTGCGACGACTGCGGGATCTCCTACGAGGTGCACGTCCCGGCCGGTACGGTCGTCAGCGTCTCCGCCGCCACCGGCAACGTGACGCTGACCGGGCTCGGCGGTGCCGTCGAGGCGAGCACCGACACCGGCGACGTCACCGCGACCGGGCTCTCCTGCCCGCACGCGAGGCTGACCACCGACACCGGTGACGTGCGGGCCGACTTCGGCACCGCCCCGGCCAGCCTCTACGCGACGGCGCAGACCGGCAGCATCGGCGTCACCGTGCCTCAGGGCACCGCCTACGCCGTCCACGCCGAGGCCCAGACCGGTGACGTGCGGGTCGGCGTGCCCACCTCGGATGGCGCGCCGCACGCCATCACGGCCACCGCCCAGACGGGTGACGTCTCGGTCCGGACGGCATGAGCGCGCCGCCTGTCGCGGCGGTGCGGGCCGAGGCATGGACGCGTCGCGCGCGAGAACGCTTCCCGGCCGTTCCGCGGCTCGCGGTGGACGTCGCGCTGACGGTTCTCGCGGTCGCCATCGGCCTGATCGCCGCCCTCCACGGCGCCCCGGAGCACCACTGGGGCTGGTGGGTGTACGCGCTCGCCGTGGCCTCGGCCGCCCCGATCCCGTGGCGGCACCGGGCGCCGTTCGCGTGCGCCCTGGTGATGGCGCCCTTCTCGATCGCGACCAGCGTGCTGGCGCACGAGGCCTATCCGCAGGTGCCGCTGGCGGTGTGCGTGCTGGTCTACGCCGTCGCCAACCGGGGCCGGGAGTGGCAGCGCTGGTTCACCCTGGCCGCGCTGACGGTCTGCACGTTCCTGACCACCTACAGCCCGTTCGGGGCGATCTTCAGCTATGTGCCGCTGGCCGGCAGCTACGTGCTGGGCTCCTTCGCGCGGGAGCTTCGCCACGTCGCCGCCGCACAGGCGGAGCGGGCCGCCGCACTGGAACGCGAGGCCGAGGCCCAGGCGGCGCGCGCCACCGTGCAGGAGCGCGCCCGGATCGCCCGCGAGATGCACGACATCCTGGCGCACGCGGTGAGCCTGATGGTGGTTCAGGCCGAGGCCGGCCCGGTGGCGGTACGGGCCGACCCCGACCGCGCGATCGCCGCGTTCGACGCGATCGCGGAGTCCGGGCGCGACGCCATGGCCCAACTGCGGCGCATGCTCGGGGTGTTGAAGGAGGACGGCCGCACGCCCGAGCGCGCCCCGATGCCCACGCTGCGGGGGCTGCCCGCGCTGGTCGAGCGGGTCCGGCAGGCCGGGATCGCCGCCCGGCTGACCACGACCGGCCTCGACGGGCCCGACGCCGCCCGCGTGCCGCCGGACGTGGCCGCCGCGGCCTACCGGATCGTCCAGGAGGCGCTCACCAACACGGTCAAGCACTCCGGCGCGCGATCGGCCGAGGTCCGGCTGGACCGCACCGAGCACGCCCTGGAGATCGTGGTGAGCGACGACGGCCGAGGGGTGCCGGAGCCGGCCGCCGGGACCGCGGCCACCGCGGCCGGGCCGTGGAGCG
>CAYNNX010000552.1:0-4307 GCA_964398515.1 uncultured Streptantibioticus sp. | reverse complement strand
ACGCAGCTTGCGGTAGATGTCGAGCAGCGCGTCGTCCTGGCCCTGGGTGTGGTCCTTCTCCAGGGTGGCGCGCATCGACTCGTACTCGCCGAACTCCTCCAGGATCTGCTCGGTGGTCCAGCCGAGCGCCTTCAGAAGGACGGTGACGGACTGCTTGCGCTTGCGGTCGATGCGGACACCGACCATGTCGCGCTTGTCGATCTCCATCTCCAGCCAGGCACCCCGGGACGGGATGATCTTGGCGGAGAAGATGTCCTTGTCGGACGTCTTGTCGATCGTGCTGTCGAAGTAGACACCCGGCGAACGCACCAGCTGGGACACCACGACACGCTCGGTGCCGTTGATGACGAAGGTGCCCTTGTTGGTCATGAGCGGGAAGTCGCCCATGAAGACCGTCTGGGACTTGATCTCGCCGGTCTCGTTGTTGGTGAACTCGGCCGTGACGAAGAGCGGCGCGGCGTAGGTGAAGTCGCGCTCCTTGCACTCGTCGATCGAGTTCTTCGGGGGCTCGAAGCGGTGGTCGCGGAAGGTCAGCGACATCGACCCGGAGAAGTCCTCGATCGGGGAGATCTCCTCGAAGATCTCCTCCAGACCGGACTTGGTGGGGACGTCCTGCCCGCTGTCGAGAGCCGCCTCGACACGAGCCTTCCAGGCGGCATTGCCGAGCAGCCAGTCGAAGCTCTCGGTTTGCAGCGCGAGAAGGTTCGGAACCTCAAGCGGCTCCCTGATCTTCGCGAAGGAGATGCGCAGCGGGGCGGTGCTTGCGCCATTGTTCGTATTGGCAGTCGAGGCGTTGCGCGAGGCGGCCAAGAGGGGGTCCTTCCGAGGGCTCGGACTCACTACGCGCATACCGGTCCGCCCCTGAACACGGAGACGGCGACGTCCTGGTCGAGGACATCTCCTTCAGTCATGCTCAGATGGTGGGCATGCCCCTGGTGACGGGCCAGGCGGCAGCTAACAGGCAGCGCAAAGGGTCAGTGTAGCCACTTGGCACACTGATGTCCAGAGCAGAGATTCGGAGACCGAATCATCTCCCCCTCGTCATCCGGTAGGCCCGGCCTCGGCCGAGCCCTGCTGCTGGTGTCCGCGCTCGACCTGAGTCATTCCCGCATCGTGCGCGATCCATGCCTCGTCTCTTGTACGACTCTCGGACCTGCTTCACGACGCGTCCTGAGAATTGCGCGCTGCGTGCGGTTCGTCAAGGCCCCCACCCCGCGGGGATGCTCACACCGGGCCGGAGGGCACCCGGACGGCAGAGGCCGGCGAACCGATTGAAGATCACCATACCCGGGTCCGCCGACATCGGCGCGAAGCCGCACCCCCAAGCCGCAAAGGCCGCAGGGCGACCACCCGGAAGAGTGGCCGCCCTGCGGCTGAACAGCCCCCGAAAGGGGCGGCACACGGCACACGGCCGCGTGTCGGGCCTTACTTGACCTCGACGCCGGCGCCGGCGGCCTTGAGGGACTCGGCGGCCTTGTCGGCCTGCTCCTTGTTGACCTTCTCCAGGAGCGGCTTCGGAGCGCCGTCGACCAGGTCCTTGGCCTCCTTCAGGCCCAGCGAGGTGAGCTCGCGGACGACCTTGATGACCTGGATCTTCTTGTCACCGGCGGAGGTGAGGATGACGTCGAACTCGTCCTTCTCCTCGACCTCGGCGGCGGCCGGGGCACCCGGAACGCCGGCGGCGACGACGGCGGCCGGGGCGGCGGCGGTGACGTCGAACTTCTCCTCGAAGGCCTTCACGAACTCGGAGAGCTCGATGAGGGTCATGCCTTCGAACTGCTCGAGCAGCTCTTCCTGGGTGAGCTTCGCCATGGTGGCGGTCCTTCCACTAATTCGGCTGGTGCCGGGTGTACAGCATTTCTCGGGCGGGCGTCTGCCTTGCGGCAGTCCTTCGTATACGGGCCCGCTGCGACCGAACGCGAGCGGTTACTCGGCGGACTCGGCCTCGGCGGGAGCCGGCGTACCGGCACCGCCCTGCTCTTCGCGCTTGACTCGAAGCGCCTCCGCGGTGCGGACGAACTTCGAGGGCAGGGCCTGGAAGAGCGCCGCAGCCTGGGACTGCTTCGCCTTCATGGCACCCGCCAGCTTGGCGAGCAGCACCTCGCGGGACTCGAGGTCCGCGAGCTTCTTGATCTCATCGGCGGACAGCGCCTTGCCCTCAAGGACACCGCCCTTGATGACGAGAGCGGGGTTGTCCTTGGCGAAGTCGCGCAGACCCTTCGCCGACTCCACCGGGTCACCGGTGACGAAGGCGATCGCCGTCGAACCCGTGAACAGGTCGTCGAGCGAGCTGATCCCGGCCTCGTTGGCCGCGATCTTGGTCAGCGTGTTCTTCGCCACGCGGTAGTGGGCGTTCTCACCGAGAGCACGGCGCAGTTCCTTGAGCTGCGCCACGCTCAGGCCGGTGTACGCCGTGACCACTGCGGCGTTCGAGCTGCGGAACTTGTCCGTCAGCTCGGCAACCGCGGCAGCCTTGTCGGGCCTCGCCATGAGCCTCGGCCTCCTTCCGGGTGGTTGCGGACCGCAAGACACGAAGGGGGAGGCTTGGGACATACGAAACGCCCCGGCGCAGGCGCACGGGGCGTAGCTCCACCGGAAGGACATCCGGGAGCGTCTCCACAGTCACCTGCGCGGGTCGTCCGCAGCTAGCGGATCCTTCGGCCACCGCACCCTGGAATCCGGGCGCAGCAGCGACCAGCGGTCTCTGGCTTCCGTAGGAGAGTACGGGACCGCCGCGCAAGGAGGCAAATCGCTTCAGGCGGTCCGTATCGCCCCCGGGACGGAAGCCGCGCCGGCCTGCTGCCCCGGGGTCCGGCCACGGGCGCCCAGCAGGGCGGTGAAGTCCAGGGTCTGCGAGGCGGGCGGCGGGGTCGCGGAGACCTGAGTGCCGTAGCCGGAGTAGTACGACGTCGAGGTGAACTCCCCGGCCTTGGTGGCGGCCCGCTGGGACTCCTTGACCATCAGCTTGTCGGCGCCGACCCACACGTCCACCTGCTCGGTGGTGATGCCCGCCTGCTGGGCCTGCCTGCGGATGCGGTCGAGCTCCTGGGCGCTGAGGCCCGAACGGCTCCGGGAGAGCGCGAGGACGTCCACCGTGCCCGCGTAGTGGGTGGCGCGCACCCCGCGGACCGAGTCGGTGCCCACCCGCTTCACCTGGCCGGAGGCGATCAGCATCTGCACCGTGGTGTTGGGGTCGGCCGAGCGCAGCTCGTCGTTGGAGAACGCCCCCGACGTGCCGGACATCCTGGCCAGCGTGGCGTAGTCGTACCTCAGCCAGGTCTTGTCCGCGTACGGCCCGGGCAGATGGACGCCCAGGTTCACGTACATCGCGTCGCGCAGGTAGCGCACCTCGTAGGCGCCCTTGCTGCCCATCGCGGCCAGCTTGTTCGCCAGGCCGCCCTTCTGCCGCATCCGCAGGTCGCCCACGAGGCCGCCGGACCAGTCCAGGGCGCCGCTGATCGTCATGGTGCCGGTGCCCACCGTCATCTCGGCCTCCACGGCGGCCGACTTGGCCCGGCGGGTGCTGCTCTGCGCCGCCCGCAGATCGCTGATGGCCGTCGCCGACACGCTCGCCGCGGCCGAGCCGCCCGGCCTGTCCTCGGCGGCCGCCCTGGGCCCGCCGCTCGCGTGCGCGCCGCAGCCCGAGACGGCCGCGAGGGCCGCCACTGTCACCGCCGCCGCCAGCGCGTGCCGGCTCCGCGTCATCTTCACGTCCCCACCCCTGTGTGATCCGACGGACCCCTGTTCGATCCGGAGGGCAGCAAGGTATCCCACCCCGCTGACAACGCACCGTCACGGATGGGCGACGAAGACGAAGACCGGGCCCCCGCGCACTGCGGGAGCCCGGTCTTCACAAGGCATTCAGGCCTTCAAGGCCTTCCGTGCGACGGTCGTCAGACCGCGGCCGGGTCTTCCTCGACCAGCAGGTTGCGGGTGCGGTTCGGGTCGACCGGGATGCCGGGGCCCATCGTGGTGCTGATGGCGGCCTTCTTGATGTAGCGGCCCTTGGCGGCCGACGGCTTCAGCCGCAGCACCTCCTCCAGCGCGGCGGCGTAGTTCTCCACCAGCTGCTGCTCGTTGAAGGAGGTCTTGCCGATGATGAAGTGGAGGTTGGCGTGCTTGTCGACGCGGAACTCGATCTTGCCGCCCTTGATGTCGGTCACGGCCTTGGCCACGTCCGGCGTCACGGTGCCGGTCTTCGGGTTCGGCATCAGGCCACGGGGACCGAGCACGCGGCCGTGCCGCCCGACATTGCCATACATGTCGGGGTACCCGACGACGCCGACGAATTCTAGCCACCACCCGGA
>CAYNNX010000551.1:0-4307 GCA_964398515.1 uncultured Streptantibioticus sp. | reverse complement strand
GGGTACGGCTGGATCTTCGGGATGGGCGACGGCACGTCCAACGTCGGCCTCGGCGTGCTCAACACCTCCGCATCCTTCAAGGAGTTGGACTGGCGCGAGGTGCTCAAGGCGTGGTGCGCATCGATGCCCGAGGACTGGGGCTACACGCCCGAGAACATGACGTGCCCGATCCGCGGCGCCGCCCTGCCCATGGCGTTCAACCGCCAGCCCCACTACACCCGCGGCCTGCTCCTGGTCGGCGACGCGGGCGGCCTCGTCAACCCCTTCAACGGCGAGGGCATCGCCTACGCGATGGAGTCCGGCCGGATCGCCGCCGACGTCATCGTCCAGGCCACCGCCCGCACCACCCCCGCCCGGCGCGAACTCGCCCTCCAGCACTACCCCCGCGTCCTGAAGGACACCTACGGCGGCTACTACACCCTCGGCCGCGCCTTTGTGAAGCTCATCGGCAACCCCAAGATCATGAAGCTCGCCGCCCAGCGCGGCCTCACCCACCCCATGCTGATGCGCTTCACCCTCAAGCTCCTCGCCAACCTCACCGACCCCACCGGCGGCGACGCGATGGACCGCGTCATCAACGGGCTGAGCAAGGTCGCCCCGAAGGCGTAGGGGTTCGTTTCCGGCTCCGCCGAGGGCCGGGACCGCGTCACGGGTCCGTCCGCCCGCCGACAATTGCGACCGGAACCGGCCAAAATGAGGCGGGGGTTCGTCCGGCACGCGTACGAGGATGCCGACGAGCCGTGCCGCGCGCGGCATCGGCGGTGCCGGAAGGCCGCTCGTCAACGGTGTGTCGAGCCTGCGCGCCGCGGCCCGGTCGGCCCGTTGCCGTTGGTCGCGTTTCATCCACGAATGTTCTGGCGTCAATCGGATTGCGCCACAGCACCGTAACGGGTGATGACAATCGCGCGACGATGACGCACGGTCGAAGGAGGGGGACACAAGGATCGCACCGTAGTACGGAGGAGGAACGTCATGGGTACCAGGACCGTCCGACTGGGTGTCTCGGCCGCCGCCATCGCCGCGGCAGCCCTGGCCTTGTCGGCGTGTTCGTCGGGCGCCGGGTCGTCCGCGGGGGCGTCGGCGTCGACGGGATCGGGAGCCGCGTCCGGTGCGTCCGCCACGTCCGGGTCGGGCTCGGGCGCCTCCACGGCCTCCGGCGCCGGCTCGGCCGCGCTCCAGGCGCAGTCGGCGTCCCAGAACGCGGCCTTGCGCCCGTGTGCGAGCGGCCAGCTCAAGGTGGGCCAGGCCGACGCCGGCGTAGGCGCGGGGCAGTACTACTCCAAGCTGGTCTTCACCAACGTCTCCGGCTCGACCTGCACCCTCACCGGCTACCCCGGGGTCTCCTACGTGAAGGCCGGCGGGGTGCAGTCCGGCAACCCGGCCCAGCGCTCGGGCGGCGCCGCCAGGACCGTCACGCTGCGCCCGCACGCCTCCGCCTCCGCGGTCCTGCACGACAGCAACGGCCTCAGCGGCTACGACCCCCAGCAGTGCCAGCTCAGCTGGGCCGAGGGCCTGCGGATCTACCCGCCGAACCAGAAGGCGGCCCTCTTCCTGCCCTGGAAGACCCAGCACTGCGCCGGCACGGGCATCCACCCGCTGACGATCGGCCCGGTCCAGGGGTAGGACCGCGGCTCCCTAACGGCGGCCCCGCTTCAGCGGCGTGCCGCCGTCACGCGCGACGGCCGCCGGCCCCGCACACGCGGGACCGGCGGCCGTCGCCGCGAAGAGGGAAACGCGAAGAGGGAAAGAGAGCGTTCTGCTCAGATGACCCGTACCGCGCCGGTGGGCGGCGAGTACGACAGCGGCTTCTCCACCACGCCGGTGCCGGGGTTCTGGGCGCCGATGAAGTTCCCGCCGCCGACGTAGACGGCGACGTGGTAGGCGCTGCCCGCGCCGCCCCAGTAGAGGATGTCGCCGGGCTGGAGGGCGTCGAGGGAGACCTGGGTGCCCGCGGTGGACTGGGACTCGGACACGCGGGGGAGGTCGACGCCGATCGTGCGGAACGCGGCCTGCACGAGGCCCGAGCAGTCGTAGGAGTCGGGGCCGCTGGAGCCCATCACGTACGCCTTGCCGACCTGGGCCTGAAGGAAGCTCAGCAGGCCGGCGACATTGCCGCTGCTGGAGACGGCCGCCAGGGGGGCGCGGGATGCGGAGCGGGAGGCCGTCTGGGTGGCCGTGCGCTCGGCGGCCTGCTTGGCGACGGCCGCCTTGGCCGCTGCCTGCCGCGCGGCGTCCTGTTCGGCCTTGAGCTGCTGCGCGGCCTTCGCGGCGGTCGCCGCCGCCTGGGCCTCGGCCGCGCGCAGCTGGTAGGTGACGACGGCCTGGGCGGTGGCGTCGGCGGCCCGCAGCTGGGACAGGTCCAGGGTCTGGGTGACCTCGTTGGGCGTGGTGTCCGCCGAGTTCGCCGCCTGGGCGGGAGAGGCCGAAGTCGTCAGGGCGACGGCGCCGATGACTCCACCGGCGACTCCGGCGCGTTTCACCCAGTTGGGCTGGGTATGTCGGGCATGCCGACGACTGCGTGGGTGGCTATCGGACTCGGGGATCCGGGTCTGCGTTGGGGACATGGCAGATATGGCTATCAGCAAATCTTGGTCCTGTACAAAAAACGTAAGCTTCGCCACAGTTGGCGGGCCAAGGCGGCAATGTCCGCATTCTGATCTTGTGATCGGTGATATGGCGCGGTGAAGCGGAGCAATCGACTCCGCTAGTTCGTGCACGCGTTCACTTGGCTTCCCCCCAAGGTCAGCTCGGCGAGTCCGACTTCACCCGGCCGCCTCGCCGCCGGGGACGCCGGGCGGCGGCGATCGTGCCATATCACGAGCGTGTGCCCGTGGCCAATTTTGCGTATCAGTCGAAGAGTTGATAGAGGGTCGGGCGCTGTGACCTGCGGTTACGCCTCTGCGTGGCGACCGGGTATGACCGAAAGTGATCACTTGGGTGCTTCGCGTATGAAGATCACCGCTCATCGGACTTCATGATCCTTCATCAGGTGGCAGAGATCACAAAGTCGTTGCCGAACCTCGTGTCGCAGATCACAGACCGACGGGCATAGGATGCAGGCGGTTCGGGCTTGTGAACTACCTCACATGGTCACGATCTTCGTGTCCGTGCAGGGGGAGTTGGCGGTGCGAACCGGGCCGTCATGGCGGTAAGCGGTGCAAACGGTCATGTCGGTAAACGTCCGTCAGATCAGTCAATGTCGACTGGAAGGAGCGGGGGACGGTGAACGCCTACGCGCCCATCCTCGTGCTCGGCGGCCTTGCCGCGGGCTTCGCGATCTTCTCCGTGGTCATGGCCTCGCTCATCGGCCCGAAGCGCTACAACCGGGCCAAGCTCGACGCGTACGAGTGCGGTATCGAGCCGACCCCGCAGCCGGCCGGCGGCGGGCGTTTCCCGATCAAGTACTACCTGACGGCGATGCTCTTCATCGTCTTCGACATCGAGATCGTCTTCCTCTATCCCTGGGCGGTCGGCTTCGACTCCCTGGGGCTCTTCGGGCTCGTCGAAATGGTGCTCTTCGTCCTCACCGTCTTCGTCGCCTACGCCTATGTCTGGCGCCGCGGCGGCCTGGAATGGGACTGATCATCCGCATTGACGGAGGATCGTTCGAGCGCGCAACAATAGACACGAACCCGGGCATTTGAGACAGGGGCAATCGCTATGGGTATCGAGGAGAAGCTGCCGAGCGGCTTTCTGCTCACGACCGTCGAGCAGGCCGCGGGCTGGGTGCGGAAGGCGTCGGTCTTCCCCGCCACCTTCGGTCTGGCGTGCTGTGCCATCGAGATGATGACCACCGGCGCGGGGCGCTACGACATGGCCCGTTTCGGCATGGAGGTCTTCCGCGGCTCGCCGCGCCAGGCCGACCTGATGATCGTCGCCGGGCGGGTCAGCCAGAAGATGGCCCCGGTACTGCGGCAGGTCTACGACCAGATGCCGAATCCCAAGTGGGTGATCTCGATGGGCGTCTGCGCGTCGAGCGGCGGGATGTTCAACAACTACGCGATCGTCCAGGGCGTCGACCACATCGTCCCGGTCGACATCTACCTGCCCGGCTGCCCGCCCCGCCCCGAGATGCTCCTCGACGCGATTCTCAAGCTCCACGACAAGATCCAGCACGAGAAGCTCGGCGTTAACCGCGAGCGGGCCGCGCGCGAGGCGGAGGAAGCGGCCCTGAAGGCGCTCCCGACCATTGAGATGAAGGGGCTGCTCAGGTGAGCGACGCGAAATCCAACGGCGTCAACCCCGACAAGGACGTGAACGCCACCAACCTCCCCGGCCAGCGCGGCGACCACGGCGAGGCGATCCGC
>CAYNNX010000550.1:3834-4309 GCA_964398515.1 uncultured Streptantibioticus sp. | reverse complement strand
TGCGCGGCGACACTGCGGGCGAAGGGCCGCGCCTGAGCCGCGACGCCACCGGCATACCCCTCGGTCCCGAAGGCCACACCGTGGGCGAACGGCACGGCCTGGCGCGCCACGCCCCTGGCCGACGGCGTCACCTGGCGGGCGGTGCCGTGGGCGAAGGGCGTCACCGCGGTATCAGGGAGGCTCCGGTGTGCCCCGCACCGCGGACCGGGAGGGGCCGCTTCTCGATGGCCGCCGCCATCACCTCCGGGAAGAGATCGGGTGTACAGGCGAACGCGGGCGCTCCGAGGGCGGCCAGCGCGGCGGCGTGCTCGCGGTCGTAGCTCGGCGCCCCTTCGTCGGACAGGGCCAGCAGCGCCACGAACTGCACGCCCGACGCCTTCATCGCCGCGACCCGCTTGAGCATCTCGTCCCGTATGCCGCCCTCGTACAGATCGCTGATGAGCACGACGATCGTCTCACCGGGCCGGGTGATCAG
>CAYNNX010000550.1:0-3824 GCA_964398515.1 uncultured Streptantibioticus sp. | reverse complement strand
TGGCAGTACGCGAGCGCCCGGTTGATGTCCGTACCGCCGCCGAGCCGGGTGCCGAACAGCACGTCCACCGGATCGTCGAGCTGATCCGTCAGGTCCACGACGGAGGTGTCGAAGACCACGAGCCTCGTCGCGATCGACCGCATCGAGGCCAGCACCGCGCCGAAGACCGACGCGTACACCACGGAGGCCGCCATCGACCCCGACTGGTCGATGCAGAGCACGACGTCCTTCCTCACCCCCTGCGCCGCCCGGCCGTATCCGACCAGCCGCTCGGGGACCACCGTCCCGTACTCGGGCAGGTAGTTCCGCAGATTCGCCCGTATCGTCCGGTCCCAGTCGATGTCCCGGTGGCGGGGGCGGGCCACCCGGGCCGAACGGTCAAGGGCACCGGTGAGCGTCGCCCGCGTCCGCGTCGCGATCCGCGCCTCGAGCTCCCGGACGACTTCGCCCACCACGGTCCGCGCGGTCTGCCGGGTCGTCTCGGGCATCGCGTGATGCAGCGACAGCAGTGTGCCGACCAGATGGACGTCCGCCTCGACGGCCTCCAGCATCTCCGGCTCCAGCAGCAGCGCCGACAGCCCGAGCCGTTCGATGGCGTCTCGCTGCATCACCTGCACGACGGAGGCCGGGAAGTAGGTGCGGATGTCGCCGAGCCAGCGCGCGACCTGCGGCGCCGAACCCCCGAGCCCCGCCGAGCGCTCGTTGCCGCCGCGCCCCGCGGCGCCTCCGCCGTACAGGGCGGCGAGCGTACGGTCCATCGCAGCGTCCTGCCCGGCCGGCGTGTATCCGGTGCCGTCGGCCTCGCCCCCGCCGAGCACCAGCCGCCACCGACGCAGACGCTCCCGCGCCACTCCCTCCGCCCCTCCGGCCCTGTCTCGGGCCGAACCTCCGATCGCGCCTCCAGTCACGTCCCCAGCCACATCTGCGGTCACGACTCCGGTCGCGTCTCCCCTCACATCTCCGGTCACATCGACACCTCCCGGCTCCCGGTTCCTTCGAGCCCCAGCAGCAGACGCAGCGTCGGCAGTACGGCGTCGGCGCGGCGCGGATCGATGCCGGTGCCGAATCCCGGCACACCCTCCTCGGCCCCCGACGCCCGCGCACCGGCGCCGGGGCCACGGCGCACCAACTCACCCACCGTGCGCCGCACTCCGGGTTCGAATCCGGAGAACGTCCGCCGCAGCAACGGCAGTACCTCGGTGAACGCCTCGCCCGGGACCGCCGCCAGCCATCCGTCGATCAGCGCCAGCAGCCGCTCGTCGTGCACGAGGAGCATGCCGCCGCCGGAGAGGAACCCTTCGACCCAGGCGGCGGCGTCCCGGTGCGGTGTGCCGGGCGACAGGGCGAGCCCCATCAGCCGCCCGGCCCGCTCCGCGTCGAGCCGCCCGTCGTCGAGCAGCAGCCGCGCCGCCCGGCCGCGTACCAGGCCCGCCGTCGCCGCGTCCCGTTCCGCCAGTGCGGCCAGGGTGCCGGCCCACCGTTCCCGCAGCGGGTCGGAGCCGAGCAGCCCGACCGCCCCGTGGACGGCATCGAGATGAGCGCGCATCGCCGCCGCCCCGGAGTCGTCCAGCCCCGCGCAGGCGGGCGGCAGTCCGAGGCACACCCGCAGCGCCAGCCCTTCGGCGACCTCGCGCAGCGCCCCCGCGTCCGTGCCGCGCACGTCCCCGTACCGCACCGACCGCACGAGCGCCGGCAGCGCCTGGGCGAGGTGGCCCACGTCGGTGTCGAGCGCGGCCCTGTCCGCGAGCACGCGCATCACGGTGGGCAGCGCGCCTGGGAGCTGGGCGAGCAGGCACCGCTCGGCGAGCGAGGCCACGTCGGCGAGGCCGGTGGCCGATGCGGCGGCGTCCTCGGCCTTCGCGGTCGCCGCGGAGAGCACGGTCGTCCCCCACACCCCGGCCTCGGCGGTCCGCACCGCGAGCTCCGGCTCCCACCGCAGCCGCCAACTCTCCCGGAACGTACCGGCGTTGCCCGTGCGCGACCGGCTCGGCTCACCCCACGCGATGCCCAGCAGGGCGAGCCGGTGCAGCAGGCGGCTGCGGCCCGCGTCGGTTTCCTTGCGCAGATCCAGATCGAGCTCCCGCTCCGGCGCCTCGGGCTTGAGCCGCAGGGTGCGCTGCTCACGGGCGAGGTCCCGGGCCAGGGGAACGGCGGGCGCGCCGGCGGGCACCTCGCCGAGCACGTCGCCGACGACGAGGCGGTCGTGGATGAGCGCCAGCGGAACGTCCGAGCCCTCGCACATCACGGCCCGTACGGCATCGGTGCTCTCCCCCAGCCCGGCCAACGGCCGCCCGCGCAGCGCGGCGAGCGTCTCGGCCAGCCGTACCGCCTCGATGACGTGCGCGGAGGAGACCTGGCGGTCCTCCTCACGCAGCAGACCGGCGACCTTGGTCATCCAGCGGGCCACCGTGGTCCCGCGGTCGTGCCCGGCGGCGGTGAACAGGTGGTGGTACCAGCCTGGGGATTCGATGCCCGCGCCGTAGCCGCTGTGCCGGGTCAGTCGCCGGTGCGTCCACGGCACCCAGGTGATCTCGGCCTTCAGCTTCGGCAGACCCCTCAGCGCCTGCCGGTCGGCGGTGACCGGGACCGGCCGGGCGAGCGCGGGGACGTGCCAGGCGCCGCAGACCACGGCGATGCGGTCGTACGACCGCCTGGCCTCGCGGATCCGCAGCCGCATGTGGGCCTCGCGCACCTCGTCGTCCTGGTGGCCGCCGTCGCCGTACACCTCGCGCAGCGCCGCCATCGCATCGGCGAGCGCGGTGAAAGCGGCGAGGGCGTCACCGCCTGCCCGCGGCGGGGCGCCGCGGTGCTCGATCACGTCCTCCCACCAGCGTTCGGGGTCGTCGTAGCCGGCCGCGTCGGCGAGTACGGCCAGCGGGTCGACCCGCACTGCGGCTTCGCGCCCGTCCGGGCTCCGGTCTGCCGCGCCCGGCGCTCCTGCCGTGTCCTCCTCCGCGTCCTTCTCGGCGTCCTCCGCTTTCTCCCGCGCGGCCCGCAGCGCCAGGGTGTGCGCGGCGGGCAGGTCGATGAAGCGCACCGGGACGCCGCGGTCGCCGCCCCAACGAATGGCCTGCCACTCCGGGGAGAACTCGGCGAACGGCCAGAAGGCGGCCTTGGCGGGGTCGTCGGCGGCGTGGGCCAGCAGCGCGACCGGTGGCCGCAGTCCGGGGTCGGCGGCGAGACCGACGACCCCGTCCGCTTCGGGCGGTCCCTCGATCAGTACGATCCGGGGCTCGTACTGATCGAGGGCCGCACGTACCGCCCGCGCGGATCCCGGGCCGTGGTGCCGCACGCCCAGCAGTCGCACCGGCTCGCCGGCGCCGGGACCGCCGGATGGTCGCGCCTCGGCGGCTGCGCCGCCGCCTTGCGCCGGCCGGGCACTCACGCCGACACCTCGCGGCAGGCGCGGTAGAAGTCCTTCCAGCCGTCGCGCTCGCGGACCACCGACTCCAGGTACTCCTGCCAGACGAGCCGGTCGGCCGCCGGGTCGCGGACGACCGCGCCGAGGATGCCCGCGGCGACGTCGGCGGGGCGCAGGACGCCGTCGCCGAAGTGCGTGGCGAGCGCAAGACCGTTCGTCACGACGGAGATCGCCTCGGCGGTGGACAGCGTCCCGGAAGGGGACTTGACCTTGGTGCGGCCGTCGGCGGTGACGCCCTCGCGCATCTCGCGGAAGACGGTGACGACCCGGCGGATCTCGTCCACCCCGTCCGGGGCGGGAGGCAGATCGATGCTGCGGCCGATCTGGCCGACGCGCCGGACGACGATGCCGACCTCGTCCTCGATCGTGGCGGGCAGCGGCAGCACCACCGTGTTGAAGCGGC
>CAYNNX010000549.1:2804-4334 GCA_964398515.1 uncultured Streptantibioticus sp. | reverse complement strand
CGGAATCCGCGGCGGCGACGGAACCGGCTTCCGCCACCGAGCGCCCACCCGCGGGCCCCGCGCCGACCGCGGCCGCGGAGCGAACCGGCGCCGACCCGCGCCCGTCCGCCGCCCCCGACCCCCGTCCCGCACGGCACACCGACGGCTTGGTGCAGCGCAGTGCCGCGAGAGGAACCGCACCGGTGAGACCGGCACTCGGCGCGCCGCTGACCTCGCTGCCTGCGAGCGCCTCACGACAGCGCACCCCGGACAGCCCCGGCCGGACCGGCGCAGCGCCAGGCCCCGCGGCCTCACCGATGCCGATCGTCCCCTCGCCCGCCCAACCGGACGTCCACACAGAGGACTTGCCCGGCGGGCCTGGACCGTCGGCCTCCTCCCCGCCGCCGGGCAGGTCGGCGCGTTCCCGTCCCGCGGCCGGACGGAGCGACGCCACCCATGTGCAGCGCGCGCCGTACGAGGGCGGCTCCTCCGCCGGGCCGCCTCCGGGGGCGCCGGGCGGGCAGCCCGCGACGCAGTCGGGCGCCGGCTCCGCACACGCCCGGGAGCGTGGCGGACTCGGCGCACCCCTCAACGCGCTGCCGCCGACCGCGGGTGAGCCGAACGGAACCGCCGCGCTCCTCGGCAGGGGCCGCCCCGTCCAGCGGCAGGCCACGGACGCGGTACCGCCGAGCGGCGGCACGGACCGCGGGAGCGGATCCGCGACGGTGCACGGCGCCGCCACCGTCCCTCAGGCACCGCATCCGGCCGAGCGGACCCGGATGCCGCTGCGCACGGAAGGCGTCCCGCGAGACGCCTCCGCGCCCGGGCGGCCCTCCGACGCCACGCCGAACACAACGGACGTTCAGCGAACGGCGGTTGCCGGGCGATCCGACCCCGGGCACGGCCCGGCCCCGAGCGATCGGGGCGCAGGAGCGAGCGCGCAGCGCGACATCCCCACGCCGACCGCCGGGCGCAGGACGGGATCCGCGCCGCAGCCGACCGACGCCGCGCCGAGGAGTGCCGGCGGCTCCACCTCGCGTCAGCCCGGCTCTGGACAGCGGCGGTCAGGAAACGCGCCGCAGCAGCCCGCCCTCGCGGCACAGCGCGACGGTGCCGGGTCGCAGGGCCCGGCTCGCCGTGCCCGAAGCGCCGCCGGCGGCGAGAGCGCGCAACATGCCGTCCCGCAAGGCGACCCCGGGCCGGCGGTCGCGGTGCGCGCCCCGATCGGCGGCATCGCGGTGCGGGCGACTGCGCCCGTTCAGCGCACCCGAGGGCTGCTCGGCGAGCGCCGGATGGTGGTCCATCCCGCCGCGACCGGCGGCCTCGCCGCACCCGCGGCGGCACCCGCAACGGGTACGGGTCCCGCTGCCACCGGCGCCACGCCCGTCGCGAGGGCCGTGTGGCTTCGCGACCTTCCCGCGCGCACCGACGAGCAGGCAACAGGGGAGCCGGCGACCTCCAGGCCCCGGCGGCGCCGGGCCACCGGCGCTCCACGGCGCCCGGGGCGCGAGGAGGCCCCCCGGCCGGATTCTGCGGCGCACCCGGATCCCC
>CAYNNX010000549.1:0-2704 GCA_964398515.1 uncultured Streptantibioticus sp. | reverse complement strand
GCGGTGCCGGTACGGAGGTGGTGAGGCCGGTGGACTCCGGTGGCGCACGTGGCACCGCTCGTGCCCCGGAGCCCTCGACGCCCGGCGGGCCACGCGGTGCCGGTACGGAGGTGGTGAGGCCGGTGGACTCCGGTGGCGCACGTGGCACTACTCGTGCCCCGAAGTCCTCGACGCCCGGCGGGCCACGCGGCGCGACAGCGCCGACCCCGCAGCCACCGGAGCGCGGTGCTCCACGTGCAGGGCGCCCGAGCGTGCAGCGTTCGGTGACCGGCAGCCCTCGCACACCGGAGCCGAACGCGCAACCGGCGCTGCCCGGAAGCACTCCAGGGCCTGCCGCGGTCCCCGCTCGGCACGTGCGACGCGGGGACCGCGGGACGCCGAACCGCGTCACCTCACCGGTCGCCGCTACGCCGTCCCCGCTACGCGGCGGCACGGCGTCCTCGACCGCCTCGCGGGGCGGGCCTGGTCCGGGCGTGCCCCTGGTACGACTGGCGCGGCCCGCGGGAGCGACGGCATCGACGGCGGTCCAGCGGCTGCCGGTCGGAGCCCAGGCCGCGGGGCCGTCCCCGGTGCAGCCGCCGGGAGGTCCCGCCCCCACACCGCGCACGCCAGAGGGAGGCGGTGTCGTACCGGATGCGGGCCGGGCACCGATGCCGCTTGCCTCCGCTGCGCCGGTGAGTGCCGCGTCGCGGACACCGCAGGCTCGGGGCGCCGCGCCCACTTCGCCTCCGTCTGCCCCGCGCATGCCGGCCTCGCGGTCGCAGCCCTCGGCCGCCACGGCACGGGTACTGCAGCGAGTGGCCGAGCAAGCGGGTTTGTCCGGCGTGCCGTTGACCGCGGTTCCGCCCCGCACGCCGGCCGCCGGACGGCAGGCGGAGTCGAGAGCCGTATCGCCGACCGAGGCGGCCGCCGGTGTCGACATCGACGAACTGGCCCGGCGCCTGGTCGAACCCGTCGGACGGCTGCTGCGCGCCGAACTGCGCAGCGGAGTCGACATCGACGAACTGGCCCGGCGCCTGATCGAACCCGTCGGACGGCTGCTGCGCGGCGAACTTCGCCGGGGAAGGGAACGCGCCGGGCGGCCGTACGACGGCCGCCGCTGAGCGCGGCAAGCGGCCGACGGCAAGGCGATGGAGGCAGGGATGACCGACAACATCTTCGCGACGAGCGTGTTCTTCAGGCTCACGATCGGCGGCAACGACCTGGGGGACTTCGCGACGTGCTCGGGGCTCGGCGCCCAGGTCGAGATCGAACAGTACGCAGAGGGCGGCAACAACGGCTTCTCCTGGCAGCTGCCGGGCCGCATCACCTGGTCGAACATCACGCTGACCCGGGCGGTCACCGCGGACACCACCAAGATCGCGCGCTGGCTGGACGAGATCGTGCGGCGGGTGGAACCCAAGGACGGCGAAATCGTGGCGCTGCGGCCGGACTTGAGCCGCATCGTCAGCTGGCAGGTGCTCGGCATCGTGCCTGTGCGGTGGCAGGGGCCGTCGTTCGACCCCGCGAACTCCGAAGCCGCCGTCGAAACCCTGGAAATCGCACACGCGGGCCTGCGTCCGTCATGACGTGGCGTCGTGGACAACTCCTGGAAGGAGGTACGGGATGTCTTCAGCCCCCACGAGTCAGACCCGGGCCCAACTGACCATCATGGAGCCCCCTTCGACGGTCGGCGCCCAGCCTGGCGGTGTACTCGCGAGGGTTCCCCTCCAGTTCAACCCGAACAGCCTCGCGTTGAGCAAGACCACGGAATGGCGGCGCACACCGTCCCGGATGGCGGGCCAGTCCGCGCTGCCCGAGTTCGTCGGCAGCGGACCGCGCTCGCTCTCCCTCGAGGTGTTCCTCGACGCGACGGCGACGCACGACAACTCGGTGGAGAAAGCCGTGGAGCAGCTGATGACGGCCTGCGTCCCCACCCCGAGCAGCCTGGCGCGCAAGACCCCGGCGAGCCCGTGGATACGCTTCGACTGGGGCACGTCGAAGACGACGTCGTTCAACGGCGTGCTGACCGGCCTGTCGGTCACCTACACGCTCTTCGACGTCGACGGCAAGCCGCTGCGGGCCACCTGCTCGCTCACGATCGACGAGGCCAGCGTCGATCCAGCGGGCCAGAACCCGACCTCCGGTTCGCTGGAGGCACGCAGCACCCACCGGGTGATCGCGGGTGACAGCCTGCCCCTGCTCGCCTGGCGGGAGTACGGCGACGCGACGGCATGGCGCACCATCGCCGAGGCCAACGACATCGACGACCCCATGGTGCTCGTTCCCGGAACCGAACTGATCGTGCCGGGGATCGACGAACTGGCCCAGGGTGGGCGGCCATGACCACTCCCGAGGCGCGAGGCGGCCGGTCGTTCGCCGCGGATCCCGTCGTCGAGGCGCCGGGCCGGCTGCCGCCGGCATGGGCTGCACAGCTTGTGGCCTGCGACATCGACGAGAGCGTCGGCCTGCCCGACACCGCCGTACTGACCTTCCGCGACCCGAACCACGAATTCCTCTCCGCCACCGGCATCACCATCGGCACCCTGTTGCGGGTCTCCGTGGTCACCGTGCAGGGGCACGCGCAGGTGCGGCTGTTCACCGGTGAGGTGACCGCGCTGGAACTGGACGTGGACACCACGGGCTCGTTCACCGTGGTACGGGCGTCGGCGACCACGCACCGCCTGATGCGCGGGCGGAAGGTGAAGGCCTTCCGCAACATGAC
>CAYNNX010000548.1:0-4335 GCA_964398515.1 uncultured Streptantibioticus sp. | reverse complement strand
CCGGCGAGCGCACGTAGAGCGCGTTGAGCGCCTTGCAGCCCAGGGAGTGGGCGAAGTCGGCCGCGATGTCGATGTTGGCCCGGAACCTGTCCGACTCGGTGCCCGGGATCGACAGGGCGCCGCGGTCCGGGCCGGGCAACCGGCCGGCGTAGAAGTTGAGGCCCACCAGTTGAGTGCCCGCGTCGTTCAGGGCGTCGCGCAGGGCGTCGAGCCGAGCCTGCCCGGGTGTCGCCGTGTCGGTCCACGGCCACCACAGCTCCACCGCCGTGAAGCCGGCCGCGCGGGCCGCCGCGGGGCGCTCCAGCAGGGGTAGTTCGGTGAACAGGATCGACAGGTTCACGTCGAAGCGCGTGTCAGGGAAACCCACCGGGATGCGCCCCTCTCCGTTTGATCTCGTTGATCTCTCGGGTAAATTCCATATAGCGGAAGTTGTTTTCTGTGTAATGGAAGATTGCTGGAGGGGGTGAGCTGCTGTCAAGTGGGGGATGCCGACCAAGGGCGGTGACCGGTTAGGTTGGCCCCGTGCGACTGAGGGTTGAGTTCACGACGGAGCCTTTCGACCTGGACGAGGCGCCGCGCCATGCGGTGGTCGCCCGGGAGGTGGTGCAGGCGGCGGAGCTGGACGCGGTCGACGTCGGCCCCTTCGGCAACACCGCCGAGGGCTCGGCGCGGGCCGTGCTGGACGCCGTCGCCGCGCTGCTGCCGCGGACGCTGGAGGCCGGTGCCACCCGGATCTCGCTCCAGCTCAGCGTCGTCGGCGAGGGTGAGGGCGAGGGGGCACGGCAGGGGCAGGGGGAGGACCGGGCATGACGGATGCCGGGGGTCACCCGTTCATCGACGCGGTCAAGCCGCTCGTCGACGCCATGGGCGGCGAACTCGTCCCGCCCGGCGCCGCGCGCGGCGACGACGTGGTGCTCAGCTGGGAGGGCGAGAAGGTGGTGGCCGTCCGGCTGCCGCACATCGCCGACTCCCTCGACCACATCCTGGCCGACCTCGAACGCCGCCGGGGCCGCCCGCTGGCCGAGCTGGACCGCAAGGACAAGCAGAACGTGGTGCGGATACTGGAGGAGCGCGGCGCGTTCTCCGTGCGTCACGGCGTGGAGACGGTCGCCTCCGCGCTGGGGGTCAGCCGCTTCACCGTGTACAACTACCTCAACCGGGAGAACCGGGAGAACCGGGAGAACCGGGAGAACCGGGAGAACCAGGAGAACCGGGAGAACACCGCCAAGGGCGGTGGGTGATCGCCGTTTCACCGCTGTGACCGGCGTCGCCGAGCCTCGCCCGGGGATGCTCCGGGCGCGGCTTTCGTGTCGCTCGAAGTTCAACAAAGTGTTGACGCCGTGTGGCGTGTGCATCTAGCTTTCCGGCAAGCCCGGTCCAGCCCAGGCCCCGGAGGCCGCACATGTCACCTCGCACTCCGGCGGGTCTCACCCGCCTCAACTCCGCCGACGCCGACGTCGCCGCCCGCATGCTGCGTGAGGTGTGCACCTCGCGGGCGTGGGTGGACGCGGTGGCCGCGGGGCGGCCCTATGCCGACGCCGAGGCGCTGTCCGAGGCGAGCGACGCCGCGATGCGGAAGCTGACCGCGGCCGACCTGGAAGAGGCCATGGCCGGCCACCCGCCGATCGGGCGCCCCAGGCCCGGCGATCCCGCCTCGGCCCGCGAGCAGCGCGGCATGGCGGGGGCGTCGCAGGAGCTCAGGGCCGAACTGCTCGAACTCAACCTCGCCTACCAGGAGAAGTTCGGGCACGTCTTCCTGATCTGCGCCACCGGCGCGACCGGTGAGCAGATGCGCGACGCGGCCAGAGCCCGGATCGGCAATACGCCGGAGCAGGAACGGCGGATCGTCCGCACCGAGTTGGGGAAGATCAACCGCATCCGGCTGACCCGCCTCGCAGAAGGAGACCCGTCATGACGGACACCTCCGTGTCCACGCACATTCTGGACACGAGCATCGGACGCCCCGCGGAGGGCGTCCCCGTGGAGCTCTCGGTCCGCGGCGGCGACGCGGCCTGGACCGTTCACGGCGCCTCCAGGACGGATGCCGACGGGCGCTGCAAGGACCTGCCCGCCCTCCCCGAGGGCACCACCCGGGTACGGCTCTACTTCGACACCGAGTCGTACCTCGCCGGCAAGCACGCCGAGCACACCAAGCAAGCCGAGGAACAGCAGGACGCCCCCCGCGTAAGGGACAGCGACGCCTTCTTCCCGGAGGTGGCGATCACGTTCGCCGTCAAGCCGGGTGAGCACTACCACGTGCCGCTGCTGCTCAACCCGTTCGGCTACTCCGTATATCGAGGGAGCTAGCACGCACATGACAGACTCTTCCCACCCGGCCCGCCCAGACTCCTCCCGCCCTCCCCGCCCTCCCCGCCCTCCCCGCCCTGTCGTCCTCGGCCAGAACCAGTACGGCAAAGCCGAGAACCGCGTCGTCAAGGTCACGCGGGAGGGCGACACCCACCACGTCCGGGACCTCAACGTCTCCGTGGCCCTCTCCGGCGACATGGACGAGGTCCACTACTCGGGCAGCAACGCCAACGTGCTGCCCACCGACACCACCAAGAACACCGTGTTCGCCTTCGCCAAGGAAGTCGGGATCGACTCCCCCGAGGCGTTCGGCATCCACCTGGCCCGCCACTTCGTGACCAGCCAGGAGGCGATCACGCGGGCGCGGATCCGGATCGAGGAGTACTCCTGGGAGCGGATCGAGACCGCCGACGCCAACTCCCGCTTCATCGGCTCCGACGAGGTCAAGCACTCCTTCGTCCGCAAGGGCCAGGAGACCCGCGTAGCCCAGATCACCTTCGACGGTGAGAGCTTCGAGGTCCTGTCGGGCCTGAAGGACCTCACCGTCATGAACTCCACCCACTCGGAGTTCTGGGGCTATGCGAAGGACAGGTACACGACGCTCAAGGAGGCCTACGACCGCATCCTGGCCACCAGCGTCGCCACCTGGTGGCGCTACGGCTGGACCGGCGGCGACCAGCGGACACCCAACTGGGACAGGTCCTACGAGCAGGCCAGGAAGCACATACTCCAGGCCTTCGCCGAGACCTACAGCCTCTCGCTTCAGCAGACGCTGTACCAGATGGGCGCTCGCGTGATCAACAGCCGTGCGGAGATCGACGAGATCCGCTTCTCGCTGCCGAACAAGCACCACTTCCTGGTGGACCTGGAGCCGTTCGGCCTCAAGAACGACAACGAGGTCTACTTCGCGGCCGACCGCCCCTACGGCCTGATCGAGGCCACCGTGCTGCGCGACGGCGCGCAGGCCCGGATCCCGGTCGACATGACCAACCTCTGACCCGACGGCCTCACCGCCTCGGTCACCCTCCGACGCGCGCGCCGGCGTCGCCGCCCGGGAGCCCTTCAGCGGCTCCCGGGCGGGCCTGGGGGAGAGCGGGGGCATCTGCGCACCACCCGCCCGTACCGCCACGGGAGATCGACAATGAGTGGCGGAGGGGCACAACGGACCCGGTCGTCACCCCGCCCGGCCCCCGGGTCCGTCCGACCAAGGGAAGATTCGAGGAACCGCCATGGCAGCACCGCGCATCGTCATCGAGAACTGCGCCATCGCCACCGTGGACGCCGATGACACCGAGTACGGCGCCGGCCACGTCGTCATCGCGGGCAACCGCATCGAGTCGGTGGGCGCCGGACCGGCCCCCGACTCGCTCGCGGACGTCGTGCGCCGCATCGACGCCGACGGCCATCTGCTCACCCCGGGCCTGGTCAACACCCACCACCACTTCTACCAGTGGATCACCCGCGGGCTCGCGCAGGACTGCAACCTGTTCGACTGGCTGGTCACCCTCTACCCGACCTGGGCCCGGATCGACGAGCCGATGGTCTACGCGGCGGCCCAGGGCTCGCTGGCCGCCCTCGCGCTGTCCGGCGTCACGACCGCCATGGACCACCACTACGTCTACCCGCGCGGCTCCGGCGACCTGTCCGGTGCCATCATCCGGGCCGCCGCCGAGACGGGGGTGCGCTTCACCCTGGCCCGCGGCTCGATGGACCGCAGCGTGAAGGACGGCGGCCTGCCCCCGGACTTCGCCGTCGAGACCCTCGACGGCGCGCTCGCGGCCACCGAGGAGACGGTCAAGAAGCACCACGACGCCTCCTTCGACGCGATGACCCAGGTCGCCGTCGCCCCCTGCTCGCCCTTCTCGGTCTCCACCGAGCTGATGCGGCAGGGCGCCGAGCTCGCCCGCCGGCTCGGTGTGCGGATGCACACTCACGGCTCGGAGACCGTGGAGGAGGAGAGGTTCTGCCACGAGCTGTTCGGCATGGGCCCGACCGACTACTTCGAGACCACCGGCTGGCTCGGGGAGG
>CAYNNX010000547.1:0-4336 GCA_964398515.1 uncultured Streptantibioticus sp. | reverse complement strand
CGCTCGCACCCTGAACGGCGATGGACCGCGGGCGTACACATGTTGATGCTCATCAGCGCCTGCGCCCGCTCCACGGCCGCCGCCTGCGTGAAGTGCACGATGTAGACGGGGGCCTGGTGGGTCTCCAGGAGCTCGGTGAGCGTCTCGGTCAGCGGTGTCGCGCGGTACTCGTAGGACAGCGGTACCGGGCGGGTCGCCGACCGTACGACGGCGGTGGGGCGGCCGGTGCGACGGGTCAGGTCGGCCTCGAAGCGGGAGACGTCGCCCAGCGTCGCCGACATCAGCAGGAACTGCGCCTGCGGCAGCTCCAGCAGCGGGATCTGCCAGGCCCAGCCGCGGTCGGGCTCGGCGTAGAAGTGGAACTCGTCCATGACCACCTGGCCCACGTCGGCGTCCTTGCCGTCGCGCAATGCGATGGAGGCGAGGACCTCGGCGGTGCAGCAGATGACGGGCGCGTCGGGGTTGACCGAGGCGTCGCCGGTGAGCATGCCGACGTTCTCGGTGCCGAACATCTTGCACAGGTCGAAGAACTTCTCCGAGACCAGGGCCTTGATCGGCGCCGTGTAGAAGGTGACCTCGTCGCGGGCGAGAGCCGCGAAGTGCGCACCCGCGGCGACCAGGCTCTTGCCCGAGCCGGTGGGCGTGGAAAGGATCACGTTGGCGCCGGAGACCACTTCGATCAGCGCCTCCTCCTGGGCCGGATAGAGCGCGATCCCCCGCTCCTCGGCCCATCCGGAGAAGGCCTCGAAGAGGGCGTCGGGATCGGCGGTCGCAGGCATCTGGTCGATGAGGGTCACGACCCCATCTTGCCTGGCCCGTGTGGCGGGGCGAGAATCGGCCGTTCGCATGAAGATCATCCCCCGCCAGGCCGGGGCCTGGGGCCGCGGCGACTCGCGTCCGCGAACGGGCTCCCCGACCGAGGCGTGAGGTCAGGCGGCGATCCCCGGCCGACGCGCGTCAGGCCGGGCCTTCAGCGGCAGCCCGGAGCGTCGCCCACCAGGGCGGTCAGCAGGGCGCCGAGCTGCTCGCGCTGGGCCGGTGCGAGGGGGGCGAGAAGTTCCTCCGCGGCCGCCCGGCGGGCACTTCGCAGGCGCTCGACGGTCTCCTCGCCCTGCGCGGTCAACGCCACCCGGACCACGCGGCGGTTGGCCGGGTCGGTGGTGCGCCGCACCATGCCGTAGGTCTCCAGGGCGTCCACCAGCGTCGTCACCGCTCTCGGCACGACATCGAGCCGCTGCGCCAGATCCACCATGCGCAGCGGCTCGTCGCTGTGCGCCGCCGCCCGCAGCAGGCGGGCCATCGCCGGAGTGATGCCCAGCGGTTCCAGATGGCGCTTCTGGGCGCGGTGCAGCCGCCGGGTGAGCCGGAGCAGTTGTTCGGCGACGTTTCCGGTGGTCTCCGCGCTGTCCGCGGTATTCGCGGTATTCGCGGCGTCCGTGCTGTCCGCGGTGTCGATGGCCATGGTGCGAGACTATCAGGACCATATTCATTGTGAGGATAGGTAACAATGAACTATGCTCGCTTCCGCCGTGACGCCGGCGTTGTGACGCCGCCGTCGCGAGGCCTTTGTTGTGACGCCTCCGCGGTGACGCCGCCGAGCGGCCTCCCCCGCGGGGGCCCGAGGACCGAAGGAGCCCATGAAACCCGACGAACCGGACTGGACCCCGCCCCCGAAGGACCCGGACAAACCCGCTGACGTCCGGCGGATCCTCCGGCTCTTCCGCCCGTACCGCGGCCGCCTGGCGCTGGTAGGGCTGCTGGTCGCGGCCTCCTCGGTGGTCTCGGTCGCCTCGCCGTTCCTGCTGCGCGCGATCCTCGACGTGGCGATCCCGCAGGGGCGCACCGGGCTGCTGAGCCTGCTGGCCCTCGGCATGATCGCCACAGCGGTGCTCACCAGCGTCTTCGGCGTGGCGCAGACCCTGATCTCGACCACGGTCGGCCAGCGCGTCATGCACGACCTGCGCACCGCCGTCTACGGGCGGCTGCAGCGCATGTCGCTGTCGTTCTTCACGCGCACCCGCACCGGTGAGGTGCAGTCGCGGATCGCCAACGACATCGGCGGGATGCAGGCGACCGTCACCTCGACCGCGACCTCCATCGTCTCCAACCTCACCAGTGTCATCGCCTCGGTCGTCGCCATGGTCGCCCTGGACTGGCGGCTGACGGTGGTGTCGCTGCTCCTGCTGCCGGTCTTCGTCTGGATGAGCCGCCGGGTCGGGCGCGAACGCAAGGCGATCACCACGAAGAAGCAGAAGCAGATGGCCGCGATGTCCGCCATCGTCACCGAGTCCCTCTCGGTCAGCGGCATCCTGCTCGGCCGCACCATGGGCCGCGCCGACTCCCTGACCCGGGCCTTCGGGGAGGAGTCGGAGCAGCTCGTCGGCCTTGAGGTGCGCTCCAACATGGCCGGCCGCTGGCGCATGGCGATCATCGGCATCGTCATGGCCGCGATGCCCGCCCTGATCTACTGGGCGGCCGGGATCGCCCTGCGGTTCGGCGGCGCGGGCATCTCCATCGGCACCCTGGTGGCCTTCGTCTCCCTCCAGCAGGCCCTCTTCCGCCCGACCGTCTCCCTGCTGCAGACCGGCGTGCAGGTGCAGACCTCGATCGCGCTCTTCCAGCGCATCTTCGAGTACCTGGACCTGCCCGTGGACATCACGGAACGCCCCGATCCGGTCAGGCCGCCCCGCATCCGCGGCGAAGTGCGCTTCGAGAACGTCGACTTCGCGTACGACCCGCTGAGCCCGCAGCGCACTCTGCACGGCATCGACCTGACCGTGCCGCCCGGCGGCAGCCTCGCCGTCGTGGGCCCCACCGGCTCCGGCAAGAGCACCCTGAGCTACCTGGTGCCCCGGCTGTACGACGTGACCGGCGGCCGCGTGACGCTCGACGGGATCGACGTGCGCGACCTGGCCTTCGACACGCTCGCCGAGGCGGTCGGCGTGGTCTCCCAGGAGACGTACCTCTTCCACGCCTCCGTGGCCGAGAACCTGCGCTTCGCCAGGCCCGACGCGAGCGACGAGGAACTGGTGGCCGCCGCCCGCGCCGCCCAGATCCACGACCACATCGCGGCCCTGCCCGACGGCTACGACACCGTCGTCGGCGAGCGCGGCTACCGGTTCTCCGGCGGCGAGAAGCAGCGCCTGGCGATCGCCCGCACGATCCTGCGCGACCCGCCCGTGCTCATCCTCGACGAGGCCACCAGCGCGCTGGACACCCGTACCGAGTACGCCGTGCAGGCGGCGATCGACGCGCTGGCGGCCGGGCGGACGACCATCACGATCGCGCACCGGCTGTCCACGGTCCGCGACGCCGGCCAGATCGTCGTGCTCGACGGCGGCCGGATCGCCGAACGCGGCACGCATGAGGAGCTGTTGGCCCTCGGCGGGCGTTACGCGGCCCTGGTGCGCCGGGACGCCCGGCTCACGGTCGACGGTGAGCCGGTGGCAGTCGGCGGCGAGCCGTTGACGGTCGAGGGCGCGCCGGGTGACGCGGTGGCCGCGGCTTCCTGACGCGGGGTTCCTGACCCCACTTCCCGGCGAGCGGGGCTCCCTGACACACCGTCAGCTCTCGGGCCGCGGCAGCGGCTGCGGCGGAGGCGGTCCGTCATACCGGCCGCTCGGGCGCATGCGCAGCGGCGGTTCGGCGTACTCCTCCAGGGCGTGCGCGATCCATCCCGCGATCCGGGCGACGGTGAAGAGCGTCTCACCGGCGTCCGGGGGCATGTCGGCGGCCACCGACAGCACCGCCAGGGCGAGATCCACGTTGGCGTGCACCGGCGCATGGCGTGCCGTGGCCCGCACCACCTCGCGTGCCGCCGCCAGCGGTTGCGCCGCCGCGGGCACCGGCTCCAGCAGTTCGAAAAGGGTGCGGGCGCGCGGGTCCTCACCCCGGTACAGGCGGTGGCCCAGGCCCGGCACCCGCCGCCCGGCCCGCAGGTGGTCGGAGACGACGGCGGCCGCACTGCCGCGCTCCAGGACCTCGGTCAGCATCCTGTGCGCCAGTCCGCTGGCCGCGCCGTGCAACGGGCCGTCCAGCGCGCCGAGTCCGGCCGACACGACGGCGTAGGGGTGCGCGCGAGCGGATGCCGCGATACGTGCGGCGAGCGTCGACGCGGCGAGATCGTGGTCGATGAGGAGCACCAGCCCTGCCTGGACCACGCGGATCGAGGCGTCGTCGGCCGCCGCCGGGGCGAGCCGGGACCACAGCCGCCGCGCGATCGGGCCGGCCGGGCGGCGGGCCCGGTTCCCGGCCAGGGGCAGCGCGTCGACCAGCGTGGCGATCAGCCCGCGGGCGGTGCCGATCACGGTGTCCGGCGACAGGTCGAAGCGCAGCG
>CAYNNX010000546.1:0-4339 GCA_964398515.1 uncultured Streptantibioticus sp. | reverse complement strand
GCCGAGTTGCTCACGAGCGAGCTCGTGACGAATGCGTACCGGCACGCGGCAGGGCCCGCGACGGTGCGGGTGCGGCGTATGGCGAACCGGGTGCGGATCGGGGTGTGGGACAGCAATCCCGTGATCCCGGCGCTCTTCGCCGACGGGGGCATCGACTCTCCGGACTGCGACTTGGGGGAGCAGGGGCGCGGGCTGATGCTCGTGCTGCGGTGTGCGGACAACTGCGGAGGGTACGCGATCGGGGAGGAACTCCTCGGCGTCGACGGGAAGTTGCTGTGGTTCGAGATCCTGTGTCACCGGCGACCGGAGTCGTTCGACATCGCCGCATGACGTTCCAGATCCTCCAGCATCGTCTTGCTCGCGCGGACGGCGCGGAGGTGCTCCGGGTCCAGGTCGGCGACGACGACCTCCGGTCTGTCGGGGGAACCCTCGGCGACGAGCCGCCCGTCGGGGCCCCAGATCGCGCTCGCGCCGCAGGTGTGCCAGCCGCCGGTGCGGCCGACGTGGTTCGCCAGCAGTGCGTACAGCGTGTTGTCGTAGGCGCGGGCCGGGAACCACACGCGGGACTCGTGGTGGCCCTGGCCGACGCTGAACAGGGCGCCGACGAGGTAGGCGTGGGCGCCGGAGAGGGCGGCGGCGCGGGCGTGTTCGGGGAAGCCGGAGTCGTAGCAGATGCCCAGGGCCAGCTTCCAGCCGTCCACGTCGAGCGTGCGGGCGATCGAGCCGGGGTGGTACAGGTCCCGCTCGCTCTTGAAGAGGTGCTGCTTGTCGTAGCGGGTGACCGGTTCGCCGTCCGGGCCGATCACCAGGGCGGAGACCGTGAGGTCGCCCAGGGCGCCGCCGACCGCGGCGCCGACCACCGCCGTGGTCGCCGTCGCCCGGCAGGCCCGCGCGATCGGGGCGAGCCGGGGGTCGTCCTCCCGTACCGCGCACGCCTGCGGGTCCGCGCGGATCAGGTCCGGCTCGTAGCCGCTGAGGAACTTCTCCGGGAAGACCACGACGCGGGCGCCGCGGTCGGCGGCTTCACGGATGCGCACGGCCGCTGCGGCCGCGTTGGCCGGGACGTCCCCGGGCACGGACTGCTCCTGGACGGCGGCGAGGCGGATCGGCTGGGTGGGGAGGGGGAAGGATTCAATCGGCACGGGCCGCCAGTCTATCCGGGCAGCGCGGGCGCCCCCGGCAGCCTGACCACGGCGACCGTACCGCCGCCCTGCGCCGCGCGCAGCGCGACCGAGCCGCCCGCCTGCTGAATCGTGCGGGCGACGATCGACAGGCCCAGCCCCGAACCGGGCAGGCTGCGGGCGGACGGGGAGCGCCAGAAGCGGTCGAAGACGTGCGACAGGTCCTCGGGCGGGATGCCGGGACCGCGGTCCCGCACGGTGAACTCGCCGTGCAGCAGGCGCACGTCGATCGAGCCGTTCGGCGGGCTGAACTTCACCGCGTTGTCCAGGAGGTTGACCAGCGCCCGTTCCAGCGAGGCCGGTTCGGCCCGCACGTACCAGGGCCGCAGGTCCGCCTCGATGCTCAGGCCGGGGCCGCGCAACCGGGCGCGGCGGACCGCCTGTTCGGCGACCTCGTGCAGGGCGACGACCTGCATCGGCCCGCTGCCGGGGACGGCGTCCGGGCGGGAGAGCTCCTGCAGATCGCCGATGAGCAGGGCGAGTTCGGTCATCTGGGCCGTCACCGACGCCATGAGCGCCTTGCGGTCCTCGGGCGGGATCGGGCGGCCGGTCTCTTCGCTGCGGGCCAGCAGTTCGATGTTGGTGCGCAGCGACGTCAGCGGGGTGCGCAGCTCGTGACCCGCGTCGGCGATCAGCTGCTGCTGGCGCTCGCGGCTGGAGGCCAGTTGCGCCGTCATCGAGTTGAACGCGGCCGACAGGCGGGCGATCTCGTCCTCGCCCTCCACGGGGATGCGGATGGTCAGGTCCTCGGTGCGGGCGACGTGCTCGACGGCGTCGGTGAGCCGGTCCACGGGACGCAGGCCGCCGCGGGCCACCGCCAGGCCGGCGGTGGCGGCGCCCACCACGCCGAAGCCGCCGACGGCGAACAGGATGAAGGCGAGGCGGTCCAGGGGACGGGTGACGTCGTCCAGCGGGCGGGAGGAGGACACGGCCACGTACTGCTCCGGCCCGCCGACCAGGCGGATCCGCGCCAGCCTGGTGTACACCCGCACCGGGTGCCCGTCGGCCGCCGTGCTGTCGTGCCAGGCTTCGCGGTGGTCCCCGAGAGCGACGGCGATGTCCGAGGACTTCACCTTCACCGCCCAGGAACCCGGCGCGACGCATCGCTCGCCGCTCGGCTGCACCACCTGCGTGTAGACAGGAGCGGGCGGGCCGATCGCGGTCTGGCTGTCGGGTGTGCAGTCGGCGATCGCCTGGGCGATGTAGGAGCCGTTGAGATGCGCGGTGCGCAGTGAGGTCTCCAGCTGGTTCTCCAGCTGGGCCCTGGTGAGGAACCAGGAGGCGAAGGCCACGGCCGCCACCGCGAAGGCAACGGCGACGGCCGTCAGCAGCGCCAGGCGCGAGCGCAGCGGCAGGGACCGGAACCGCCACCGCCACCGTCTCACGGCTTGCCCTCCGGCGCGCGCAGCACGTAGCCGACGCCGCGGACGGTGTGGACGAGCCGGGGCATGCCGCCGGCCTCGGTCTTGCGGCGCAGGTACATCACGTAGACGTCGAGGGAGTTGGAGCTGGGCTCGAAGTCGAAGCCCCAGACGGCCTTGAGGATCTGCTCGCGGGTGAGGACCTGGCGGGGGTGGGTGAGGAAGAGCTCCAGCAGGGTGTACTCGGTGCGGGTCAGCTCGATCGGGCGGCCGTCGCGGGTGACCTCGCGGGTGTTGGGGTCCATGCGCAGGTCGGCGAAGGCGAGCACGGGGTCGCCGGTGAGGGCTCCGGCGGCGGCCGCCTGGGCGGCGTAGGAGGTGCGGCGCAGCAGCGCGCGCAGCCGGGCGAGGAGCTCGTCGAGCTCGAAGGGCTTGACGAGGTAGTCGTCGGCGCCCGCGTCGAGGCCGGTCACCCGGTCGCCGACGGTGTCGCGGGCGGTGAGCATGAGGATGGGCGTGGTCACCGCGTTCGCCCGCAGCCGCCGGGCGGTGGTCAGGCCGTCCATGCGGGGCATGAGCACGTCCAGCACGATGGCGTCGGGGCGGTACCGCTCGACCTGCTCGATGGCGGCGAGGCCGTCGGCGGCCAGTTCGGTGTCGTAGCCCTCGAACGCGAGGCTGCGGCGGATCGCCTCGCGTACCGCGGGTTCGTCGTCCACGACCAGGATCCGGGGCGGCTGCTGCTCGCCGCTCTCGGCGGGGCTCATCGGGTTGTGTACCTCGCTCGCTCTCGTTCTTCCGGTGATACGACTCAGCCTCGCACGGATGCGGTACGCGGTGGCCCCTGCGCCCGCGTCACCCGTTGTAACCGATGCCGTGGCCGGAGAGGAACGACTTGACGGTGTCGACGGGGATGGCGAAGCCCAGCCCGATGCTGCCCGCACCGCCGGAGGACGCGCCGGAGCGGGAACTCGGCGAGTACATGGCCGAGTTGACGCCGATGACCTGGCCGCTCATGTTGAGCAGCGCGCCGCCGGAGTTGCCCGGGTTGAGCGCGGCGTCGGTCTGGATCGCCTTGTAGGTGGTCGTGGAGCCGCCGACCTGGCCGTTGTACTGGCGGCCACCGAAGCCGAAGGGCCACTGGCCGCCGCCGAAGCCGCCTGAGCCGTCGCCGTTCTGCCCGCCGTTGCCCTGGTCGGTCGGGACGGTCACGTCCCGGTTGAGCGCGGAGACGACACCGCTGGTGACCGTGTTGGACAGGCCCTCGGGGGAGCCGATCGCCACCACCGGGTCGCCGACGGCCAGCGCGCGCGAGTCGCCGAGCTGTGCGGCCTTGAGCCCGCTGACGCCCTGGGCCTTGATCACGGCGAGGTCCTTGGAGGCGTCGGTGGCCGTCACCTTCGCCGTGGCGGACCGGCCGTCGGTGAAGGTGACCTTCACGGTGTCGGAGCCGGAGATCACGTGGTTGTTGGTGAGGATCGTGCCGTCGGAGGAGAGGACCACGCCGGAACCGATCGACTGGCCGCTGCCGGTGTCGGCCGTGATCTCCACGATGCTCGGGCTGACCGCCGCGGCCACGGCGCTGACGCTGCCGCCGGACTTGGACGAGGTCGGAGCGCCGGTGACCGGGGCGGCGGCCGCGGCCTTGGTGTGCGTGGCGCCGCCGATCAGGGCCGCCGTGCCGCCGCCGATCAGCCCGGAGACGATCGCGACCGCGGCCAGCAGGGCGACCGGCCGCCGTGCGCGCCGCGGCGCCTGGGGGCCGGGCGCGGTGTGATGCGCGTACCCGTCGGCGCC
>CAYNNX010000545.1:0-4350 GCA_964398515.1 uncultured Streptantibioticus sp. | reverse complement strand
TGGCGCACTGGGGTGGCCGCAGCGCCGTCCGCCTGCTGCGCGCCGACCCCGCCGAGGGCGCGATGCTGCTGGAGCGGCTCCACGGAGACGTCAGCCTGCGGTCCCTGCCGGAGGCCAAGGCGATACTGGAGGCCGCCGGGGTGCTGCGCCGGCTGTGGGTGGCGCCCGCGGAAGGCCATCCGTTCGTCTCCGTCGCCCAGTGGACCGACCACCTCGCCGAGCTGCTGCGCCGGCGCCGCGAACTGCCTTGGGCCGCCGACCTGCGCCCGCTGATCGACGAAGCCCTGGAAGTGCGCGAGGAGCTGGCGGCCGGCCCGGGCGCACCCGAGCCGGCCCTGCTGCACGGCGACTTCCACCACGGCAACGTGCTCGCCGCCGACCGCCTGCCGTGGCTGGCCATCGATCCCAAACCGCTGGTCGGCGACCCCGCCTACGACCTGGCCCGGCTGGTCCGCGACCGCCTGGAGACCCTCGTCGCCTCCCCCGCCGCCCAGTCGGCGGCCCGGCGCCGGCTCGCCAAGCTCGCCGACGCCCTGGACGTCGACCGCGACCGCCTGCGCGGCTGGGCGGTCTTCCGGGCGGTCGAGGCGGGCGTGCGGAACCTGTCGGTGGACAACCGGGTCGACGGCGAGATGCTGCTGGAGTTCGCCGGCTGGCTGGGGTGAGCAGTCCGGGCGCTACGCGGTGAGGCGGGCGACGGCCTGGTCGACCGGGAGCTCCTCGCGTTCGCCGGTGCGGCGGTTCTTCACCTCGACGACGCCTTCGGCGGCACGGCGGCCGGCGACCAGGATGGTGGGCACGCCGATGAGTTCCGCGTCGGTGAACTTCACGCCCGGCGAGACCCCGGCGCGGTCGTCGACGAGGACCCGGACCCCGGCCGCGTGGAGCTTCTCGGCGATCTCCAGGGCGAGTTCGGTCTGGGCGGCCTTGCCCGCGGCGACGATGTGCACGTCGGCCGGGGCGACCTCGCGCGGCCAGCACAGGCCGTGCTCGTCCGCGGTCTGCTCGGCCAGCGCCGCCACCGCCCGGGAGATGCCGATGCCGTAGGAGCCCATGGTCACCCGGACCGGCTTGCCGTCCCGGCCGAGCACGTCGAGCGCGAAGGCGTCGGCGTACTTGCGGCCGAGCTGGAAGATGTGGCCGATCTCGATGGCCCGGCCGATCTCCAGCCCGGCACCGCACTTCGGGCAGGGGTCGCCGGGTTCCACCACGACGACGTCGAGGTACCGGTCGACCTGGAAGTCGCGGCCGCACACCACGTTGCGGGCGTGGCGGCCGGGCTTGTTGGCGCCGGTGATCCAGGCGGTGCCGGGGGCGACCCGCGGGTCGGCGAGGTAGGGGAAGGAGCGCTGCTGGGGGCCGATGTAGCCGCGTACCAGGTCGGGGCGGCCCTCGAAGTCCTCGGCGGTGACCAGTTCGACGGTGGCGGGCGCCAGGTGTTCGGCGAGCTTGCCGAGGTCCACCTCGCGGTCGCCGGGCACGCCGACCGCCGTGATCTCGCCGTCCACCTTGACCAGCAGGTTCTTCAGCGTGGCGGAGGCGGGGACGCCGAGATGGGCGGCGAGGGTCTCGATGGTGGGCGTGTCGGGGGTGTCCAGCTCCTCCACAGGCGCGTGGTCGGCGTCCGGGGCGGGCGGCACGACGGTGGTGACGGCCTCGGTGTTGGCCGCGTAGTCGCAGGCGGGGCAGTCCACGAAGGTGTCCTCGCCGGCCGCGGCGGGGGCCAGGAACTCCTCCGAGGCCGAGCCGCCCATCGCCCCGGAGACCGCCGAGACGATCCGGTAGTCGAAGCCGAGCCGGTCGAAGATCTTGATGTACGCCTCGCGGTGCAGGCGGTAGGACTCGGCGAGGCCCTCGTCGTCGGTGTCGAAGGAGTAGGCGTCCTTCATCTGGAACTCGCGGCCGCGTAGCACGCCCGAGCGCGGCCGGGCCTCGTCGCGGTACTTGGTCTGGATCTGGTAGAGGATCACCGGCAGGTCCTTGTAGGACGTGGCCTGGTCCTTGACCACCTGGGTGAAGATCTCCTCGTGGGTGGGGCCGAGCACGTAGTCGGCGCCCTTGCGGTCCTTGAGCCGGAAGAGCAGGTCGCCGTACTCACCGGCCCGCCCGGTCGCCTCGTACGGCTCGCGCGGCAGCAGGGCGGGCAGCAGCACCTCCTGGCCGCCGATGGCGTCCATCTCCTCGCGCACGACGCGGGCGACGTTCTCCAGCACCCGCTTGCCGAGCGGCAGCCAGGTCCACACGCCCGCGGAGGTGCGGCGCACGTATCCGGCGCGGACGAGGAGCTTGTGGCTCGCGGTCTCGGCGTCGGCCGGGGCGTCGCGCAGTGTCTTCAGGAGCATGCGGGACATGCGCTGGACCATGGTCGTTCTCCGTACGGCGGCTGGTGGCGGGTCAGCGCCGAGGATACCGAGGTGCCGCGGGCGAGCCGTATCGGTTATCGGCGCAGCGGCAACGGGGCGCCCATCACTGTGTACGGGGTGGGGGCGCTCGGGAAGTGCACCGGGCGGGCCAGGTCGGTGTAGCCGAGGGCGCGGTAGAACCGCCGGGCCGGGGAGTCCAGGTCGAGCGCCGACAGCAGGCTGCGCGGCTGGGGCACGGGGTCGGTGAGCCCGGTGATCAGCCGGCGGCCGATGCCGACGCCCTGGTAGGCGGGGAGGACGTGGAGCTCCACGACGACGAAGGAGGTGTCGAGCCAGTCGCCGTAGCCGTTGCGGTGCAGATACGGCTCGACGACGGTGGACCACCAGTGGGTGCGGTCGTTGGGCATGCCGTAGACGAAGCCGACGAGGCGGTCGCCGGACGTGGTGGCCCCCAGGGCGCTCACGCCGGGCTGGGTGAGGTGGCGCAGCACGATCTGGCGGCGCACCGCGATCTCGTCGTCGGTGAGGCCGAAGGCGAGGGCCTGCACGGCGAGGGCCTCGTCGACCCGGGCGGCGAGGTCGAGCGGAGCCACCAACACGTCATCCATGCCCGGACACTACCGTCACGGGGCCCGTGGGCGACATGCCGTCGTCCGGCCCGGGCTCCGGGCGCTGCGGGCTAGAACAGCACGCTCATGAACGCGCCCACCTCGGTGAAGCCGACCCGGCGGTAGGCCGCGCGGGCCGCGGTGTTGAAGTCGTTGACGTAGAGGCTGGCGATCGGGGCCACGTCGCGCAGGGCGTAGCGCAGGACGGCCGCCATGCCGGTCTTCGACAGGCCGCGGCCGCGGTGCTCGGGGGCGACCCAGACGCCCTGGATCTGGCAGGCGTGCTCGGTGACCGCGCCGATCTCGGCCTTGAAGACGACCTTGCCGTCCTCGATGCGGGCGAAGGAGCGGCCGGAGGTGACGAGTTCGGCGACCCGGGCCTGGTAGAGCAGTCCGCCGTCGCCCGCGAGCGGGGAGACGCCGACCTCCTCGGTGAACATGGCCACGCAGGCCGGCATGATCACGTCCATCTCCTCCCGCCGGACCGGGCGCACCAGCGGATCGGGCGCGATCCCGGCGGGGAGCGAGCGGGTGACCATCAGCGGCTGGTGGGCGCGGACCTCGCGGGCCGGGCCCCAGCTGGACTCGAGCATCGACCACAGCTCGGCGGTGGCTTCGGCGGGGCCGACGATGGACGAGCAGCGGCGGCCGGCGCGCCGGGCGCGGTCGGCGAAGGCGCGAACCGCCTCCGGCCCCGCGCAGATCGGGACGAGGTTGGCCCCCGAGTAGCACAGGGATTCCAGCCGCCCGTCGGCGTACCAGCCCCACATCTCGCCGCCGAGCCGCCAGGGGTCGAGGCCTGCGATGCGGACGCGGGCGGCGACGAAGGCGTTCTCCACCGGTTCGCGGTCGAGCACGGCGAGCGCGGCATCGAGCTCACCGGGGTCCAGGACCTTGGTGGTGGTCGTCGTCAACACGTGGGCGCCTCGCCGGTACTTGCCCGCTGTGGGTTGCTGATCTCCGCACTGTACCGCGCCGCTCCCGGGGCGCGCGCGGGCGCGTACGGGGCAGCTCGGGAGCCCCCTCGGGGCCCTTCACAACCGGGCCGGGAGGGGGACCGGCCGGCCGGGAGCGGCCGGTCCGGGCGGTTTCGAGAGCGTCAGGAGACGGTGACGGCGGGCTCGCCGGAGGCAACGCCGTCGGCCTCCATCTGCTCGGCGATCTTCATCGCCTCCTCGATGAGGGTCTCCACGATCTTCGACTCCGGCACGGTCTTGATCACCTCGCCCTTCACGAAGATCTGCCCCTTGCCGTTGCCGGAGGCCACCCCCAGGTCCGCCTCCCGGGCCTCACCGGGGCCGTTGACCACGCAACCCATCACCGCGACCCGCAGCGGCACCTCCATGCCCTCCAGGCCCGCGGTCACCTCGTCCGCCAGC
>CAYNNX010000544.1:0-4359 GCA_964398515.1 uncultured Streptantibioticus sp. | reverse complement strand
CGTCCCCGCCTGCGCGAGCGGCTCCGCCCGCGTGGTGCCGGCCCGCACGTCCGAGCCGCCCTGCTTCTCCGTCATCCCCATCCCGAAGAGCGCGCCGGGCTTCTCCCCGGGCGGCAGCAGTTGCGGGTCGTAGGTGTGCGAGGTGAGCCGCGGCTCCCACTCGGCGGCGAGCTCCGGCTCGGCACGCAGGGCGGGCACCGCGGCATGGGTCATCGACAGCGGGCAGCCGTGGCCCGCCTCGGCCTGCGTCCAGGTGATGAAGCCCGCCGTGCGCCGCACGTGCCCGTCGGGCCGCGACCAGGCGTCGGTCAGCCCGGCCGACACCGCGTGTCCGAGCAGCCGGTGCCAGCTCGGATGGAACTCCACCTCGTCGATGCGGTTGCCGTAACGGTCGTGGGTGCGCAGCACCGGTTCGTAGGTGTTCGCCTCCTCGCCCCAGCGCTGCGCCTGCGCGGAGCCCGCGGCCCGGCCCAGCTCGGTGAGGCCCTCGGTGACCTCCTCGAGCCGTTCGGGGGCGACATGCCGTGCGATGCCCTCGGTGAGGGCCGGATCGCTGGCGAAGACGTCGTATGCGACCAGGGGCGGGACCTGGTTCGTCACCGTGTGGGTAGGGGCAGCCATGGCAGCTACGGTAGGCAGGTGCAAGCAGCAGAGGGAACACCACCGCGCCGACCTGGACGGTTGCATCGACTGCACAGGGCACGCGTCCTGTACCGCAACGTCCCGAAGCGCAAGGTGGTGTGGCTGCTCACCAAGGACACCTTCAACTCCTGCCTGGAGTACCGGGTCACCGGGCTCGCCGCCGAAGCCGCGTTCTGGGTCCTGCTGTCGCTGCCGCCGCTGCTGCTCGGCCTGGTCGGCGCCCTCGGCTACCTGGACGGGGCCATCGGCGCGGACACCGTCGACCGCATCCGCGGGAACATCCTGACCGCCTCCGCGACCGTGCTGACCGACAAGGGCGTCAACCAGGTCGCCCGCCCGCTGGTGGACAGCGTCTTCCGGGCGGGGCGGCCCGATGTGATCTCCCTGGGCTTCATCATCGCCCTGTGGTCGGGCTCCCGCGCGGTCAACGTCTTCGTGGACACCATCACCATCATGTACGGGCTGGAGGGCCGCCGGGGCATCGTGCGCACCCGGATGCTCTCCTTCCTCCTCTATCTCATCGCGCTCGTCGTCGGCGCCGTCGTGCTGCCGCTGCTGGTGGCGGGCCCGGAGGCCGTCATCGGGTTCGTGCCGCACAGTGCCGGGGTGGTCAGGGCCCTGTACTGGCCGGTGGTGCTGGTGCTCTCCATCGCCTTCCTCACCACGCTGTACCACGTGTCCGTGCCCGTGCGCTCGCTGTGGATCGAGGACGTACCCGGCGCGCTGGTGGCGCTGTTCATGTGGGTTCTCGGCAGCTTCCTGCTGCGGATCTACCTCACGCACACCGTCGAGGGACCCACCATCTACGGCTCGCTGGCGGCCCCCGTCGCCGTGCTGCTGTGGGTCGGCGTCTCAGCGTTCGCCGTGCTGGTCGGCGCCGCGGTCAACGCCGCCGCCGACCGCGTCTGGCCCTCCCTGGCCACCTCGGCGGCGCGCGCCGAAGGCACCCGGGCCGCCGTCGCCGCGGAAGAGGTCCCCGACGGGCGCAGCCCGGAGTGCGAGCCGCCGGACGAGGACATCGACCACGGCATCGAGGACATCGAGTCGCGCCGCAGGCCGGGCGGTTAATTCGGTGGACCGGCGCCGGGGGAGTGCGTAGCGTCCCATCGGCACGTGAGCCACACGGCCGGCACGCCCGTTCCGGGCGGGTCACGACGACGAGTTCGGAGGTGGGACCGATGGCTGTCAGCGCACTGGGCGCCGCCCGCACCCGCACGGCAGTGCACCCGCACGCCGCTTCCCCTTCCTTCCCGTCTTCGTTCCCGTCCTCGAAGGGCCGCAACGTTGAACTCCACGCTCTCCAGCCACGGCTGGAACGCCACCCTCGACTCTGACTTCGCCCCTCACGCCGCCCAGGGCCTCGCCCCCGCCCGCGTCGCCCGCGTCCACGGCACGCTGTGCGACGCGGTCACCGCGCACGGCGTGGTGCGCGCCGACATCACACCGGTCGCCTCGCCCGACCCGCTGGCCTGGGTGTGCACCGGCGACTGGGCCGCCCTCGACCTCACCGGCGACCCCGCACTCGTCCGCGCGCTGCTGCCGCGCCGCACGGCACTGGTACGCAACACCTCGTCCAAGCGGTCGCAGGGCCAGGTCCTCGCGGCCAACGTGGACACCGTGGTGATCGCCGTCTCCCTGTCGGCCGAACCCGACCTCGGGCGGCTCGAACGGTTCCTCGCCGTGGCCTGGGAGAGCGGCGCCCAGCCGGTCGTCGTCCTCACCAAGGCCGATCTGGTCGCGGACCCCGCCCACACCCTCGCCGACGCCCGGGCCGCGGCGCCCGGGGTCGAGGTCCTCGCGGTGAGCGCCGCGACCGGCGAGGGCGTCGACGTGCTCGCCGCCCTCCTCGGCCAGGGCACCTCCGTGCTGGTGGGCCAGTCCGGCGCGGGCAAGTCCACGCTGGCCAACGCGATTACCGGCGGCTCGTCACAGCTCGTCCAGGAGATCCGCGACGCCGACGGCAAGGGCCGGCACACCACGACGAGCCGGGACCTGCTGCCGCTGCCCGGCGGCGGCGTCGTCATCGACACGCCCGGCCTGCGCGGGGTCGGCATGTGGGACGCCGAGGCCGGGGTGGCGCAGGTCTTCTCCGACGTCGAGGAGGCGGCCACCCGGTGCCGCTTCCACGACTGCGCGCACACCGCCGAGCCCGGGTGCGCGGTCCTGGCCGCCGTGGCCGACGGAACCCTCTCGCAGCGCCGCCTCGACAGCTACCGCAAGCTGCTGAGGGAGAACGCCCGGCTCGCAGCCCGCACCGACGCACGGCTGCGCGCCGAGCAGCGCAGGCAGTGGCAGCAGCGGTCGGCCGAAGGACGGGCGATGGCCGACGCCAAACGCGGCCGTATCCACTAGCCCGCGGCTCACCCCGTGCCGTTGTGGCGGCGGCGGCGCGCGGTCAGCGGGCTGCCTTCGTGCCAGAAGGAGTAGACCACGCTGCCGACGCCGAGCGAGACGATCACGATCCCGAGAACGATCGTGTACACCATGGGCACCTCCAAGAAGTTGGGCCGGGCTTCACGCGGTCTTCACGGCGGGCTACGTGTCCGTCACATTCCCGTAGCCGCCAACTCTCAATCGCCGCCGGGGTCTTCGGGCCCCGGCGGCGGCAGCCCACGCCGACGTCCGATTCCCGCCAGTGGCGCCCCCGGGCGTGCCGGAGACTGGAAGGGTGATCGACGCAGAGACCGGCTACCAGGCGGTTCGCAGCAGAGACGCCAGGTTCGACGGGGTCTTCTTCACCGGGGTGAAGACCACCGGCATCTACTGCCGCCCCAGCTGCCCCGCGGTGACCCCGAAGCGGCCGAACGTCACCTTCTTCCCCACGGCCGCGGCGGCCCAGGGCGCCGGGTTCCGGGCCTGCCGCCGGTGCCGGCCCGACGCCGTGCCCGGGTCACCGGAGTGGGACGTGCGCGCGGACCTGGTCGGCCGGGCGATGCGGCTGATCCGTGACGGGGTCGTGGACCGCGACGGGGTGGCGGGGCTGGCCGCCCGGCTCGGCTACAGCACCCGGCAGGTGCACCGCCAGCTGACCGCCGAACTCGGCGCCGGACCCGTCGCGCTGGCCCGGGCGCAGCGCGCGCACACCGCACGGGTGCTGCTGCAGACCACGGCGCTGCCCATCACCGAGGTCGCGTTCGCCTCGGGGTTCGCCAGCGTCCGCCAGTTCAACGACTCCATCCGCGAGATCTACGCCCGCACCCCCACCGAACTGCGTGCCGCTGCCCAGGGCCGCCGGCACGCCGCACCGGCTCCGGCGGGCGTGGTCCCGCTGCGGCTGGCGCACCGCGGCCCGTACGACGCGGCGGCCGTGTTCGACCTGCTGCAACGGCAGGCCGTGCCCGGGGTCGAGGAGGTGGCCGGCGGCCCGGGCGGCCGCACCTACCGGCGCACGCTGCGCCTCCCCCACGGCGCCGGAACCGCCGAGGTCGACGAGCCGCGGACCCACGCGACGACCGGGGGATGGCTGGAGTGCCGGCTGCGGCTGGCCGATCTGCGGGACCTGACGACCGCCGTGCAGCGGATGCGCCGCCTGCTCGACCTCGACGCCGACCCGGAGGCCGTCGCCGCCTCCTTCGCCGCCGATCCGCTGCTCGGACCGCTCGCCGCCGCCCGGCCGGGGATGCGCTCGCCCGGCGCCGCGGACCCGGACGAACTCGCCGTTCGCATCGTGCTCGGCGGCGGACCGGCCGCGGCCGCGGCGATCGCGGCGCGGTACGG
>CAYNNX010000543.1:0-4365 GCA_964398515.1 uncultured Streptantibioticus sp. | reverse complement strand
GATTTTCCCGGCCACCGCATGACCTCGCCCAGGCACGCAGCGCGGGACGCGGGCGGCCCTGATCCCACGCAGTGGAGGGCGGCAGCAGCGTGACGAACCTGTTCCAGCAGAACGTCGCGCAGGACGGTCGGCAGAACACCGACTGCGGCAACTCCGAGGACTTTACGCTGAACGTTTCCGCAAGCCGTACCGACACCGCGTGTTGCGGGAACGGTCACGGGTCGCGCAACTGCTCTGCGCCCGGCTCCCCGTGAACGTGATGGTCGAGCCGTTGTGGTCGTCGCAGCCGGTGTTCTGCCGGCCCTCCCCCGCTGCCTGTGCCGGGTAGGGCGGATACGTCGCGGCGGCTGCCGCGCCTCCACGTCACCCGAATGGGGTCGAAGACGCGACTCCCGAGCAGACCCAGCCACCTGCATATGTCATCGTTATACCCATTCGGCACTATTCATACATACGTGACATGTGCTGATGTACGGGTGATCCAGCAAGACCTGCGAGGCGGCTGCCACCGCGGCGCCGTCGGCCGATGTCGATAAGGAGGACAGCCCGTGACCGGCAGTGATGGCAGCGGCGACGGTGGGATGAAGTACGACGAGGCGACCCTGGAGGCGATCCGGGCGGCGCGCGTCGGCGGAACGCTCGGGATCGCCCGGCGCGAGATGGCGAGCGAGTCCGGCGGGCCGCGGGCGTCGGCGGCGGAGCTGCAGAAGGTCAGGGAACTGCACGTGTGCATGGGCCTCAACGCCTGCGCGGGCCATGACCGGGACGGCACGGCCCCGATGGCGGGCATGGGCCTGTGCGCGACCGTCCTGCACAAGTGCCATGGCGCCAACGAGTGCCGGGGCCAGGGCGGCTGCGGCTACACCGGACCCGACGCGGAACTGGCCAAGCCCGGTGAGCAGGCCTGCAAATGGAACGGCAGCTGCGCCAGCCCCATCAACGCCAGCCGGGTCTTCGCCGGCGGCCCGCTGAAGGGCAAGAGCGTGTGGAAGCTGGCCCGCCAGCTGTTCGAGGCGAGGATGTACCAGGCCGGTGTCCCGTTCGGCCCCGCGCCGGGCGAGGGTTACCCGGACGACGTGGTGCCTTCGTACGAGCTGGACGAGCAGGAGCGGCGCGAGAAGCAGGCGGAGGGCCGGACGCGGCAGGGAGTGACGGCCGCGGCCAGACCGGACGGGACCGCCAGGTGACGTCGCCGACCGGCGGCGAAGTCCTCCGCGGAGGACCTCCCACGCACTGCCGTTTCGGCCTTCCCCGGCTGGGTTTCGGAGTCGGCCTGCGGGCGCCGCACCACGGGTGGGTCCTGGATCACCTCGAATGCGGGCTGGGTGTGGACTGGCTTGAGGTGATCAGCGAGAACTACCTGGACTCCGGGGGCTTTCCGCGGTACGTCCTGGACCGGGCCGCCGAGCGGTACCCGGTGGTGATGCACGGCGTGTCGATGTCCATCGGCAGTGTCGATCCGCTCGACTTCGGCTATCTGGCCCGGCTGCGACGGCTGGCGGACGCCGTCGGTGCCGCCTGGGTGTCGGACCACATCTGCTGGACCGGCGTGTCCGGGGTCACCACGCACGATCTGCTCCCGGTGCCGTTCACCGAGGAGGCCCTCGCCCACATGGCCGGGCGGGTGCGGATCGTCCAGGACGTTCTGGAACGCCCGCTGGTGCTGGAGAACCCGAGCACATACGTCGGTTTCACCGCGTCCACGATGCCGGAGGAGGAGTTCGTCGCGCGCCTGGCGACCGAGGCGGACTGCGCGTTGCTGCTCGACGTGAACAACCTCTACGTCTCCGCGGTCAACCACGACACGGATCCCTACCGCGCTCTGGAGATCCTGCCGTTGGACCGGGTGGTGCAGATCCACCTGGCCGGACACACCGACGCCGGAACGCATCTGGTGGACACCCACGACCAGCCGGTCACTCCAGCGGTGTGGGACCTCTACGCCGCGGTGCTCGCCCGGACCGGCGCCGTCTCCACCCTGCTGGAGTGGGACGACAAGCTGCCCTCCTTCCCCGAACTCGCGCGCGAACTCGACGCGGCGCGCGAGCGTGCCCGGGACCGGCGAGCGGTCCCCGGCGCCGCGACGCCCACCGCGGCGGCGGCGGTGGTGTGAATGGCCACGGCACCGGCTCCGCGCCCGAACCCTGCGCCCGCGGCGCAGCCGGCGGACCTCGGCGGCCTCCAACGCTGGTTCCACGACGCGATCCTGCGTCCGGACGACTGTCCGGACAGCGGCGACGGCCACCCTCACCGCCACCCGGACGGCTGCCCCGACGACCTCGCCGCCGTCCTCACCGGTTCCTCGCGGCAGAGCGTGCGCGAGCGCCTCGCCGTCTACCGCCGCGGCTACCGGCTGCGGCTGCTGGGCTGCCTGCGTTCGTGCCACCCGGCGCTGCGACATCTGCTGGGGCCCGAGGCGTTCGATGTGCTCGCCATGGACTACGTGGACGCCTGCCCGCCGCGCGGCTACACCCTTGACCGCTTCGTCCGGGGCTTCGCCACCCACCTCTCCGGGACCCGGCCCGCCGAACCCGACCCCTGGGTCGGCCTCGTCGTCGACCTGGCCCGGTTCGAGCGGGCCTTCGCCGAGGTCTACGACGCCGCGGAACCGGACCCGTACCGGTTGCTCGTCTGCACCCACCGCGTGCACGCCTACGCCACCGCCGTCGCCCGCGGGGAAGACCCGGAGCCTCCCGCGCCCGAGCCGGTCGTCCTGGCGATGCGCCGCCGCGGGTACAGGGTGGTCGTCACCGAGACCCCCGACCCGGAGAGCCGGCGCCGCACGATCGCCGCCGACCGCCACGGACCCCCGGCACGGACTCCGGCGCCGGTATGAACCGCACCGCCCCCGACCGACCCTCGCCCGGGCCGCCACTGCCCGTCAGCCGAACAGGAACCCCACGATGACCACCAAGACCTCCTCCGGCGTCCGCCAGGCCTCCTCACTGCCCTTCGTGGTGGTGCCGGAGCCCGCGGTGAACCCGAACAAGCCGATCAAGGACTACGAGACCCTGGTCACCCACCTCTACCAGGCGGGCCAGGTCGAGATGTCCACCATCCCGATGTACCTGTACGCCGCATACTCCATCGAGACCAAGGGCCACAACCAGTGGGACCCGGGCATCTCCGCCTTCCGCACGATCGTCGCGGTGGCGATCGAGGAGATGCTCCACCTGTGCCTGGTGCGCAACCTCATGGTCGCGCTCGGGGCCGGCCACCGGATCAGGTTCTACGACGAGAAGTTCATGCCGCCGTACCCGAGCAAGATGCTCCACCGGGTGCCCGACCTCGAACTGCACCTGGACCGGTGCTCGCCGAAGCTGATGGAGGACGTCTTCCTGCCGCTGGAACTGCCCGCCGAGCACGGCGCGCCGCCGGAGGCCGATCAGTACCAGACCCTGGGCCAGTTCTACCAGGCCATCGAGGACGGCCTCGCCCAGGTCGAGCGCACCGAGGGCAAGAAGCTGTGGCGGTACGCCGAGGAGAGCACGAGATGGCAGTACCTGCGGGCCTACTGGAACCGCGACGGCGGCGGCAAGCCCGTCCCGATCACCGACCTCACCAGCGCCTGCACCGCCCTGCGGATGGTGGTCGAGCAGGGCGAGGGCGTCGACCCTGCGAAGGCAACCGTCCCCATCGATCCGGTCAACCCCACGCCCGGCCTCGACGAACTCTCCCACTACGCAAGGTTCCTGCGCATCCAGCAGCACATCGAGAAGATCGGCACCGTACGCAACGTCCCCGCCGACCCCCGGGTCGCCGACTTCGACGAGCCCGCCGCCCGCCTGGCCACGCTCTTCAACGCCGCCTACTGCTACACCCTCGCGATGTTCGACAAGCTCTACGACCTGCCCGCCGACCTCGAATCCGAGCGTCCGAGCCCCCGTTACCATCTCGAGCGCACCGTCATCGCCGCGATGGGCGGCCTGCTCTACCCCATCGCCGACCTGCTGATGTGCACACCGGCAACCACGGAGGGCACGCTTCCGGCGGACGGGCCCCTGTGCGCCGCGCCCACCTTCGAGTACTACGACTTCGCCGCCGAAATGAAGAACTCCGGTGCGCGCACCAAGAAGCAGCAGCTGATGCGGCTGTGCGACCGCGCGATCGCCGACTTCCCCGAGCTCGGCGGGGACAACAGCGTCCACTGGCTGATCGCGAAGATGCCGGACATCGACGAGATCCCCTCCCAGCCTCCCGCAGGCCGCCCCGACCCGCGCTGACCGGCGGGCCGAGGGAAACGCCGGTCCAGTGGAAAGGCCCGGGTCACGTGGGCGTGACCCGGGCCGGAGGGCCGATCGGCTACGGGATCAACCCGCCTGCGCGCGCCGCCGGCGGACGCGGGTGGCGACCGCCGCGCCGGCG
>CAYNNX010000542.1:0-4372 GCA_964398515.1 uncultured Streptantibioticus sp. | reverse complement strand
GTGGGCAAGGCCCTGCTGGCCCAGGTCCCGGCCGACGAGGTACGGGCGCTGCTCGGCCGCACCGGCATGCCGGCCGCCACCGAGAAGACGATCACGGACCCCGATGCCTTCATCGCCGAACTGGAGGGCATCCGGGCGGCCGGTTACGCGGTGGACGACAACGAGCAGGAGGTCGGCGTGCGCTGCCTGGCGGTGGCCGTGCCGGACTCCCCCACCGCCGCGGCGATCTCCATCTCGGGCCCGGCGGGCCGGGTCACCGAGGCGGCGCAGGACAAGATCATCCCGGTGCTCCAGGACGTGGCCCGCCAGCTGTCCGTCGCGCTGTCCAGCACCGGTGGCCACGCCTGACGGCACGGCGGCTAACCGCGGGTCGGGACCGTACCGAACCGGTCGATGGCGTGCCGCAGGTCGCCCAGCGGCGCACGCAGAGCGCTGATGGACCCCAGTGCGCCGTGCACCAGCAGTAACGACCGGCGCAGGCGCTCGGTCACCAGAGCGCCGGTGGCCGCCTGGATGTCCAGGGCGGCGAGCTCGTCCTCGGCGACCTCGCGATCGGACGCCGGGACGGGGTGCAGCGCCATCTCACGGCTGAGCCGCGCGACGGCGGCACGCAGCCCGGCCACCCGTGGGTCGACGCGGTACGTGTCCATGGCGACGGTGTGCGAGGCGGTCTCGTCCGGCACCGGTCACTCTCCTTCGAGCGCTGCGAGGCCGGACCAGTAAAGAGCACGCTCCGCACATCGCGCCATACGGAGAGCGAAATTCGTCGGGATTTCGGCATTCTTCGACCCGGCGAGGCCGACGTCCCACCGGTCTCGTCCGCCCGCGGTTCGCTCCGGGACCTCCTATGACGACCGGGCCGCGCCGCGCCAGACGGTCAGGTCGAACGTCAGGTAGGTGCTCGGAGAGTTGTCCGGCGAGTGCCCGCGCACGGTGACGAGCGCGATGCTCCCGTCACCTCCGGTCACGCAGAGTCGCGATCCGTTCGAGAGCGTCTTGACGTCGACGTAGTTGGCGAAACGCGTGTCCGCCCGGCATGCGGCGAGCGTGCCGGGCCGAGCCCCGTCGAGCACGGCGACCTTGCCGGTGGTGCCCCCGTCGAGCCCGGTCGTGTTGTTGTAGAAAAGGTCCACCTCTCCGCTGCTCTCCTTCGCCTTCGGCGGATCGTCGGCGAGCGAGAGCCCGTAGTTCGTCGAGACGTCGACGCCCTGGTACGTGCGCGGTTTCGGATCGGCCGGCGCGGAGGAGCCCGGCGACGGCGGGTTGGCGGCGCCGGTCGGCGTGGCGGCGGACGCGGTCGGCGGCCTGCCCGAAGCCGCGGTCCCGCCGGGGCCGCCGCCGTTCGCCAGATAGGCCCCCGCGCCGCCGGCGAGCGCCATCATCACCACGCTGAAGGTGACCACCACGCTGCAACTCGGCCGCCGCGGGCCCTTCCCCGGAGCCGGAGTCGTCTGCCCGGGCCGCGTGCCGTCCGGGTGGCCGGGGAAGACCGGCGGCACCGGCGATCCGTTCCGCACGGTCGGCTCGTACGCCACCGGTACGAGCGGCGGGGACGGCGGCGGGAACGCGGGCGCGGGCGTCTGCGCGGGCGGCCGGCCGGGGCCCCTCTCGGGCGCGTGGGGAGCCGCGGGGGGAGGCTGCGGCGCCCAGTCGGGCTGTACCGCGCCGCCCGACAGCTCCCGGCACGCCTCGACCACCTGCGCCGGGGTCGGGCGGGCGGCCGGGTCCCGGGCCAGGCACCGCAGGGCCAGCTCGCGGACCGGTTCGGGGACCCCGGACAGATCGGGCTCCTCGTGCACGATCCGGTAGAGGACCGCGCTGGAGGCCCCTTCGCCGAAGGCGGGCTTGCCCGTGGCGGCGTAGACGGCGATGTGGCCGAGGGCGAAGACGTCGGTGGCGGCGGTGGCCTGCGCTCCGGTGGCCTGTTCCGGTGCCATGAACGCCGGGGTCCCGACGGAGTTTCCGGTGCCGGTGAGCGAGGTGGCGTCGGCGGCGCGGGCGATGCCGAAGTCGATGACGCGAGGGCCGTCGGCGGCGAGCAGCACGTTGGACGGCTTGAGGTCCCGGTGGACGATTCCGGCGCCGTGAATGGCCTGGAGCGCCTCGGCGATCGCGGCGACGAGGTGGAGCACCACCGGGACCGGCCGGGGGCCGTGCGCGCTGACCGCGGCGTGCAGCGAGGGGCCGGGCACGTAGGCGGTGGCGAGCCAGGGCGTGGGCCCTTCGGTGTCGCAGTCGACCACCGCGGCGGTGTACAGGCCCTGCACGCGCTGCGCCGCCTGCACCTCGTGGCGGAAGCGGCGGCGGAACTCGGGGTCCTCGGCGAACTCCGGCCGGATCACCTTGATCGCGACCGGCCGCCCGCCGGGCGTGTACGCGAGATAGACCTTGCCCATGCCGCCCGAGCCCAGCCGGGCGCGCAGGGTGTATCCGGCGATCGTGCCTGGATCGTCGGGGGTGAGCGGCGGCAGGGCCGGGGCCGCGGGTGCCGCTGCGGGCGCGGGCCCGGCGGGCGGCGCGGTGAACGTCGCAGGCGGCGGACCGAATCCGGACGGCACGCTGGACCCGGTCCCCCACTGATCGTTCATCAGTCCCCGTTCTCACACAGCTGTTTGGCACGATGCGCGGCACGACCCTACCGAAGGGGCCGGCGCGGCTTCGCGCGGCGGGCGTTCCCACACCGCACGGTGAGCGGGTATGCAGGAGGCATGGTGGAACGCGACGCGATCGGGTCCGGGCCCTCGGTGGCCGGTCTGGTGCTGGCGGCCGGCACCGGGCGGCGGCTGGGCGGCCGCCCCAAGGCCCTGCTGGAGTACCGCGGCGGGCTCCTGGTCGAGCACGCGGCGCGCGTGCTGCGGGACGGCGGCTGCGACCCGGTGCACATCGTCCTGGGCGCCGCGGGGGCCACCGTGCGGGAACGGGCCGCGGAGCTCGGCCGGTACCGCCTGGTGGACAACCCCCGGTGGGCCGAGGGGATGGGCTCCTCGCTGCGGGCGGGCCTTGAGTCACTGGCCGGGACGCAGGTGGCGGCGGTCGTGGTCGCGCTGGTGGACCAGCCCGGCATCGGCCCCGAGGCCGTGCGGCGGCTCATCGCGTCCGGCGTGTCGGCCACCGCCCTGGCCGCCGCCGCGTACCGGGGCACCCGCGGCCATCCGGTGCTCTTCGGCGCCGCCCACTGGCCCGCCGTCATCGCCTCCGCGCGGGGTGACCAAGGCGCCAGGGCCTTCCTGCGGGCACACGAGACGAGCATCACACTCGTGGAGTGCGCGGACATCGCGGCCGCCGACGACATCGACACACCCGCCGACCTGCGACTCCTTACGGACGATCTTTCCGGTGACCGGAATCGCGATTCCGCCGGACCTGCACCGGGTGCCACAAACCGTTGATCTTCCACTATGCAGAATCTATGCTCCACGCAGCAGAAGCCGACGGCGCGTCCGCACACCGCGCCGGAGCTCTGCCGACGTACCCGCCATTCGCGGCACGCCGTGCCGCCGCCGCGTCGCCGCCGCACACGGCCGCGCGGAAAGGAGTGACAGCCATGTCCGCAAGCGCGCCGTCCTCACCGGCCGTCGTCATCGACGCCGAGCCCGTCCAGCGCTCCGAAGAGGTGCTCACCGCCGAGGCGTTGGCGTTCGTCGCCGAACTGCACCGCCGCTTCGCTCCCCGGCGCGCCGAACTCCTCGCGCGCCGCAGGGAGCGCCGGGAGGAGATCGCCCGCACCGGCACCCTGGACTTCCGGCCGGAGACCGCGGCGGTCCGCGAGGGCGACTGGCGGGTCGCCCCGGCCCCGGCCGCGCTGGAGGACCGCCGGGTGGAGATCACCGGCCCGACCGACCGCAAGATGACGATCAACGCGCTCAACTCCGGCGCGAAGGTCTGGCTCGCGGACTTCGAGGACGCCTCGGCGCCCACGTGGGAGAACGTCGTCCTCGGCCAGGTCAACCTGATCGACGCCTACGAGCGCCGCATCGACTTCACCACCCCCGAGGGCAGGTCGTACGCGCTGCGCCCGGACGCCGAGCTCGCCACCGTGGTGATGCGGCCGCGCGGCTGGCACCTCGACGAGCGCCACCTGAGCGTCGACGGCGAGCCGGTGCCCGGCGCCCTGGTCGACTTCGGGCTCTACTTCTTCCACAACGCCGAGCGCCTGCTGGCCAAGGGCAAGGGGCCGTACTTCTACCTGCCCAAGACCGAGTCGTACCGCGAGGCCCGGCTGTGGAACGACATCTTCGTCTTCGCCCAGGACCGCCTCGGCATCCCGCAGGGCACCATCCGCGCGACCGTGCTGATCGAGACGATCACGGCGGCGTTCGAGATGGAGGAGATCCTCTACGAACTGCGCGACCACGCCAGCGGGTTGAACGCC
>CAYNNX010000541.1:0-4374 GCA_964398515.1 uncultured Streptantibioticus sp. | reverse complement strand
CGCGCGTTGTCCGACAGGAGGTGCGTCAGGGTGATCGTGCCACCGGGACTCGTAGCCGAGCGGGCGGCTGCCGAGCGGCATGGTCAGCACGCTGTTCACCGCGCCGCCTTCGCTGATCAAGGTTGGGGGCGAGCAGGCGGCAGGGCACCCTCATCCCGCGGTGTCCAAGCCCCCCGACTGGACCCGCACCGGCCCCGCCGCCAACTGAGACACGCGCCGATCGACGCTTGCGGCGGCATCCCCCGGTGAACTGGATGCAATCTGGGGACATGCCCCTTCGGCCGCTCAGCAGAAGCCACCGTTCCTGGCAGCCCGGACATTCGTCGGCGCTGGTTGTGATCCCGCTGGCGCTCATCGCCACGGTCGTCGTCGTCGACCTGTTCCTGCCGCCGCACATCCATCTGGGCCCGCTGCTGGTGGCGGCCCCCGCGGTCTCGGTGGCGTTCGCCGGTGCCCGGCTCACGGCACTGATCGGGCTCCTCGCGGTCGGGGCGCAGATGCTGATCGGCGTGTACCGGGAGTCGCTGACCTCGGCCAACATCGACGCCCAGGTCGCCGCACTGGTCGTCGTCTCCGCCCTGCTGGTCGTCTTCTGCGTGGTACGAGACCGGCGCGAGCGGCAACTGCACCGGGTGCGGTCGGTGGCCGAGGCCGCCCAGAAGGTGCTGCTGCGGCCGCTGCCCCGGCGCAGCGGACCGCTGCAGATCGGCTGCCTCTACCTGCCCGCGGAGGAGGAGGCCGAGATGGGCGGCGACCTGTACGCCGCAGCCCGGACCCCCACCAGCACCCGGCTGCTCATCGGCGATGTGCGCGGCAAGGGCCTGGCCGCGATCAGCCACGCCGCTCTGCTGCTCGGCGCCTTCCGCGCCGCCGCCCACCGGCTGGCCACCCTGCCCCGGCTGGCCATCCACCTCGACGGCGCCACCCGCTGGGACTCCAGCCAGTGGCGCTCGGTATCGGACGAGGACGTCGACGAGTCCTTCGCGACCGCCACCTTCCTCGACATCCCCGACGACGACCCGGTGGTCCACATGATCGCATGCGGCCATCCGCCGCCGCTGCTGCTCCGCGACGACCAGGTGACCACGCTGGGCACGCGGACCAGCCATCTGCCCATCGGCCTGGGCGGGCTCGTCGACTCCGTCACCTATGAGACCGAGACGTTCCCGTTCGAGACCGGCGACCTGCTGCTGTTCTACACCGACGGGGTGATCGAGGCCCGCGACGCCGACGGACGCTTCTATCCGCTCGCCGAACGGGCGGCGGCCTGGGCCAAGGACGCCCCCGACGAAGTGGTCCGCCGGCTCTGCGATGACCTGCTGGACCATGCCCACGGCCACCTGGGCGACGACGCGGCCGTGGTCGCCATCCGCCGCACCGGCCCCGGCCGACCGCCGGCATAGGGAAGCCATCCGGTCCGAGGGCCGGCGGGTCTTACAGGTGCTCGGCGGGTCCATGGCCAAGCCGCACCTGTCGCAGCGGAACGTCCGTCCGCGAGGGTAAGGCGTGGGTTTCGCCATTCGCCGGCTGCTGATCGTCACGGGCCGTCTCCCTCGCCTATCGGTCCTGCAGCGGTGGCAGGTTCGCTCTGGCTTGCTTCCGAGTGGTCAGTGCCCGGCGTGCGGTTGGTGCCCGTCCATGCGCTGTACAGACCGGACAGGGCGACGCTGATGGTGGCCAGGGAGTTCGCCGAGACGCCGATGGCGGTCAGCAGTACGCCGGTGACCAGGACCGCCGTGAAGACGATCAAGTCCATGCGTCGGCGGGAGGGAATGCGCATGAGGCTCCCCTTTCGTTGGATGCGGTGATCGATTGGAGAACCAGCATGCACAGGTGATCTGATTGTCCGTCTGGTCCGTCGCCATTGCCGCAGGCTGGGGCGGAGAAGTCGTGGACGACCGCGGACAGCGGGAGGGGCGGGGCAGGTGCCGCAGGAGGATCAGGGCAGGAGGCGGGCAGGAAAGCGGCCCGGGCCCCTGGACGGGGACACACCGCAGGCCGAGGACTTGGCCGTCTGGTTACGTGAGCTGACGCGCGGGTTGACGGTGCGGGAGCTGGAAGAGCGTTTCAGCTACGGCAGAACCCAGTGGAGCGCGTTCCTCAAGGGGCGCAAGCTGATCCCGAGCTGGCTGCTGCTCAACCTGGTCAACGCCCTGGTCAAGGAGCCGATAGCCAGGCAGCGCAAGCTGGAACGCGGCCGCGAGCTGCTGGAGGCGGCCGAGAAGGCCGCCATCACCCGCCAGGTACCGGCTGTGGTGGAACAGCCCGCCGGCACGGTGCTGGACCTGCAGCTTCGGCTCGACGACGCACGCAAAGGCCAGTTGCAAGCGCAGGAAGCGCTGATGGGGCTCACCCGGCTGATCTACGTCTTCATGAGCATGGTCGCCGATCTGCAGAAGCGGTGCTCAGACCTGGAGAGCGAGCGCGACCACGCGGGGGCCGAGCTGCGGGCCCCGGACGTCGCCGATATCCAGCGCCAACTCGTCGATCACCAGAAGCGGCTGGCCGAAACGGAAGCACGGCTGGCCCGAGCGCGACGGGAGCGGGAGGAGGCGGAGGAACTGCGCGTTGAAGCCCTGCGGCTCGCCGAAGAGCGCCGCCAGACTTTGGAGCGACTGCGGCAGCAGCACGACCTGGCGGACGACAACAACGACGACGGCCACGGCGGCGAGGACCCATGGGCAGCGGAGAGCCGGCCTACGGAACTGTGGGAGTACGACCGGGTACTGGAAGCCGCCGATGTGCAGCTTGACGCCCACGGCGCACAGATGGCCGCGGCACGCGAACGGATGGGGATCGACCCGGCAGCACATGACGCTGGGGTGAGGGTCGTACCGGGCGAGGTTGTCCGCACCACGTCCGCGGACACCACGGACAAGCACACGACGAGCCAAGACACCATCCCCGGCAGCCCTGCGGACAGCACGGACGACACCGAGCCAGGCCCCGCGCCGGGCTGGGGGTTCGGCGGCACTTTCGAACCCCCGCGTGAGGAGCCCCAGTCCACGTTCGCATCCTCCTCCGACACGTTCACCGGCACGTGGAAGGAGATGTTCGGGAGCGCGGCCTATGCGCCTCCGTCGTCCTGGGCCTATCCGCCTCCGCCCCTCAAGCCGTCGGCGCCGTGGTGGTACACCACGCTGCGGCTGCTGCTGTCGGTCTACTGCCCGGCACTGGTCTTCGCCGTCGGAGCCTCCGCTTTCACCTACGCGCGGTGGCAGCACCCAGGACCTGCGGTCTGGGAGCTCGTCCTGTTCGGCCTCGCCGACCTGTCCGGCACCTCGCTCCTCGCAGTGATCATCTGTACCGCGACGCTGGCCGTCCTGGACCGCTGCGAAGACGCGCCCATGGCCGCACTCTGGTTCCGTAGCCTGCTGAGCGTCCCGACCATCCCCGCCATTATCGGCCTGGTGCACCCCCAGTGGCTCGGCTTCGTCGGCGGATGGGGCGCGGCGGTCGCCCACTGGCTCTTGCAGTGAGGCGACAGGCCCGCCCGTCCGGTGCGGCGGTGCCGGCGCGCCGCTGCCAGGACGAGCGGGCGGTCGGCGCGGCGGGGACCGCCGGCTCGCCGGTCCCCGTACGGCCCACTCCGGGGGCGTACACCGGTTGCCCCGGCCGCGCCCGGTGGGAGGCTGGAGATGTGGCCTTGCGATCCGATCGGGACGACAGGGCGTACCGCCCGCAGCCTGGCGGCGGGAGTCATCGTCTCGCCCCCCGGGAATCGGGGGCCGCGTGAAGCGCCCGCAGCCGGCCGCGCACGTAAGGACCCTGCGGGTCGTCCTGGTCGCCGATCCCGGCCTGCCCTCGGAGATCGCCCGGGACCTCGCCCCTGAGCTCCCCCGCCACCTCGCCCGGCGCGTCGACGCGCGGATCCGCTGGGAGGTGGAGACCGCCACCTCTCCGCTGGTCGCGGACGAGCGGGTCGACGTGGGCGACATGGCCGACATCGTCAGCAGCCACCTGGAGGACACGGACTGGGACATCGGCATCTTCCTCACCGACCTGCCCCGCCGCGCCGGGCTCTACCCGATCAGCGTCGAGGCCGACCCCGAGCGCCGCGTCGCGCTGATCTCGCTGCCCGCTCTGGGCTCCCGGCGCCTTCACTCCCGCGTGCGGCAGGCCGTGGTCGGAGTCGTCGGCCGGCTGGTCCGGCGGGCCGGCCCCCCGGACCAGCCCGCGGTGATCGGCCGTCGCGCCCGCAGAGCGGACCGGACCGCGGGCGCCGGTCCGGCCGGGCCCGATCGTTATGTCGTACCCGGGCTGCGCGGGCACATCCGCATGATCGCCGGCATGGTGCGGGCCAACCGGCCCTGGCGGCTGTTCACCAGCCTCTCCCGCGCCCTCGCCGGCGTCTTCGCCACCGCCGCCTTCGCC
>CAYNNX010000540.1:0-4375 GCA_964398515.1 uncultured Streptantibioticus sp. | reverse complement strand
CCCCGCACCCGAGGGGTACGGGAACATGTCCATGATGAACTTCTTGGGGCGTTCGACGATCTCCGCCGGACCGCCCAGCTCTCCGCCGTTCGGGTTGGGGGCGTTGAACGTGCCCTCCCGCTCCCACCGGTCCTGCCAGCGCGCCTCGATGTCGGCGGCCAGGCCGGCGTTGTAGCGGTGCGGCGCGGCCGCCTCTGCGGCGGGTGTGGTCTCGCTCATGTCCCTCGAAGCTCCATCGATGTCATGACAGGCGTACGCCCGGTCTGCCTTCGGAAAACAAAAGACCCCTCGCACAGGAGGGGTCGCCGCACTGACTGGATCTGCGGTGGATCAACTGTCAGCGCGGCCCGGTAAGCAGAAGGCGTACGGCACGCATGGGGTCAGGTTACCCCAGGGCGGGAAGGGCCCGCACCGGACATCCCGGTACGGGCCCTCCCCAGGGAGTTTTCGATCAGTGACCGCGCGGAACGTACGAGTCCACGTAGCCGGCGGCCGGGCTGCCGACGCCGGTGACGTTGTCGTAGCCGGTGGTCGCGTTGAGCGAGCTGTCGTGGCCGAGCGTGCGCAGCGAGGTGATCAGCCCGTTCTTGGCGTCGAAGCCGTTCTTGAAGTCGACGCGGACGTCGGCGAGGGTGCGGCCCTGGCCGAGCGGGTGGTCGGTGACGTCGTGGTACGCCTTCGTGTTGTACCGGTAGTAGATACCCGGGTTCGCGAAGCCGATCGGCACGCCGTGCTGGGCCTGCTGGGCGAGGGCCTGGATGGCGGCGATCACCGGAGCGGCGAGCGAGGTGCCGCCGATGCGGTACTCGCTGTACCGGACCGAGTGGTCGGGGAAGGTCTGCGACTGGCCGACCAGGAAGCCGGTGGTCGGGTCACCGACCGCGGCGATGTCCGGCACGACCCGCATGGCCGTCGCGCCGTCCTGCTTGCTCAGCGTGTCGGGGACGACATGGCGCTGGTAGAACGGCTGGGTCTGGGTCTTGCTGGTGCCGCCGCCGGCGCCGTAGATGTAGCCGCCGGGCAGCGCGGCCCAGCTCTTGCCGTCGGCGGACAGCATGGTCTTGTTGGTACCCCAGCCGGTCTCCCACAGGTACTTGTTCCCCTTGCCGACGGCGAGCGAGGTGCCGCCGACGGCGGTGACCCACTGCGAGTTGGCGGGGGTGTCGACCTGCTTCGTGCCGGTGTTGGCGACCTCGTCCCCGTTGTCACCGGAGGAGAAGTAGAAGCCGATGCCCTCGACGGCGCCCTGCTGGAAGACCTGGTCGTAGGCGGCCGCCATGTCCGGGGTCTCGTTGGCCTCGACGTCGCCCCAGGAGTTGGAGACGATGTCGGCCAGGTGCAGGTCGACCACCTTGTTGAGGCTGTCGAGCAGGTCCGGGTCGTTGCAGGAGGCGGCGCCGACGTAGACGATGTTGGCGGCCGGGGCCACCGCGTGCACCGCCTCGACGTCGAGGGTCTCCTCGCCGTACCAGCCCGCCGCCTTGCAGGTGCCGACGTTGTTGTACGAGCCCGGCAAGACCTGGCTGAGCTGGCCCTTGCGGTAGGGGGCGTCACCGTTGCGCTTGGCGTACTCGGCGGCGTCCTTGGCGATGTAGGGCGAGGCGTAGGCGTCGGTGATGGCGACGGTCACGCCCTTGCCGGTCCAGCCCTTGGCACCGTAGGCGGCGCGCAGCTGCTTGCCGGTGTAGCCCTTGATCACGTAGGGCACGGCACCGCCGTAGGCCTTGGGCAGGCCCTTCGCGACGCTCGACCCGTAGTACGAGGAGAACGGGCCGGACTGCCTGGCGACGGCCTCCGGCTGGGGAAGCGTGTCGTCGTGCCGGGCCAGCTTGGGCGCGTTGTCCAGGCCGGAGACGGTCAGCACAGCGCCGTGCAGCGAGGCGGGCACGGAGGCCGCCTTCGACGGGGCGTGGTAGACGTGGCCGTCCTTGGTGTAGTCGTGCAGCTCGGTGCTGAACGCCTTCTCGACCGCGGCCTTGTCACCGCTGACCGAGATGTAGTGCTCGTTGGTGCCGGTCACCGTCAGGCCCGAGGACTTCAGCCATCCGGTGACCTCGGCTATCTGCTGCGGCGTCGCACCGAAGCGGGCCTGGGCCTGCTGCGCGGTCAGGTACTTGCCGTACAGAGCGGACTTGGGGTCGGAGACGGCGCGCGCGTAGTCCGCAAGGCCCTGCGCGTCGCGGCCGGCGAGGAAAACGCGGGCGTGCACGGTGGTCGAGTCGGCGGCGGACCCGCGGTCGGCCCGGGCGGTCGCCCACAGCGGCATGGTGTTGGTCAGCACCTGCCGGCCGTGCGGGGCGGCTGCCTGGGCGGAAGGTATGCCCACAGCCAGTGCGCCGGCCACCAGCGGCAGTGTCGCCGCTGCCGCCAGCCCGGCGCGAGTTCTGTGACGGACAAGCTTCATGTAACCCCCAGCGAAACGAAATGTCGCATGATGCGGTTCGCCGTCACCGGATAACGGTGACGGCGAACCACAAGGCGCAACTCTGGCCCTGAACTGTCCACGTCAGGGACATGCTCGCGTCAAGAACTGGTCAAGGGAAGGTAATAGCCGGGGGGTTGGCGTGAAGCCGACGCTATCGACGAGCCGTCAGCGGACAACGAAGAGCGGGCCGCCCTCACCGGACGACCCGCTCTCCCTATCGCGTGGAGCTAAGGGGATTTGAACCCCTGACCCCTTGCATGCCATGCAAGTGCTCTACCAACTGAGCTATAGCCCCAGGTCTCTCACCGCCGGGCGCCCCCGGCGACTCCACAAAGATTACACGGCCCGGGGGGTCTTTCGCCAAATCGGCCGCCGGGGTCCCGGGGCTGCGCACCGCGCGGCCGGTCGGCGGCGGGTAACGTCGGCCGTCACCACCCCCTCGTCCCGCCGATCCCGGGACCACCGAGCCGTCCGCCGCACCCCGGACCACAGGAGTCGCACACCGTGAAGGCGACAGAGCCGAGCACCGGCGCCCCCACCCGGCGGACCGCCCTGGCCCTGCCCCGCCGCCGGCCCGCGCGCGGCACCGTGCTCGCGGCGCTGGCCTGCCTGGTCTCCTTCACGGGCTTCTGGATCGCCCAGCGCGCAGCCCACGTGTCCATGATCGACCTCATGGTCTACCGGGCCGAGGGCCAGGCCGTCCGCACCGGCCAGGACCTGTACGCCATGGTGGCCACCGAGGCGAAGCTGCCGACCACCTATCCGCCGTTCGCCGCGATGCTGTTCACCCCGCTGACCTGGCTCGCGGTCCCGGTGATGCGCACCGCGGCCACCGCCGCCAACCTGGGGCTGGTGGTGGTCGTGGTCCACCTGTCGCTGCGCCTGACCGGACGGCCGCACCGCGTCCCGCCCGCGGCCGCGGCACTGGCGATCTCCGCGGCGGCCGTGTGGTGCGAACCGGTCTGGACCACCCTGCGATACGGCCAGGTCAACCTGCTCCTCGCCGCCCTGGTGCTCTGGGACGTGACCCGGCGCAGCGGCCACCGCTGGGCCGGATGCGGCATCGGGATCGCCGCCGGGATCAAGCTCACGCCCGCGCTCTTCGCGGTCTTCCTCGCCCTGGTCGGCGCCGCGCAGGGCTGGCGGCGGCTGCGGAGCGGGGAGCCGGTGTGGAATCCGTCACTGCGCCGCGCGGCCGTCGCCGTCGGCGCCTTCGCGGCCACCGCGGCCTCCGCCGCCGTGGCCCTGCCCCGCGACTCCGAGAACTTCTGGACACGGATGGTCTTCCAGGCCAACCGGGCCGGCCACGCCGAGGAGACCGCGAACCAGTCGCTGCGCGGCGTCCTCGCCCGACTGATGCACACCGGCGACCCCGGCCACGCCTGGACCGTCCTGGCGGGAGTCGTGGCGGTACTCGGGCTCACGGCGGCGGTTGCGGCGGCCCTGGCCGGGGACCGGCTGCCGGCCGGACGGGCCTGGGCGGTGTGCGCCTGCGCCGTGACCGCGCTGCTGGTCAGCCCGGTGTCGTGGTCGCACCACTGGGTGTGGTGCGTGCCGGTTGTGCTGCTGCTCGCCTCCGAGGCGCTGCGGCGGCGGAACGCGCTGTGGACGGCCGGGGCCGTGCTGACCGGCCTGCTCTTCTGCTCCTTCCTGCTGTGGGCCGTCCCGCACACCCCCGGGCTGCGCGCCGAACTCCACCAGAACCCGGGCCAGATGGCGCTCTCCGCGCTCTACCCCGCGATCGGGCTGGTCTTCCTCGCCCTCACCGGCGTCCAGGCGTCGCGGGCCCTGCGCCGGGAAGGCCCTCCCTCCCCCGACACCGGCGCCCGGGCGGCAGACCCCGGCGAGCCGGGGTACGCCCGCGCCGCCGCCCGGTGAACGTGCCGGTGTGCCGGTGAGGTGGGCCGGGCGGCCGAGTCGGCGCTGAAGAGCCTGACGGAGGACGACCGG
>CAYNNX010000539.1:0-4398 GCA_964398515.1 uncultured Streptantibioticus sp. | reverse complement strand
CCGGGGGGTCGCCCTTACCGGCCAGCGCCGCTTCGCCGAGGCCGTCGCCAGCTACCAGGAGGCCCTGCGCCTCCGTCCCGACTACCCCGAGGCGCACAATAACCTGGGAGTGGCCCTGCGCTTTCTGGGCCGGCTGGAGGAGGCGTTGCGGCACCACGGGCAGGCCTTGCGGCTCCGCCCCGCTTACCCGGAGGCGCTGAGCAATTACGGCGACGGACTCCTGGAGCAGGGCAAGGTGGCCGAAGCGATGGGCCACTTCCAGGATGCCTTGCGGCTCCGCCCCGACCACCCCGAGGCGCACCACAGCCTCGGGCTCGCACTGGCGGCGCAGGGGCTACTCGACGACGCGGTCGCCAGCTACAAGGAAGCCGTGCGGCTCCGGCCTGGTTACGCGGACGCACTGACCAACCTCGGTAACGCCTACAAGGAGCAAGGGCAGCTGGACGAAGCCATCGCCTGTTACCGCCAGGCGCTCGCCGCCGAACCGGGTGCCGTGGCGACTCATAGTAACTTGCTGCTTGTGCTGCACTACCATCCCGGCTACGAGCCCGAGGCCGTCTTCGCGGAACACCGCCTCTGGGCCCAGCTGCACGCGGCGGCGCTGGGCCCCGTCCTCTCGCCGGAGCGGGCTCGCCCTGACCCGGGGCGCCGCTTGCGGGTCGGGTACGTTTCTCCGGACTTCCGCGAACACGTTCAGGGCTATTTCAGCGCGCCGATACTCGCCGCCCATGACCGGGACCACTTCGAGGTCATCGGGTATGCGGACGTGGCGCGACCGGACGCAGTCTCCGAGCGCTGTCAGCGGGCCGCCGACCGTTGGCGCTCCCTTGTGGGCTTGTCCGATGCCCAAGTCGCCGAGCTGATTCGTGCGGACGGCGTGGACATTCTCGTGGACCTGGCGGGCCATACCGGCAGCAACCGGTTGCTCGTCTTCGCCCGCAAACCGGCCCCCGTCCAGGTGACGTTGTACGGCTACGCCGCCAGCACCGGGCTGCCGACCATGGATTATCGGATCACGGATGCCCAGGCCGACCCGCCCGGGTGGACGGAGGCACTTCACACCGAGGAGCTCGTCCGCCTCCCGGAGGTCTGGTGCTATTACCAGCCCCCGCCGGGCCCTGCCCCTGCCCCGCCTCCTTCCGCCCGATCCGGGCACGTCACCTTCGGGTCGTTCAACGCCTTGTTCAAGGTGACTCCCGAGGTGATCGCCCTGTGGGCCAGGTTGCTCGCCGCAGTCCCCGGTTCCCGCCTGAATCTTTTGGGGAATGCGGAGGCCCAGAGCCAACAGCGCCTGGCCGCGGCCTTTGCCCGTAACGGGATTGACCCGTGCCGCCTCAACTTCCTGGGGCGGAGGCCCCGTGGGGAATACTTCCAACTCTTCGCGGGGGTCGATGTCTGTCTGGACCCGTTCCCCTTCGCGGGCAGCAATACGACCTGCGACGCGCTGTGGATGGGCGTCCCGGTGGTCACCCTCGCTGGCCGCACTTGCGCGTCCCGGCAGGGGGTTACGCTGTTGTCCCATCTCGGCCTGCACGACCTCATCGCCGACACTCCAGAAGCCTACGTGGCCATCGCCAGCGGGTTGGCCGGCGACCCAAATCGGTTGCGCGAGCTGCGCGCCGGCTTGCGGGACCGCCTGAGCCGTGCGACGCTGACCAATGCCGCGTGCTACTGCCGCCAGTTGGAAGAGGCGTTCCGGTGGATGTGGCAGAGGTGGTGCGTCGGCAACTCTCACGCCGACTGTTGCGGTTACGGGCGACCGGCGGTTGGGCACGCCACGGCGCAAGCGAAGGGCCCCGTGGCGTGCTCCGCGGGGCCCTGACTTCCGGACGGGTTGATACGAACGACTACAGCCGGTTGCTGTAGCGCTTGGTCCTACGGCCGAAGACCTTCTGCACCACCTTGGGCGGCTCCGGCGGGGCGTTCTCCTGCCGCACCGCCTTGGGCGTGTACGACTCGAAGCCGTCGATGCGGTCCTCGGGGATCATCTTGTTGATGAACATCTCGATCTCGGTCAGGTGCTGGCCCTGCTCCGGCGTCACGAAGGCGATGGCGATGCCGTCGGCGCCGATGCGGCCGGTGCGGCCGATGCGGTGGACGTAGTTCTCGCAGTCCTGCGGCACGTCGTAGTTGATGACGTGCGAGATGTTCCGCACGTCGATGCCGCGGCCGACCACGTCGGTCGCCACCAGGCAGGTGATCTTGCCGTCGCGGAAGCCCTGCATGATGCGGTTGCGCATCGACTGCGGCAGGTCGCCGTGCATCGCCGCCACGCCCTTGCGGTGGTGCCGCAGCTGCTTGTACAGCCGCTCCACCCAGCGCTTGCGCTCGCAGAAGATGAGGGCCTGCCGCGGCTGCTCGCGCTCCAGCACGCGCAGCAGCAAGTCGAACTTCTTCTCCTCGTCCACCGTGATGTACGACTGGCGGATGTTCTCGACCGTCACCTTGGCCGGCGACAGGTTGATGTGGATCGGGTCCACCATGTAGCGGTGGGCCAGCCGCAGCACCGGCGGCGGCAGCGTCGCCGACAGCAACAGCGTCTGCCGGCGCTGCGGGCAGCGGCGCAGGATTTTCTCGATGTCCGGCCGGAAGCCGATGTCCAGCATGCGGTCGGCCTCGTCGAGGACGACGTAGCGGACGTGCTCCAGAGTCAGGGTGCCGCGCGACAGGTGGTCGAGCACCCGGCCCGGCGTGCCGACGGCGATGGAATAGCCGCGCCGCATCAGGTCCAGCTGCGAGCGGAAGCGCTGGCCGCCGTAGATCGGCACGGCCCGCAAGTGCCGGCTGGGGGACAGTTTGGACGCCTCCTCGGCGACCTGCACGACCAGCTCGCGCGTCGGGGCCAGCACGATGGCCTGGGGGCCGGGCCGGTTGTCGTCGCGCCAGCCGTTCATGAACGGCAGCAGGAAGGCGGCGGTCTTGCCGGTGCCCGTCTGGGCCTGGCCCATAACGTCGCGGCCGGTCAAGGCTTCGGGAATGAAGGCGGCCTGAATCGGGGTGGGCTCGAGGTAGCCGGCACGGTCGAGGGCAGCCAGCAATTCAGGGGAGAGGGACAACTCGCGGAACCCGCTGACCGGTTCCGCCACACATGCGGTCGTCAAACAAACCTCCAGTGACGATACGGAATATGACTCCATGCAGTTTTGTTCTTCTTCTCATTAGTTAGTTTAAGTCCTTCCCTGAATCCTGTCCAGTGCCGTTCGCGGTTGAGGTGGGGGAGAAAGTGCGAAGTTTGGGTGAGGTGGGTGGATCGACGCCGCGTTTGGCGGCCCTACGTTTCGTGCGGGGGCCTCGTACAATACCGCGAACTGTCGCGCTTGCCGGAGAGACGCATGAGCTACGACCCCTCCGCCTACCCGCCCGAGCCTCCCGAGCCGGATCCCTACCGCCCGCCGCTGGACTACCCTGACGTGTCGGTGTCGGCGACGGCGGCCCGCCAGCGCGTGCAGCTGCCGGCGATCTTCCTGATGATCGTCGGCGGGCTGAACCTGCTGGTGACGCTGTACTTCGTGGTGAACGGCATCTACACCGCGACGGTCCCGCCGGAGCGGCTGGCCGAGTCCCAGGCGATGGCGGCCCGCATCTTCGGGGTGTCGGCGGAGGCGGAGAAAAAGACGCCCGCCGAGATCAAGAGCCAGGGTATCCTGGTCAGCGCGGTGGGGGCGGGCCTGACCTTCGTGTTCGCGCTCCTGAGCATCCTGGGCGGCTGGCGGATGTACTCGCTGCGCTCCTACGGGCTGAGCGTGGTCGGCGCGGTGGCGGCGGCGATCCCGTGCCTGTCCGGCAGCGCCTGCTGCGGCCTGGGCGTGGGGGTCGGGGTGTGGGCGCTGGTCGTGCTGATGAAGCCGGAGGTCCGCGACGCCTTCCGCTGAGCCGGGTTGTGCGTGGCCCGGCCGCTGCGGTTAGCGCCGGGGCCGTCACGAACCACCGGAGCCACCCATGAGCAAACGACGCATCACGGTCGGGCACAGCCCCGACCCCGACGACGCCTTCATGTTCCACGCCCTGGCGCACGGCAAGATCGACACCGGCGACCTGGAGTTCCGCCACGAGTTGCAGGACATCGAGACGCTCAACCGCCGGGCCCTGCGCGGCGAGCTGGAAGTCACCGCCGTCAGTCTCCACGCTTACGCCCACCTGCTCGACAAGTACGCGCTCTTGCCCAGCGGGTGCAGCATGGGCGACCGCTACGGCCCGATGGTCGTCGCCCGCCGGCCGATGTCCCTCGACGAGCTGCGCCGCGCCAAGATCGCGGTGCCGGGCACGCTGACGACGGCGTTCCTGACGCTGCGCCTGCTGCTGCCGGAGGGCTTCGCCCACGAGGTGGTGCCGTTCGATCAAATCATTGAGGCTGTCGCGGCGGGGCGCTACGACGCGGGCCTCATCATCCACGAGGGG
>CAYNNX010000538.1:0-4398 GCA_964398515.1 uncultured Streptantibioticus sp. | reverse complement strand
CCCCTGCCGCCGGAAAGGCTCTCTGCCCGACGACGGCCCCGACGGCCCGGCTCGCGCCCTGGCGGCCGGCCCCCCGCGTGCGGTTGGCTTGGCCCATGGACTGGTACGGCTACCGCTTCCGCAGCGTCTGGCGGCTGTCCGCCTCGCCGCAGGCCGTCTACGCGGCGCTGGAGGACATCGAGGGGTACCCGCGCTGGTGGCCGCAGGTCCGCGAGGTGCACCGGCTCGACGAGCGCACCGGGACCGTGCGCGTCCGCTCGCTGCTGCCCTACGACCTGACCTGCACCCTCAGCCAGGGGCGCCGGGACCCGGCCGCCGGGGTGCTCGGGGTGGTCATCGCCGGCGACATGGACGGCACCGCCGGCTGGGCGGTGACTCCCGGCCCGCTCGGCACCGTCGCCGTCTACGAGCAGCACGTCGTGGTCGGCAGGCGGCTGCTGCGCGCGCTCGCCGTGCCCGGCCGGCCGTTCTTCCGGGCCAACCACGCGCTGATGATGCGGGCCGGGCGGCGGGGACTGAGCAGGTGGCTCGGGGAGGGCGCGGACGGCGGACGGGAAGCCGTTTGAACGCAGTGTGCCCCGCCCTGTATTGTTCAGGTCGTGCCGCGGCGCCCCCGCGGAACGCACCCGGGCGATTAGCTCAGTGGGAGAGCGCTTCGTTCACACCGAAGAGGTCACTGGTTCGAACCCAGTATCGCCCACGTCCGGAAAGGCCGGTCAGCCGCGAGAAGGCTGACCGGCCTTCTCCGTGCCGCTTCGCATGCCAGGGCGCCGCGGGTGCCGAACCCTCAGGCGGCTTCCGGAAGTTGGGGCCGCAGCGGCCACGCCGGGTCGCAGGGCTGCGCCGAGCCGTTGCGGGCGAACCATGCCTCCAGCCCCCGGGCCTGGGCGGCGTGCCACAGCGCCTGCCGGACGTGGAGCTCGGCCGGCGACAGGCCGCCCAGCGAACCGCCGTCGAACCGGCGGCCTATCGCCCGGGTGACGGCCAGCGCCGCGGCGGCGTCGGCGGCGGCGTCATGGGCCTCGGTGAGCGCCACCCCGTAGTGCGCGCACAGATCGGTCAGGGTGCGGCGGCCCTTGCGGTAGCGGTCGACGTGCTTGTCGATCACCCAGGGGTCCAGCACGCACAGCGGCGCGATCGACCAGTACGCGTCGAGCCCGGTGCCCCGGTGCCGCCGCAACTCCCGGTCCAGCAGCGTCAGATCGAAGGGCGCGTTCATCACCACCAGCGGCAGCCCGGCGGCGGTGCCGTCGGCCAGGGCGCGCGCCATCGCCTCGACCGCGGGACCGGGCGCACCGCCGTGGCGCCGCAGATGCGCCTCGGTCAGCCCGTGCACCGCCGTCGCGGCCTCGGGCACCGGCACGCCCGGGTCCACCAGCCAGCGCCGGACCCGCGGCCGGGTGCCCTCGGCGTCCTGCACCACGAGCGCCGCCGACACGATCCGGTCGTTCTCGACGTCCACGCCCGTCGTCTCGGTGTCGAACGCGGCGAGAGGTCCTTCGAACCAGCGTGACATGGCCGGCCCCCTGTCCACCTTGGGCCCGTGCGCGGGCTGTTGCGCCGTACGGAAGGTGACGAGCGTCCAACCCGCACACCGCTCAGCGGTGTTGCGGCCTGCGTGGACGTCCACCCGCCCGTCTCATACCCGTGACACCGAGTCAACGAACCGCACTCGTTTGCGGATCATTCCGGCCGGAGACAACAGATGTGACGGAACGTTCGATGACGGAACGCACGTCGCACAAACGACGATCAGGCACCACGCACGGCCCGGAAGGCACGGCAGCAGCCATGGCGCTCGCGCAGCCCGAACCGGGCGGGCTGGCTCCCGAGCGTGGGACGACGCGCAGGGGCGGGCTCGCCACCACCAGTTGTATGGAGACCCTTCAGGTGGGCTACCTGCACGCGGTCGCGGCCGCGGCCGGATGCTCGCTCGCCCAGCCCTTTCCGGACAACGGCATCGACTGGCACGTGAGCCACGCATCGCGGCTGCACGCCGTCGACGACGAGGTCACCATCAAGGTGCAGCTGAAGTGCACCTACCAGGTGGCGCCGAACCCGCCGGGACCGTTCTTCTCCTTCACGCTGGAGAACGAACACCTCGCCAAACTCGCCCGGCACCCGGTCTCGGTCCACAAGATCCTCGTCGTGATGCTCGTGCCGCGCACCCAGGACCAGTGGCTGCGGGCCGGACACGACCGGATGGAGCTGCGCCACTGCTGCTACTGGACCAACCTGGCCGGCCACGCGGTGACCGGCAAGCGCAAGACCACCGTGCGGATCCCCACCGCGCGGATCTTCGACGACCGGGCGTTGTGCGAGATCATGAGCCGGGTCGGGGCCGGAGGGAGACCCTGATGCGAGGCGACCAGGACGCACCGGAGCTGCCCGACCCAGGCCGAGTCGACCCCGAGGTGCTCACCGCCCTGCTGGTGCGGCACGGATGGGAGCGCCGCGGCGGCGTCAGCGGCCGCTACACCCGCTGGACCCCGCCCGGCGCGGGGTCCCAGCGCGGCAACGGCCTCGGCACCAGCCTGCTCGTCCCGGCCCGCAAGGGGTACGGGGACTACGCCGATCTGGTCGGCGAGGCGCTCACCGCGCTCGCCCGCTCCGGCGCCCCCTCGGCCCGCGACGTGCTGCTCGCCCTCACCGTGCCCGGTGACGAGATCCGCTGGCAGCGCGACATGCCGCACCTGGCGGGCGCCGTGCCGTGGTTCGCCAACCGGGAACTGCGCGGCGCGGCACGCGCGATGGTCATGGCCGCCGCCCGTGCCGCCCGCGAGCCCGCCGGGTACTTCGGCGGGCGGCACGGCCGGCACGCCACCGCCTGCCTCGGCCAGGTCCTCGTCGGGCCGAGCCCCGGCGGCCATCTGCTGACCGCCTACGCGCCCGCCCCCGACGGCCGTGCGGTCACCACCACCTTGCTGCGCGCCCTCCAGGCGGCCCGGGACGCCGTGGACTACCAGCGCGCCACCGGCCGCATCGAGGCGTTCGACACCGCGGTCGAGCTCGGCGTGTGTCATGAGCTGGTCATGTCGATCGCCCGGCTGGTCCGCGGCAGCGAGGGCGCCCGCATCGCGCTGGCCTGGTCTCCCGCGGCGGGTCTGCCGGAGGGCGTCGCCGCCCGCCCCGAGCCCGTCGAGTTCACCCCCGGCGACCTGCCCGCGCTCCAGCAGGCCGCCGCCCGCTACCTCGCCGCCGAGCCGCCGGTCCCCGTGACCGTCACCGGCACCGTCGTGACCCTGCGCAGCAACCGCCCGGGCGGCGGCGGCACGGTCCGGCTGCGCGTGCTGGCCGGCGCGGAGGTGCGCCGGATCCGGGTGCGGCTCGGCGAGGACGCCTACCGGATCGCCGCCCGGGCCCACCTGGCGGGCCAGCCGGTGCGGATCAGCGGCAGCCTGGAGAGCCGCGGCGGCTTCCGCAGGCTCAGCGGTCCGGGAGAGGTGACCGTGGTCGACGTGGACGAGGCCGAGCGGGACCGCCTGCTGAAGTCGCTGCACGGGGGCGCGGACGCCTACGAGGACGTCTCGGGGGAGATCCGCGAGGACCTCTCCGACCAGGACGGCTGAGACGGCGGGTGACCGCGGCCTTGAGGCTTCGCACGCAGGACCCCGGGCTCGGTACGATTCACCGGAGCAGCTCCGCTGCGCACCTTGCGAGGACTTCAGTCAGGAGAGACCGGTGTCAGACGTCCGTGTGGTCATCAAACGCGATTCCGATGAGCGGGAAGAGCGGGTGGTCACAACGGGGACGACGGCTGCGGACATCTTCGGCGGCGAGCGCTCCGTCGTCGCCGCCCGCGTGGGCGGCCAGCTGAAGGACCTCGCCTACGAGGTCGCCGACGGCGACGAGGTCGAGCCGGTCGAGATCGGCAGCGAGGACGGCCTGGCGATCCTGCGCCACTCCGCCGCCCACGTGATGGCCCAGGCCGTCCAGGAGATCTTCCCGGAGGCCAAGCTCGGCATCGGCCCGCCGATCAAGGACGGCTTCTACTACGACTTCGACGTCGACCGGCCCTTCAACCCCGATGACCTCAAGGCCGTCGAGAAGAAGATGCAGGAGATCATCAAGCGCGGCCAGCGCTTCTCCCGCCGTCCGGTCACCGACGAGGCCGCGCGCGAGGAACTCGCCGGCGAGCCCTACAAGCTCGAGCTCATCGGCCTGAAGGGCTCGGCCGCCGAGGCGGCGGAAGGTGCCTCCGCCGAGGTCGGCGCGGGCGAGCTGACGATCTACGACAACCTCGACGCCAAGACCGGCGAGCTGTGCTGGAAGGACCTGTGCCGGGGGCCCCACCTGCCCACCACCCGCAACATCCCGGCGTTCAAGCTGATGCGCTCGGCCGCCGCGTACTGGCGGGGCAGCGAGAAGAACCCGCAGTTGCAGCGGATCTACGGCACC